>DATNFX010000418.1:0-8792 GCA_035606195.1 Pyrinomonadaceae bacterium
AGCCATGAACGAAGCACGCGTCATCCGCTGGCTCTGCGAGCTACTGAACTATGGTCCGAAGGGTTTTGGGACACTCGCGAGCGGCGGCTCAGAAGCGAATCTGATCGCTTTGAAATGTGCGAGAGACAGTGTTGCCAAAAGCATCAAAGATCGTGGTGTGCGCACAGCCCAAAGCGACCTCGTCGTCTACGCCTCAGAGCAGTGTCACTATTCGATCGATAAGAGCGCAGACATTCTCGGTCTTGGCCGCGAAGGCCTGCGAAAGATCCCGACTGACGATCGTTTCCACATTCGCGTCGATGCGCTACGGGATGCAATTCACAATGATCGTGAAGCCGGAAGAATACCGTGTTGCATAGTCGGCGTTGCCGGCACGACCTCCACGGGCGTCATTGATCCTCTCGAAGAACTTGCCGCAATCGCGAAAGAGAATCGCTGCTGGTATCACATCGACGCCGCCTACGGTGGAACACTCGCGTTCTCGCCGAAACACAAACACATGCTGAACGGCATCGAACAGGCCGACTCGATCACATTCGATCCGCACAAGTGGATGTTTGTTCCTTTTGCCTGTGGCGCAACACTCGTGCGCGAAGGCGGCCGCGTGCTGCGCGAATCGTTTGATATGACCCCTGAATACCTGAACGAGGACCGCGGTGGCGCCGACGTCGAGTTCGACTTCTTCCGCTACGGCCAGATGGGAACGCGGCGCTTCAACTCGCTGAAGTTATGGATGGCGATGAAGTTTATGGGCCGCACAGGCTACGCAAAAACGGTCGAACACCACATCGATCTCACAAACTACCTCGCGAGCCGCATCGACGCGCTAACCGATTTCGAACGTGTCGGTGAAGTCGAAACTGCCGTGTGCTGTTTTCGGCATACTTCAAGATCCGACCTCATTCAGCAGCGATTGCAACAGCTAATCGAGCGCAGCGGCGAAGCGTGGCTTACGACAACTGTCCTGCACGGAAGTCGCGCGCTGCGTGTGAACATAAACAGCTTCCTCACTGAACAGCACGACGTCGATCATCTCGTAACGCAGATCGAAAAGGCGGCGGCCACGCTATGAAACTAATAAAGCTCGTCTTTGTTTTGGTATTGATTTGCCTGCCGGCGGTGGCGCAGACAGGTCCCAAATCGCTGCCCGCGGTCAAATCGCAAGCCGACTTCAACTCGATCTCCGTCGTTTACGACGCCAACACGCCATACGCACTCCCGCACGTGATGTTTGTGATCGATCGCAAAGACGGCAACAAGATCTATTACGTCAACAAGAAACGCTTCAGCTTCCACAAAGATTTCGTCAACGGCACATATCTCTCACTCGAACGAGGCAAGGACTTTTTTGTAAACAACTACATCAAGCCTAATCGTCGCTTTATCCTCGGCACGCTTGCATATCAAACTCCGATCAAGCGCTGGACCTTCGAGTTCTGGGAAGGCGATCTCATACCGGCGGATCAGATTCAGCTCGCTTACGAAGTGATCAATAAGTCGTTCTTCACACCAGTCGCGTTCAAACCAAATTCATTGCGACAGGATGAGGCGTCGAAAGATCTTGCCGGCGTGCAGCGCGTTTTGCTGAGCGACATCGCAAAGGAACAGGCGTACCAGGCGCTGAACATTGCAAAAGGGATCGGCCGCATTCACATCATCGAAAAGTTGGATGACCACGTCGAGATTGGTTCCAACGAGATCCTCGTCCTCGACGAGGTGCCGGTACAGCTTCCGCCTGTCGCCGGCATCATCACTTCGCAACCTTCGACGCCACTCTCGCACATCAACCTGCTCGCCAAAGGCTGGGGCATTCCAAACGCGTATATCAAGAACGCGAAAGAACTCTTCAAGCAGTACGACACTTACTGGGTAAACTTTGAAACCCTGCGCGAGAATTACAAGATCAAACGTGCCGACAATGTTCAGTTGCGCGACTATGTGCGCCGCGAGGCAGAACGTGCTGACCTCATAAAACCGCGCTCGAATCTGGCTGAAAAGCGTCTGTTGAGTTTGGCCCAGCAGCGTTCGCAATCGAGCATCGCTTTTGGGGGCAAGTCGGCAAATCTGGGCGAGGTGCTCAACGCCCGATTGCCGGGCATCGTCGTACCTGGCGGTTTTACCATTCCGTTTTTTTACTACGACGATTTCATAACCCGAAACAAGCTCGACGAAACGATTCGCGATTTGATGGACGATCAGAAGTTTGTTCACGATCCGGCTTATCGCCGCCAGCGACTGGTCGAGCTACGACAGAAGATCGAGAACGCTGATTTTGATCCCGAGTTGAAGCGCACCGTCCTTCAGCGAGTTGCGAGTGAATATGCGGGCAAGGGATTGTTCGTGCGCAGCTCTTCCAACTCGGAAGACCTGCCGAACTTCAGCGGCGCCGGTCTGTACACGACTGTACCCAACGCGCGTGGTGACGAGCAGTTGATCGATGCAATAAAAAAGGTCTGGGCTTCACTGTGGAATTTCGAGGCTTACGAAGCGCGCGAGCGTGCGGGCGTGGCTCACTCGAAGATTTTTATGGCGGTCCTGCTGCAGGAGGGAATCAATTCCGAGAGCTCCGGCGTGATGATCAGCACGGATCCGTTCGACGCTGAAAACAAAGGCGTGGTCTATATCAGTGCCAAGCGGGGTTTAGGTATCAAAGTGGTTGAAGGCCAGCGTATTGCCGAGCAGATACTCTTTCGTCCGCGCAGCAATTCGATAAAGGTGTTGACGCGTTCTGCTGAAGACAGTTTGCTGACGTTTGACGAGAAGGGTGGCGTGAAAGAGGTGCCGATCGAAGGCGATCGCGTCGTGCTGACTGATGATGTCATTCGGCGGCTCGTGCGTGCGGCGAATGCGATCAAACGCGTGTTTGGCAGCCGCGACCAGGACATTGAGTGGGCCTACATGAAGGGGCAGATCTACATAGTGCAGGCCAGGCCGTTTATTGCGGGTGGTTAATTGGACAGTTTACAGTCAGGATTGTTTGACAACCTCACGTGCAGTCGGGTATAAGCGCAGGGCAATGTTCATCAATCGCGTTCACGGTCATCATGCGTACTGGCATCACCACACCGGTGGCGGGATGATCGTGTAAGTCGACATAGAACGATTTTCCAACCCGCTGCCGACGCGAAAGCCGGTAGCGGGTTTTTCATTTAGTGTGAGCCATCAGATGACCTCCAGAATTCCAGCGGGAATGCGTTACTACATCGGCGCCGAGGCGCGTTTGCGACGCACAGTCGAAGACGTCGCCATGTCTGTCTTCGAGGGCTGGAACTACGAAGAGGTGATCACGCCTTCCGTCGACTACTACGATCTCTTCGAGCAGGGAATGGGACGGACCGAAGCTCAACGCGGCTTTCGCTTCACCGACAACGACGGGCGTTTGCTTGCACTTCGTCCCGACGTAACAAGCTCGGTCGCGCGTATGGCTGCGACCCTGTTGTCTGAAAGACCACGACCACTACGTTTTTGTTACGCGGCGCCGGTGTTTCGGCAGCAAACGCAGTCACATGCTGAATGGCGCCGCGAGAACACACAACTCGGCTGCGAATTGATCGGCGTTGGCGGAACGGCGGCTGATCTCGAGGTACTGCGACTGGCAGCAGAGATACTGTCGCGTTTGAATTTGCAGTCGCGTTGCTGCATCACAATCAACAACGTCGAAGTCTTCAACGGCGTCGCAGCACATCTTAATCTGACAACTGACGCGCGCGAGCAGTTGCGCCGGCTGATTGACACACGCGCAGCCGCCGAGTTGCAGCAGTTCCTGCAAACATTCAATGACGATGAGGCCGTGGCGTTCTCGCAGCCAACTCAACTGACGGGCAAGCGCAATGTTTTGGAAGCTGCACGTAGGGCAATTACCAATGCACGGTCAATGGCGGCCCTGGATTCGCTCGAAGAACTCTGGACTGGAATCGAGTCGCTCGGTCTCGAGAGTTCATTCGAGATCGATCTCGGCGACGTTTCGAGTCTCGATTAATACACTGGCTTGAGTCTGAAAATTTTTGTTCATGGTGCGGGATCGAGTGTCGGACGCGGTGGTCGTTACGACGGTCTAACGGGAAGCTTTGGACGCTCAGAGCCTGCCGTCGGCTTTGTGCTTAACCTGGACGCGCTCACGGAAGTTCTTGGACGCAGTGGTAAGCAAGACTGATGATCACGATTGCAATCGGTAAGGGACGAATGCAGGAAAGCGCCCTCGCGCTGCTGGCGCAGGCCGGTATCGGCGTGAGCGACGACGCAGTGAATTCGCGCCGGCTCGCCCTCATTGACGAAACGGGCCAGTACCGCTTCATCTTCGTGAAGCCCGCCGATGTGCCGGTTTACGTCGAGCATGGGATTGCCGATTGTGGAATCGTCGGACGCGACGTGTTGCTCGAGTCGGAAGCCGACCTGCTGTTGCCGCTCGATCTCGGTATTTCACGGTGTCGCATCGTCGTGGCGGCGGCGGATGCAGACGCGATGACGAAGGTGCAGGGAATGATTCGCGTGGCGACGAAGTATTCGCAGATTGCACGCGCGCATTTCGGCTCGCGCGGCATTCCCGTCGAGATTATTCAGCTTTCGGGATCGGTCGAGCTCGCTCCGGCGCTCGGACTCGCAGATATGATTGTCGATCTTGTTGAGACTGGCGTCACGCTGCGTGAGAACGGGCTGACGGTTGTTGAAGAGATTGCGGTATCCACGGGTCGTTTAGTCGTGAATCGCGCGAGTTATCAACTGAAGACTGAGGAGGTGGGAGGACTGATTAAGACGCTGGAGGCGGTGGTTTAGTTAGACAGGATTACATGATTCCCAGGATTAACAAGATGGAGCTTGTCCCGCGTCTGGCCGCACGATCGGTTGTGCTTGATGGCCAGTTGATGAGCGTCGTTGCGACGATCATCGATGATGTGCGTGCGCGCGGTGACGAGGCTTTGTTCGATTACACCTTGCGGTTCGATGACGTCGACTTGAAACATCTGCGTATCGAGAATGATGAGCTCAGGCGCTGTGCTGTGGGTGTAGATGAAAGTGTGCGGGGTGCACTTCGAGAGGCGATCGCGAATGTCAGAGCATTTCATGAACGGCAGGTTGAAAAATCCTGGAGCATCAGTCCGAGTAAAGGTGTGCAGTTAGGTCAGCGCATAACCCCTCTTGAGCGCGTTGGTTTGTATGTCCCTGGAGGAACGGCAGCGTATCCATCATCAGTGGTGATGAACGTTGTTCCAGCACAGGTTGCCGGTGTCGAGCGTATTGTTGTTACAACGCCACCACGCACTTTGGCGGAGAATCCTGCGGTCGCAGCGGCACTGATTGAGTTGAACGTCACTGAGGTGTTTGCGGTTGGCGGGGCGCAGGCGATTGCGGCACTCGCGTTTGGCACTGAGACTGTACCGCGCGTCGATAAGATTACGGGACCCGGAAACAAGTACGTCGCCGCGGCTAAAAAACTCGTGTTTGGAGTGGTGGGAATTGATTCAATTGCCGGGCCGACTGAAGTAGTGATCGTTGCTGACGAGACGGCCCGCGCTGATTTTATTGCCGCCGATTTACTGGCCCAGGCGGAACATGGTGAAGATGCCTCGGCGGTTTTGATCACAGCCGATGAGTCGCTGGCGAGAAGCGTGGCGGAGGAAGTGGAGCGTCAGGCGCGGTCGCTGCCACGGCTCGAGATCGTCAGTTCGTCGTTAAGAGATTACGGCGCGATAGTTGTCGTTGAAAGCTTGGACGAAGCGTGTGGACTCGTGAATGAGCTAGCTCCCGAGCATGTAGAAATTGTGACGAAGGATGATGAAGCGATTGCCGGCCAGATTCGACATGCCGGCGCGATCTTCTTTGGTAGTTACACGCCTGAAGCTGTCGGCGATTACCTTGCCGGTCCAAATCATGTCTTGCCGACTGGAAGAACAGCACGGTTTTCATCGGCGCTCGGAGTTTATGATTTTGTGAAGCGCACGAGTCTGTTGCGATATTCGGCGGAGGCGTTTAGTAAAGTCTCCGATAGCGTGAATCTACTCGCCGAGAGTGAAGGACTCGCCGGTCATGCGAGATCTGCTTTGATTCGAAAAGAAGGAAAGCCAAGTTCATGAGCGACGTTCTCAACTCCATCAAGCCTGCAGTTCGCGCGTTGCGTGGCTACACGCTTGCCCCACATCGAGCGTCGCTGAAAGTCAATCAAAACGAGAACCCGTGGGATGCACCGGCTCGAATAAAGGAAGAAGTTCTGCGCCGCTTTACCGAGCGTAAGTGGTCACGCTATCCAGAGTTTGTTCCTGCAGGTTTGCATTCTCAGCTCGCCGCTTTTGCTGGTTGGAGGGCTGATGGAGTACTAGCCGGGAATGGTTCCAATGAGTTGATCCAGGCGTCGCTAATGGTGACGATGGGGCCGGGAAAACGCGTGCTGATCTCTGAGCCGACATTTCTACTCTACGCGCAAATCGCAACCGTGCTCGGCGGTGAAGTTGAGAGTGTTCCACTGACAACAGGCCTGCAATATGACAGTGAGGCACTGCTCAAAGCCGTTAAAGATCGTCAGCCTGATGTCACCATCATCTGTTCGCCAAACAATCCTACCGGTTGCGTGCTCGAAGACGATGTTCTAAGTGCCCTGTTAAAAGCGTCGCGAGGCTTGGTGATAGTCGATGAGGCGTATCATGAATTTTCCGAGCACACCGTTGTGCCGCTGCTCCACGAACACGAAAACCTGATCGTGTTGCGCACATTCTCAAAGGCTATGGCTTTTGCCGCTTTGCGACTCGGCTACCTGCTTGCCTCGCCTGAAGTAGTGAGTGAAGTTCACAAAGCAGTGTTGCCTTACAGCGTAAATCTGTTTGCACAAGTCGCCGCCGAGGTGGCGATGGAACACTATGACACCGAGCTGCGCCCGCTAGTGAAAGAGATCATCGCCGAACGCGAGCGGCTATTTGGAGAGTTATGCAGCGTCAAAGGCTTGACCCCGGTAGCTTCGAAAGGGAACTTCATGGTGGTGAAGTCCGCTACGGATCCACGACGTATTTTTACCGAGTTGTTGGAACACGACATTCTCGTCCGTGACGTCAGTGGTTATCCGATGTTGAGAGATTATTTCCGGTTTAGTTTCGGAAAACCGGAAGAGAACGATCAGATCCTGAACGCAATCCGTGAAATCTGTGGCTAAAACAACGACCATGCAATCACGAATCGCAGCCATCCAACGCAAGACGAAGGAAACGGACATCCGTGTCGAACTGAATCTTGACGGCAGCGGGCAGTCAAGTGTTTCCATCGGCGTGCCGTTCCTCGAACACATGCTCGATCTCTTCGCCAAACACGGGCTCTTCGACTTACAAGTCATTTGCAAAGGCGATCTCGAAATTGACGATCATCACTCGGTCGAAGATATCGCCATCACCCTGGGCCAGGCCCTCGTCCAGGCGCTCGGAGACAAGGCGGGAATCAATCGTTACGGCGAAGCGCTTGTGCCGATGGATGAGGCGCTGTGTCGATCGGTGATTGATCTTTCCGGGCGGTTTTATCTCGTCTACGAGGTGCAAACGCGACGGCAGATGATCGGAAACTTCTCGGTCGAACTAGCAGAACACTTCTGGCGATCGTTTGCGGAGACTGCGAAGTTCAATCTGCACATCGATTGTCTGCGCGGCCGCAATACGCACCACATTCTCGAAGGAACGTTCAAAGCGACTGCGCGCGCGTTGCGCAAGGCCGTCGAGAGGAATAGTCGCATTGTTGGTGTTCCGAGCACGAAAGGGTCGTTGTGACTTCAGAACAAGTCAGGAAGAGGGGCTTGCCCCCGCACTTCCAACAGCGGGGGCAAGCCCCTCTTCCTGACTTGTTCTATTCATCATAGATCATGACTTTAGCGATCATAGATTACGGCGTTGGCAACCTGCGATCGGTTGAAAAGGCTTTTGCGGCCACGGGTTGCGAAGCGATTGTTAGCGGCGATGAAGGAATCCTGCGTGCTGCGGAGCGGCTGGTGCTGCCCGGTGTGGGGGCATTTGCTGCGTGTATGAAGGCGTTGAAAGAGCACGGTCTCGAGCAGCTTGTGCGTGAGAAGGCTGGTGAAGGAACGCCTTTGCTTGGCGTCTGTGTTGGGATGCAGATGTTGTTTGAAGAATCTGATGAGTTTGGATCGACGCCTGGACTTGGTTTGCTGAAGGGAAGTGTGCGCCGGTTTGGGAAGGAACTCGTCGTGCCGCAGGTCGGGTGGAATCGGATTTACCAGAAACGCGAGCATGCGCTGTTTGAGGGTGTCGAGGATGGAGCGTTTTGTTATTTCGTCCATTCGTTTTACTGCCGGCCGCGTGAGGAAGAGGTCGTCGTGGGGAAGACTGAGTATGGGGAGCGTTATGCGTCGGTTGTCGCGCAGGGGAATGTTTGTGGCGTGCAGTTTCATCCGGAGAAGAGTCAGGATGTTGGGTTGCGGATGCTCAGAAATTTTAGCCACGGATAGTACGGATTTTTATTCGGACTTGCGCTGATCGGAAAAGATGCTTGCGAAGCGAATCATTCCTTGTCTGGATGTTGATAATGGCCGCGTGGTCAAGGGGATTCGGTTTGTCTCGTTAATGGATGCGGGTGACCCGGTGGCGCAGGCGAAACGTTACGATCTGGAAGGTGCTGATGAGCTGACGTTCCTCGATATCACAGCGTCCTCTGACAGTCGCGCAATCGTTGCTGATCTCGTGCGTCGCGTCGCCGATGAGGTCTTTATTCCGTTTACTGTCGGCGGCGGCTTGCGCTCCGTTGAAGACATTCGCTCGATTCTGCGTGCAGGGGCCGACAAGATCACTCTAAATACCGCCGCAGTC
>DATNFX010000419.1:0-4736 GCA_035606195.1 Pyrinomonadaceae bacterium
GCCCAGGGACTGACGGTGATAATGCGTCCAACAATGCCACCGGAAGTAACGACCGGCATGTTGACGGCGATTCCTGAACTGCTGCCACGATTGATCGTGATCGTGTTGAACCACACTGACGGATCGCGCGCGATGACGCGAGCGGGAACATTCTTAATTTCGCTCTGTTCGTTCAGCTTTAAGAGCTCTTTGAGACGCTCGTTTTCAGCGGCTGACTGTTGGGCAGTGTGGAGTTCTGTTTCAACCTGCGTCAGGCGTTCTCGGAGTTGTTCGTTCTCGCGTGCGGTGCGGCGAAAATTCCAGATCTGTTGAAAGAAACCGGAAGTTGCGCCGGTCACCTTTGACGACGTGCTTTGCAATGGCGACGCGAAGGCCTGCGTCCAGACGCGCAAAATCTTCTGCCGCCCGTCAGCGTCTCTGGCGTCAACAGCCATGATGATGAGATTGGCGACAAGCAAGGTCACGAGCCAGATGGGAGCTCGCTGTCGAATCTCTTTTTGTGTGCGAACAAAAGCCACGCGCTAACCACAGATTATACTGATCACTAATCCAGATTTACACAGATCAGACTACATGCCGCTGACCATCGTGTTTTCCCACTTAACGCGCTTGAGCAGATCGAAGTCTGACAACATTTTGCCCGTGCCTAACACGACCGACGCAAGGGGGTCGTCGGCGAGTGACACTGGCAATCCAGTTTCGATTGAGAGCCGCTTGTCGAGATTCTTCAGCAGTGCGCCGCCGCCGGTCAGTACGATGCCGCGCTCGACGATGTCTGCCGAGAGTTCGGGGGGAGTTCGTTCGAGTGCAACGCGCACGGCGTTGATAATCGTCGAGATCGAGTCGGCGAGGGCTTCGCGCACTTCTTCGTCCGTGATCGTGATCGTTTTCGGGATGCCTTCGATGAGGTTACGGCCACGCACTTCAAACGAAAGAGGCTCATCCAACGGATACGCAGAGCCGAGCTCAATCTTGATCGCTTCCGCCGTTCGTTCACCAATCAGAAGATTGTACTTCCGCTTGATGTACTGAATGATCGCCTCGTCCATCTCGTTACCGGCGACACGCACGGCGCGCGAGTAAACGATTCCGCTCAAGCTGATCACTGCGATGTCGGTGGTGCCGCCGCCGATGTCCACGACCATGTTTCCATGCGGCTCAGTGATCGGCAGTCCGGCGCCGATCGCCGCCGCCATCGCTTCCTCGACGAGATAGACCTCCGAAGCTTTGGCGCGATAAGCCGAGTCTTCAACAGCACGTCGCTCGACCTGAGTTATCTCCGATGGAATACCAATCACGACGCGCGGGCTCACCCACGTTTTGCCGTTGTGGGCCTTGCGAATGAAGTGCTGCAACATCTTTTCGGTGACTTCGAAGTTCGCAATGACTCCGTCTTTCATGGGCCGAATGGCAACGATGTTGCCGGGAGTACGGCCCAACATATCTTTCGCATCGCGTCCGACAGCTTCGACTTGATTGGTTACTTTATTGATCGCAACGATAGATGGTTCAGACACGACTATGCCGCGTCCCTTTGCATAAACGAGGGTATTTGCCGTCCCGAGGTCAATAGCGAGATCGCTGGAAAACAGACTAAAGATAGATTTGAACGCCATCTAGACTTATTCACTTCCCGTGGTTGTATAGAATGGAACTTCGGGTGGGATCGGCGGTAAATTCAGTAAGTAGCGAGTCCAACCATCGCTCTTTACCCCCCTTAGACGCCCAAACACGTCCGAAATCCTAAGATACACCCTGAACGTTCACGGCGTAAACTAGAAACTTTACATGGTTTAACCACAGATTGCACAGATGCAAACCGATCAGTTTGGCAAATCTGTGTAATCTGTGGTTTCAGGCGTTGCGACGACGCGCTTCGTTGGTTCTCGGGAAGCCAGATCGGCGGCGAAGCGAACGCAGTTCTTGTTGGCGGCTTTGGCCTCGTACATCGCCGTGTCGGCGCAGGCGATGAGTTGTTGGGGGGATGAAGCGTGTTTCGGAAATGCCGCTACTCCGAAACTCGCGGTCAAGGGAAGTTGTAGACGGCGACCGCCGTTGAACATGTGTCGCGTGATCTTCTGGCGAATGCGTTCAGCGACTTGTCCTGCCAGTTCAATTCCTGTGTCGGGCAGCACGATCACAAATTCGTCACCGCCATAACGAGCGACGGCGTCAGTGTCGCGGATTGAGGAAAGGATCACCGCGGCTATTTCCATCAGCACGTGTGAACCAACCAGGTGGCCGTATACGTCGTTAATCTGTTTGAAGTCGTCGAGGTCGAGGAACAACGCGGCCACGCTCGAGCCATAACGGCGTGCGCGCCGGATTTCGTTCAGCAGGAACTGTCGCAGGTAGCGGGCGTTGTGAAGTTTTGTGAGATCGTCCGTTTGTGAAAGTCGTTCGGCTTCGGCGATACGGACTGCGTTCGCGAGGGCTGAAGCAATCGGCAGTGAAAGCGAATCGAGTAAAGCAACGTCGGCTTTCTTGAACGCACGTGCGCCGTGACCTTCACGAACGCCTTCGATGACGCCGAGTATTCTCTCGCCACAAATCAATGGAATCGCCACGACAAACTGTCGCTTTTCTTTCCGCTTGATGATGCCCATTCCCGCGGCGGCTCGTTTGGCAGCCTTGGTTTCCGATCCGATGGGGAGATCCGGTTCGACGTTGAGCAGGCGTCCCCATTCTTCTTCGGTCTTGGAGCCTTCCTGTCCGGGGCGTCTGACTGCAATCGCTTCCAGAGTTGCGCCTTCCACACCTTTGGATTCCGAAAAGAGATAGATGGCCCAGCGATCGGCGTAAATCAGATCCGCCAAACCAGCCAGCGCCGTACTTGCCGCACCACTCTGATCTCCGCTGAAGTGTAAGGACGAGACGAGATCGTATGCCGCGCGCAAGTGACTCGCTTTGATCTTCTTTGGAAGTGAAGAAGTTTCGGTCTCCGCCGGCTTCTCCGACATGGGCGGCATGCGCAATTCGCCGTGCCCTTCGATCTCGCGAAGCAGGGCAGGAAGTTGTCCTGACTTGTCTGCAATCGCCGCAAAGCCAAGCCGTTTGAGACTCACGCCGTCGAGACTGCGCAGGTTATGACTCTGATATCCGTTGGTTTGACGGCGACACGCAACGAGGGGAGCTCCGGGCCAGAACGCTTTTGCATGATCGATGGCGGTGTGAAGTTCGACCATGTCCGCTCCCGGCACAACCTCATAGAGAACTGCGAGGGGAGGCGGACCTTCAGCGCCGCGCATTCCGTCGCGCTTCTGTTGCTTCGCGAGCGCCACTTCGACTTCGACTTCACGCAGGCCTTCGATCAACGTTTTTACGCCAGCCGCTCGCAATGCCTCGATTAACTCGTAGGCGGGAGCTTCATGGGCATCCGTTAAAAGAATTACGTGACTCGACATCGTTTATGGCTTAAGTTCTGCCGCGCCCTGCGCGTGCTGAAAGTGAAACTTTATATTGACTGCTGTTCCCCTGTGAATCTTTCGCTTCGAGTGTAAGTTCTCGCGTTGTGTTGCCGGCTGTGACCTGGATCTGAAATGCTCCATCGTGTGCTGCGCTCGCTTCACGTCCGCTCACACGGATTGTCGTTCCGGGTTCAGCCTTACCTCGAATCAGATAGATGTTACCGCCGAGAAGCTCCGTGCTGAGATCGGAAACGGCGACCTGTGAGCCAGTGCCACGGCTGGTGACCATGAACTTGAGTGGATCGCTCCAGTCACTGATCTGACCGCTCGCCGCTGTTGCTCTCACGCGCCAGAAGTAAACGCCGGGACGAAGATCGCTTGCGCCAAACTCAGTGGCTACCAGTTGATCTCGTTCGATAACTTTTCCGTCGGCAACGAAGAACGGAGAAGTGGCGACTTCAACTCGATAGTACGAAGGTGTTCCGGACTGTGGACGCTGCCACTTCAGCGCCACGCTGGCAGCTCCGTTTGGTCCAACCGGTACCTGTTCGAGATCGTGAGGTTTGGCAGGTTGCGGCACGTCCAACAATTTCTGAGCCGGCGAGATGCGACCGGAGTTGTTTACTGAAACGTACTCGCCGCCTTTGATCGAGGCTTTATCACCCGCCTGGTTGGTGGTCTCGATCACACCGGTAGCGACGCGGATTTCTTCGGTACCTTCGGCATTGACGCCGAAACTCGCACTCGTCTCACCGCCCATCGTGTTCTTCGTCTTCGGCGTTTCTACGACGTTCGTAGTCCCATCGGCTTGCTGCTCGGTTCTGACCGAGAGCTGGCCGCTGTCGACCTTGACGTGGACGTTTGTCTTCTTGCCGTCATCGGCCCGCGCGTTATCGCGAATGATGATGGTGCTGTTTGGCTTGACCAGGAGGGTCGAGCCGTCGGCGAGACCAATGCGGGCGCGGCCGTTGGCCTGGGTTTGTACTGTGTCGCCGGGGTAAAGCTCTGTGTCGCCGTTGGCCGGAATCATTTCGCGCGTGGCGGAGCGGATGACGCGGACGTCGCCGTCGAACGAAACGAACCGGGCCCCGGGTGGATAATTGACAACCGCCACGTTCTTGAACGGATTGCCGTATTTCCAGACATAGAGGGCGGCACCGGCGGCGCTGGCACAGAGCAGGAAGATGGCGATTACCAGATAGACGAAACGCTTCTGAATAATCCACCAATCAAAAGCAAAACGACTGGTTTTATTCGCAACCATTGGCTAAATCTAGGGAAGGGGTCCTACAAGTTGAGACCAGGTGTGAGTCCTATCAGGCAGCAACA
>DATNFX010000420.1:0-6290 GCA_035606195.1 Pyrinomonadaceae bacterium
TTACCTGGCTGATTGGATCGAGCTCGACGGCCAAAAACCCGTGATGGCCCATGAATTGACGCACGCGCTCCAGGATCAGCACTTCAATCTCAAGCGTTTTGAAAAATGGCCCAAAGGTGATTCTGACGCCGAACTCGCCGCCCATGCGTTGATTGAAGGCGATGCGACCCTTGCGATGACGATGTACATGAAAAAGAATCCCCTCGTGGCCCTGGCTTTCATTCGCAGCCTCGGGGCGCAGGAAGCGTCGTCGGAACAGTTCAGGCAAGCACCACGAGCGTTGCGTGAGTCGTTGTTGTTTCCATATGAAGAAGGTTCTAACTGGGCCACGGATGTTTACAAGCGAGGCGGCTGGGAGATGGTCTCCCAGGCGTTTACAAAGCTGCCGCAATCGAGCGAGCAGATCCTGCATGCAGACAAATACTTTGCTTACGAAACTCCGCAGAAAATGGCGCTGCCGGACTTCAGGGCCACTCTTGGTCCATCATGGAAACGAATCGATTATGACGTCAATGGTGAATGGGGGTATTACCTGATCCTCGATGAGTTTTTGAACAATACGTCTGAATCGAAGCAGGCGTCCGCGGGTTGGGGTGGCGATCGTTTTGCACTTTATGAAACCGGCAAACCGAACGAGTTCTTCATCGCGCAATTAACTGCGTGGGATACACCCGCTGATGCGCGAGAGTTTTTTAATGCTTATGCGAAGCGAACTTCAAAGCGATACCCTGACGCGCGGGAAACGAAAGCAACTGACGATCGCATGGAATGGCAGACTGGAAGCGGTGCAGTAGCGCTCGAGATGCGCGGTTCCCGCATCGCGATTGTTGAAGGAGTGCCTTCTTCGACTACTTCGGAAGCATTGCTTCGCACCATCTGGCAACAACGGTAGAAATAAGATTCGCACATGAAAAAGTCTGATAACGGTCCGGCAACAAAACAATCAACACGCCTGCGGGAACTTACTGAACAACTGCTGCAACTCGAAGCCAAGCTTCGTCGTGGTGGTGGTCCGGATAAAATCGATCGCCAACATCAGCAAGGGAAGTTGACTGCACGAGAACGCATCGAACTACTCCTCGATAAAGGGTCTTACTCGCAGGAGATCGGGTTGCTCGTGGCCTTTGATCAATACGAAGGTGGTGCTCCGGCCGCGGGCGTTGTCACTGTGGTGGGTCGAGTTGAGGGCAGGGAAGTTGTCGTAGTCGCAAACGATGCCACCGTTAAGGCTGGTTCGTGGTGGCCGGAAACAATCAAGAAGATCCTGCGCGCGCAGGAGATTGCGATGCGCTCGCGCGTGCCGATTATTTATCTGGTCGATTCCGCGGGCGTTAACCTTCCGTATCAGGGCGGAGTCTTCCCCGGTCAATACGGCGCGTCGCGAATCTTCTATTACAACTCAATCATGCGGCGGTATTTGAAGGTGCCGCAGATCTCCGCGGTAATGGGGCCATGCATCGCGGGCGGCGCATACCTGCCGGCCCTGTCTGACATGATCATCATGGTGGAGGGCACGTCGTTCATGGGACTCGGCGGCGCCAATCTCGTGAAAGGCGCGACCGGACAGACGATCGACAATGAGACTCTCGGTGGCGCTCGTACTCACAACGAACTCTCTGGCGTGGCCCACTACCGCGTGCCGGACGATCAAACGTGTATTGAGAGAATTCGTGAGTTCGTGTCGGAATTGCCGAAGCCTGCGTGTGCGTTCACAGTCGAGTCTGGTGCCGAGCCGGTTCGATCTGCAGACGAACTCTACGAAATCATTCCTGAAGATCATCGACAGCCCTACGATGTACGACGCCTGCTCGAGTGTCTGATTGACGATGGACATCTCGACGAGTTTCAGGCTGACTACGCGAAAGAAATGATCACGGCGCACGCGCGCATTTGCGGAATGCAGGTTGGCGTGATTGCGAATCATCGTGGCATGGTGCGCATGCCGGGCGGCAAGCCGCCGCGATTTGGCGGCATCATCTATACAGAATCGGCAGAGAAGGTCGCCTACTTCATCGAGACCTGCTCGCGACATCAAACTCCATTGCTGTTTGTCCAGGATGTTTCCGGATTCATGGTTGGGCCTGACGCGGAACACTCCGGGATAATCCGGGCGGGCGCGAAGTTCGTGGAAGCCATGGCGACAGCGACGGTTCCGAAGATTGTTCTTACGATCAATCACGCCTCCGGCGCCGGCTATTACGCGATGGCGGGTCAGGGCTTTGATCCTGACTTCATCTACAGTTGGCCCACCGGTCGAATGGGAGTGATGGAAGGCGACGCCGCAGTGCAGGCAGTGTTTGGCAGTCAATTGGAGAAGCTGAAGAAAAACGGTGAGTCTCCCGATGCCGAACTGACGGCCGAGATGGACAAAGTGAGGGAGACTTACGATACGGAACTCGATGCGAAGTACGCTGCAGCCCGAGGCTTTGTCGACGCGGTAATCACCCCCGAGTCCACACGCCCCGCATTGGAACTCGCGCTGCGCACCACCCAGAACTACTCCGGTCCCCACCTCGGGCAGTTCGTATTGCCCCCCGCTCTGGTCTAAAGATCAAAGTGGCAAATACTCGATCCGATTGTACATCTCTGATTGTGAGTAGCACTCTATCACGAGTTGCAGATCCTCGATCGCACGACCGATCGGCAATCTTTCAGGAACAAAAACGGCTCCGGCCATAGGTTCATATCGTACCAGCAACAGTTGGGCGTAATTAATCATAGTGTCGAAATCATGAGTCAGCATGGTTCTATTTTCCCAAGCCGCCCAATCAAGCAGCAGTGGATCCGGTAAACCAGCGAGTCCGACATCTCTGACAGGCAGAAGATCTAAATTGGGACAGCGGCGATTCAAACCGCGCACAATTCGCTTATTGAAGTTTTCGTCGGTGAGGAGACGAAGCATTTTTTGATTCTTGAGAGTTAGGTTTTAATCAATTCTTCACGGCGTCGCTGGAGAAATTCCTCGCGTTTGCGCTTAAGTATCTCACTCTTTGCTATGTATTCAGGCTCGCTCTGAATCTCAAGACGCAGTCTTTCACCTCTTGCGTAATACTCCTGAAGGTACGCATCCGCCACTGACTGATTATTGAGGTACCAGTCAATAACGGCTTTAATCTGTGTGACTGAAGCCGAGGGAAAACTATCGTTGATCTCGTCGGGTGTGTCTCCTTGTTGAAACGAGGACACAATCATAGCGAGCAAGAGGCGTGTGCCTTTAACCCGTATGCTCCCGTCCTCCCATTGCACCAGCGGAACATCATCTGGAAAATTGATTCGGATCGAATTCATTACCGCATTTTATTCCTCTCAGTTGCCGATGGCAATCAAGATCATCCTAGCTCCGCTTTCCTTACTACCTCGTCCAAAGTTATATTGCCTACATCCTTAGGTCCGGACACTTGCACTCAGGTTATTCCTGATTGTTGAATCAGGGAGTTCCTGCAATGATGCATATGAAGCCAGTGGGAGGGTTTTGTGTTGTTTAATTCTCAAGCTCACTTTGCCACCCGACTGAAAATCAACAGGTAGACAACCTCATGAGTCCTGTTCGTGTGCTAATCGCCGACGACCACGCGCTGGTCCGCGCTGGGATTCGGGTACTCGTCGAAAAGATTGAAGGAATGGAGGTCGTCGGGGAGGCCGGCAAGGGAAGCGAGGCGCTGGAACTCGTCCGCGAACTCAGGCCCGACCTCATGCTCCTCGACATCACGATGCCTGATGGAGGGGGCTTTGAGGTCCTCGAGCAAGTTACAAAGAAGTACCCGGAAATCAGGATCGTCGTGTTGACGGTGCACGAAGCAGGTGAATACGCCATCCGTGCTCTGCGCGAAGGCGCCGCCGGCTTCCTGCCGAAAAGTGCGGCCAGCACTGAACTCGAACAGGCGATTCAGACGGTGGTTCGTGGCGAAGTCTATATCTCGCCCGAAACCTCACGAAAAACGCTCTTAGAGTATGGCAAGGGCACTACGAAACGGGATTTACTCGCGACACTCAGTCCCCGGCAACGCGAAGTGCTTCGCCTGATCGCCGAAGGAAAGACCACCAAACAGATCGCTCAACTCCTGGAAATCAGCGTCAAAACTGTGGAAACTCACCGCGCCCAATTGATGGAACGTCTGGGCATCCATGACGTCGCCGGGCTGGTCCGATACGCCATCATCGTTGGCCTCATAGAAGTTGAGTAATCAGGAATTTACTGAGTTTACTTCAGGAAACTCCCCAATTGCGCTGGGTTCCGATACCGCTTAGCCTATTTGCGTGGGAATCGATTGGCGTGCGGGTCTCTGAGCACTACCGCGAGACAAATCTTCCTGTCTTTCAGCTTTACAACATGTAGCGGTGGGAGCTCTGAACCACCCAAACCAGGGGTCGCCCAATGAGCGAAACGGTAGAACTGACCTCAACAAACAGTCACGTATTGGCCCCCTCAAGTTCGGGCCAGGCTCTGGTTAGTCTTCACTCGAGAAAGGTAGTGGGCCAATCAGCGGCCACGAACACCATTGTTCCCTATGTCTACATGTATCGGTCAGGGTTGGCTGCCGCCGGACGACCTGCTGTTGCCTTTCTGCTAGTTCGAAACGGCAAAACGGAAAACGGCCCGCTGTGAATTGAATTCTACGAGACGCGCGCGTTGTAAACAGGGTGAAATCCTCGCGCGTGGAAAGAGGGGCGACGGCCAGGGCGAGGTCGTCGTCCCTTCCGCTATTCATTAGAAGATTACAGGTAATACAACAGCGCGATAATCCATAAACACAAACGACGCCGTGGAGGACCGCAGGATGATTACAAATGGGGGAACGTATCAAGCGCTCGTTATCGATAACGAGTTCCGGGTACGTGAGCTGGTATCCGACGTGTTGCGCAACGAGGGCTGGAATGTCACCCAGTCAGCGTCGGCCGAAGACGCGTTCGAGCGTGTCGATGATACCTTCTGGTCCGCAGTCTTTTGCGACGTTGTTCTGGGGGGCGCCAACGGTTTTCGTGTGCTTCGTCAGTTCAAAGAGAAAATACCGGAAGCGAAGGTTGTGCTCATGACCGGGCATGGCACGGCCGCGGGTGGTGCGCTCGATGCCACCGCCTTTGGTGCTTACGACTACTTGTTGAAGCCGTTTGGTCCGGAGGAATTGCAATCACTTTCAAGAGCGTTGCGCGAGCAACTGGCAGAACGACCTCAACGATCCTCACCCCTAAGACGCACGGCTGCGTACCATCCAGATATTGAGTTGGTGGGACGCAGCCAGGCGTTCATCGAAGTCATGAAACAAGTAGGCCGTGTCGCCAATACTAACTTGCCTGTCTTGCTCACGGGCGAGTCCGGGACGGGCAAGGAACTGGTGGCGTCGGCCATTCATCATCACAGCGCACGCAGCGATCAACCGTTTGTGGTGATCAACTGCGGTGCGATCCCCGGCCACATGATCGAAATGGAAGTGTTTGGACATGCGAAGGGATCATTTACGGGCGCCGATCGAGATCGGCGCGGTTTATTGGAAGAAGCTGACGGCAGCACAGTTTTTCTCGACGAGATCACAGCAACGAATTTGTCCTTTCAGGTGAAACTCTTGCGCGCTCTACAGACGGGCGAGGTACGGCGTGTTGGTTCAAACCAGACACAGAAAGTAAACGTGCGCGTGATAGCGGCAAGCAGTCGCAACGTCGAGCAGGAGGTTTCAGCAGGACGATTTCGAAACGATCTTTTCTACCGGCTGAATACGGTGTCGATTGTTTTGCCGCCGTTGCGCGAGCGTCGTGAAGATATTCCTCCCTTGGCCCAAACGTTTGCCGATCGGGTTTATTCGTTGAGTCCGTCAGTGACGTTCTCGAGTGAAGCGCTTGAATTGCTGGAGCGATACAACTGGCCCGGCAACATTCGCGAACTCGAGAATACGATCGTGCGGGCGGTCGCTATGTGTGACGGAACCATCCGCGTCAAGGATCTACCTCAAAGCATCCGCAACTATTCTCTTAATTCTCAGCCAGTGACGGCGAGTAACCCAGCGAATGATTGGGTCACTCTTTCGGAAATCGAAGGCCGCTACGTTGCGCGCGTTCTGGAACACACTGGTGGAAATAAGCAGGCCGCAGCCCGCATCCTCGACGTCGATCGCAAGACCCTCGATCGCATGATCAAGCGCCACAACATCTCCGCCCCTCACCGCGGCCATCGCGACAAGTCTTCGGGTCAGGAGTGACAAGTCTGCATGCATAAACCTGTTGACATACGACCAGACTGGGCGTAGAGTGCGGCGCATCTGAAGCGGCTCGTAATGTCCTCATCCCCTCAGGCATTA
>DATNFX010000421.1:0-3587 GCA_035606195.1 Pyrinomonadaceae bacterium
GCAGGACGCTACCAACCTGGAAGAAGTAGTTCAGTCCACAGATTACGCAGATTTCACAGAAATGAATCTGCGTAATCTGTGGATGGTTTTAGTGGGACAGGAATACATCCCATGCCCAGCGTCCAACGTTCGCATTTGTGATGTCTCGAACCTTGGCGCGGTATTTAAATTCATTCCCGTACTCGTCGATACGTTTCGACTCCTTGAAATCCAGCTCAAGTGCCTTAACGTTCAACGACGCGAGCGTGTGAAGCTCTTCAATCTCGGAAATGCCGTTGTGGTTTTTGTCCTGCCATAAACGAAGCTTCTCGAACACCGCATCGCGACTGTCAATCAACCCGTCGCCATTCCCGCCGTTCAAAGGCTTATCAAACTCTGCGAGTGCCAGAAAGCCGTTCTTGTTACTCGCCGGCGGCTGCGGCGTGAAATCGCCAAACAGCTCGGCGCCTTTGTCGATGGTTCCATTACCGTCGCGGTCCAGCGCGAGCCAGGCGTCGTCTGAGTCAGGCTGAGTCCACCCAAGACGATCCCTGGTGCCGTTACCATTGAGATCGAACTCAACACCGCCCGCCGGATTCGTCATGGCAATGCCATCACCGGCAACGTCGATTACGATCGGAGAGCCGCCACAGGTGTCGCAGCCGAGACAGGTGCAACTCAGGAAATCGTAATCGCCGCCATACATCATGCATTTGTTGGCAAAGGTTACACCGCAATTGCCTGTACTGGTTCCACTAGTGCAACAAAGCCCCGAGCCGTTTGGAGTGGTACCAATCGGACAAGTCCCATTGAATGAAGGCGTCGTACACGAGCCGCCGGCCGTTGCTGAAAGATTGCACTTGAACTGTTCGCCATGTGCATCACGCCAGAGGTTGCCACCATTTACCGTCGCCGAAACGGACGCAATCAAAATACTTAGCGACAGGGTCGCGTTACCACCGCAGTTCGTTCCAAAGAGACACGTCGAGAAAGCGACACCCGTGCCTGAGGCACATGACACAGAACTGCCTGCTGGTCCGGTACTATCGTCCGTTTTCTGATCCTTTGAGCCGACGTGAAAGAAGAAAGGTGTCACGTTGCTCAAGGTTCCCGTTTCAAAGGCGACAAAGTTGCCGATCTTTACCGAACAACGTTGAAGAGTCGACGTCAACATCTCGCAAACGCCGGTGAATTCGGCGGTGCCTCCGTGCCGGCCTGATGCATGTTCCTGATCGTCACCACTCAGCCACAGAGGCAATGAAGTCTGGCTGGATGTCTGAGCGTTCGTCCCACCATCGAGAAGTTGCGCATCCGCATTAACGCCACTCTTCGACAAAAACTCCTCGTTTGTAGCCAGCAGCATGTCCTGGCTAGCCGATCCGGTTGCGCTCTCCACCGGTACTTTTGTCTTTGCCTTGTATGCTGGACGCTTCTCCTCCCAGACACTACCGACTCCATTCACAATCGTGTCCCAAAACTCGGGCGCTCCTGGATCGGAACCGCCTGGGCCATCGCGAAACAGTGCGACCGCATGATAGCTCCGAGATCTTCCTTCGAGCGTAACCGTCACTTGGTAAGAGGCGTAGGTCTTTACGTTGTAGTACCTGCCCGCTTCGACATGAAAAACGTCCGCCACGGTCCACATCGGATCGAAGACCGACGCATACTGGCCGGGTTCCCAGGCCGCATCGAACGTGGCCTCCTGTGGTCCCCCATTCAGCGAGTGGCCACCGCGCGTCAGCGACACGATCTCACCCCCCGGCAACGTAACCAGATCTCTGTACGGTGTGTAGAGTATTTCCTGAATATTTCCCACGCGAAACTCACCAAGAACAAACTTCAAGTTCGCGGCCGGGCGAAGAGGCTTTCGCGTGAATTCATTCTGAAACATTTGAGCGGCGGCGTTGTAAATTTCCAGCTTCCCGTAAGTGTCGCGCACGAGCTTTTCGTACTGGGAGGATTTCTGACCAAAGGCTGTAACAACCGAGAGTGCAAACAGAAATATCGTTAAGACGAAGCAAACAATTCGTTTCATGTGAGGTTCTCCTAATTCTTTGAGGACTGTTTTTGATTGAGGTTCCCGCTTAGCTCCTGCTCGATAATTCTCCTGAAATCGGCAAAGCTGAGCGCACCTTTAATAAGTTTTCCGTTAACGATGAAGCTGGGCGTACTGTCGATCCGATACAGCCTCGCAGCTTCAAGATCTTTGACGACGGCTGCCCGCGACTGCTCAGAGCTGAGACACGTCTTGAACCTTTCGGACGCCAGCCCGAGATCGGATGCGATCTGTTCGAGCGCAGGCGGCGAGAGATCCTGCGCAGAGAAGAGCCCATCATGGAACTGCCAGAAGCGATCCTGCTCGGCCGCGCAGTATGCCGCACGCGCTGCGGGGAAAGAGTTTCGATGTCCTTCCAACGGCAGATGTTTGAAGACCAGACGCACGTCGCGGCCATAACCATCAACAATTTGCTTCAGCGTGCTCTGAACCTGTTTACAAAACGGGCACTCAAAATCCGAAAACTCCACAATCGTTATTCGCGGATTCGTGGCTCCCTTAACCGGCGATGTCCCATCGTCTAACTCCGAAACAAACACAGGTGGCGAAAAGTCGATACTGACAATCCACTTCTTGCGCAACGCATCGAGACCCGCACGATAGTTTTTCATTCGCGCCTGATTCTCCAGATCCAGTCGCAAACGCTCGCGCGCTTCATCCGGACTCATCGACGCGAAGTACGAAGCATTCTGTTTGTAAGCTTCTTCAACCTGCGCGCCGGTCACATTGATCTCGCCTTGAGTAAGTTGTTTGCGAAGCTCTTCTACGCGCATGCCTCTGCTCGCTGCTTCGTTTTCCAGAATCCGGCGAGTAACAAGATTCTCGAGCGCAGCCTTCCGGATTGCGTAGAGTTGTTGTTGCAGTGGATAGATTTGAGCGGCGATCGCATCATCCACCTGCTTTTGCGTGATCTCTTTGTCGTTGACTCGGGCCACAACCGTCTCAGGCGCTTGGCCCAACACCGGCGCAGCCAGCAAGAGAATCAACAGACACATTCCGCGTGAGGACTGAAAAAACATTTTTTCAAAACTCCATTTAGTGATTTATCGAATTCGGTGGGTAGACGGCAATCTAATCTCGATAGAGAGGGTAGTCAACGACTGTTTGTTGTCGAAAACGGCTAAATTTTGCCCCGACTGGCTACACGTTTCTTTTTTCGCCGGCGATGTCGCTGGGCGGTGCGGCCGTTGAGGCGGCGATAGGCTGTCGGTGTGATTCCGTAGAGCTTTCGGAAATCCCGCACGAAGTGCGCATTCGACCCTAAGCCGACGTCTTCCACTATCTGCTTGATGTTCAGAAACGTCGCGCGCAGGAGTTTCGCCGCCCGGCGCAATCGAACTTCCTTTAAATACTGGGCCGGAGTCGTTCCTGTTTCCTGTTTGAAGAGATGTCGAAAACGCGACGGCGAGAGATTGACCTGCACTGCGAGCGCAGCGAAATCCCATGCGGACGCTGGGTCGGTTTTCAGTTTTGCGATGACGAGTTCTATTCTTCGATCCATCGTGAGGTCCTGAAACGAAGAGGCCGCGTGAGAGTACTCGCTAAAAATTTC
>DATNFX010000422.1:0-10730 GCA_035606195.1 Pyrinomonadaceae bacterium
GCCCAACATTCTGACAAGCCGCGGAACTCTGACTTTCTCGTATGACACGAGAAACGCGAGCGTCGATCCGACGAAAGGTCGCGAAATCTCACTGGCGGTAGCGTTAGCCGGTTTGGGCGGCGACGTACGTACGTACCAGCCGACGCTTTCGTACACACAGTTTTTCCCGATGCGACGCAAGAAGTCGCAGCATCCTGAGGTCTTCGGTTTCCGCATCATCACGGGAACCGTGGGCAGCTTCGCCACAACAGATAAAGTCAGAAACGCCCAATCGCTGGCGTTTGTCGACGGCGTGCCGATCTTCGAGCGCTTTTTCCTCGGCGACGAATTCACGATTCGTGGTTACAACGTGCGTTCGATCAGCCCGATTGCGCCGGTGGACACGTTCATCACCTCGCAGAACGTTAAAATCGCTACGACGCCCACGGGTCCGGTTGTCCAGGTTCAGGGTATTCCGGAATCTGCTGCACAAGTTGGAGTTTTCACGGGTCCCACCGGGGCCAATGTTGCAGGTTTGCCGCGAACATTTACTTCGGTTGGTGGCGACACGCAGATCCTCGGAAACTTCGAATACCGAATTCCGATCATTGGCGATACTGTCGGTCTCGCGGCTTTCGCCGACATCGGAACGGCGTTCAATCTTAGATCCAAGAACGACCAGACGTTCTCGAGCAAATTCCTCGCCGACCAGCCCTTTCTGAGCACCGTGGGCGCTCTGAGCTGTTCCAGGTTTCCGGTTCCGGTTACGGTTAGTTTGAGTAATCTGGCTCTTTGTAATAATCCGCTTCTGGGAGGGCCTCCGGGAGGTGGAGCGCTGGCGGCGCGCGACGGCCGCATCGTGAGTCAGGCCGAAATCGATAACGCGCAGAGGTTGGATGGTATTGACCCGCTAACCTTCCTGCCGCCGGGATTTCAGCCGGTCTTCCTGCGCGGCGAGGCGCAGACAAACAGTGTGGTCAGGTTGTCGCAGAGCTTGTTTGACAAGATTGGTGACTACAGATCCAGTTTAGGTATGGAGGTCAGAGTCCAGGTACCTGTCATCAATGTACCGTTTCGACTGATCTTTGCGTATAATCCCAATGCCCGGCCAAACCAATTCATTGACGGGTTTCCGTTCTTCTTTAACGAAAAAAAGAAAGTTATTCGCTTTAGTGTCGGGCGAACCTTCTGATCGCCTGAGCCAACCATTGGTGGCTGGATGAACAACTAAGAGCTTTGTCCAACTGCCTCAACGTAAGGAGTACTACAAGAAAAGTTATGAAGATAGCTCGTTTTATCGCTGCGGTTGCCATGCTGACGGCGACTGTAATTTGCGTGTCAGCACAAACTAAACCAGCGGCGACACCCGCTGCCCCGCCGGCAGCCGCTCCACAAACAGTGGCGGTTCCGGACAGCAAAATGGCAATGATTTATTCGGATGCCTTCCTGGATCCAAAGACTGGCATCGCCAGATTTAACAGTCTGCTCGGCACGCTCAATCGTGAGTTCCAGCCGCGCCAGGCCGAATTACAGGGACTGCAGACCAGAATCCAAACTCTTGGTAAAGAGATTGAGGACACTCAGGCGGTCGCCGACCCCAATGCCCTGCGAACCAAGCGAGAACAACTGGCACAGTTGAATACCGAGTTGAAGCGTAAAAGCGAGGACGCCGAAGCCGCTTATCAAAAGCGACGCGGGGACATTTTTGGTCCCCTGCAGCAGGATATCGGCAAGGCCCTTGAAGCGTTTGCAAAGGCTCGTGGAATAACGGTGATTGTTGATGGCAGCCAGGTGCCGGTCGTCTATGCAGCCGACAGCATCGACATCACGCGCGCGTTCATCAGCGATTTCAACAGTAAGAACCCGGCAACGGCGTCAGTGCCGCAGCCATAATCAACGCCGATTGCTAATTGCCAATTTCCGATTTTCTTAATCCCTCGGGCTTATCAAATTTGGCAATCGGCATTTGGCAATCGGAAATAACATGATTAGACATTCCTTCTTTTCACTCCTGATTGTTGTGGCGGTCGCGATTTCGGTGAGCGCACAACAGCAACGGCCAGCGGGAGCCCCCGCTCAGCCGGCCCCGACGCCTGCCGCAGCCCCAGCTACTGTCGCCTTGCCGATGAGCAAGATGGCGGTGATTAACTCCGATTTTTTTCTGGATCAAAAGACTGGGATCGCCAAGTTCAATTCTGCAGTTACCAGACTAAACGGCGAGTTTCAGAAGGTTAAGGACGAGATCACGGCGATGCAGACCCGAGCCTCAACGCTCGACTCTGAAATCGACAAGCTGCGGAATGCACCCGAAGGAACTCCTATCGATCAGAAATCGCTCCAGGCGAAGATCGATCAGTCGGAACAGTTGAAGAAAGACATTCAGCGTAAAGGTGAAGACGCTCAGGCAGCATACAATCGCCGCCGCACGGAAATCTTTACGCCGTTGCAGGACGAAATCGGTAAAGCCCTCGAAGCATTTGCGAAGGCGCGAGGGATCAACGTGATCATCGACGCCGCGCAAGTGCCTTTGCTCTTTGCTGATGAGAAGATCGACATCACACGCGCCTTTATCGCAGATTTCAACAGCAAGAATCCTGTTACCGCAGCGTCAACAACCACGCCCCCGGAAGAGTAGAGCATTGCCGATTTCCAATTTCCAATTGCCGATTTTTCAATAATTGGCAATCGGCAATTGACAATTGGCAATTTTGTTATGGAAACAGTCCTCGATTCACTGGCAATTCAAAAGCTCCTGCCGCACCGCTATCCCTTTCTCCTCGTCGATCGCATCGTGGAACTCGTGCCTCGCGAACGAATCGTAGGAATCAAGCAGGTAAGTATTAACGAACCGTTTTTTCAGGGCCACTTTCCCGGCGCGCCGGTGATGCCGGGCGTGCTGGTGGTAGAGGCTCTGGCCCAGGTCGGCGCGGTGCTCGCCCTGCGCGAGATCGAAGATCGGGATCAAAAACTGGTTTTATTCACCGGCATCAAGGAAGCGCGTTTTCGTCGACCCGTTGTTCCTGGCGATACTTTGGTTCTGGAAGTGACGGCACTGCGCATCGGTTCGCGCGTGCAACGTATGCGCGGTGAAGCCAAAGTGGATGGTCAAATCGCCTCCGACGCAGAGATCATGAGCGTCATCGCACCGAGGGAATAAATGAAATTGCCGATTGTCGATTGCCAATTGCCGATTTTCAAATGTTTGCCGGAGCGCCAAATTGGCAATCGGCAATCGGCAATCGGCAATTAATCAGTATGTCCGCTGCCACTCACCCGACTACGATTCATCCGACTGCGGTTGTGAGCCCGGGCGCCCGAATTGGCTACGACTGCTTCATTGGACCATATTGCATCGTCGGCGACGAAGTTGAGCTTGGCGACGGTGTCAGACTCGAATCTCATTGCGTCGTCGACGGTCGCACATCAATCGGCGCAGCCACCCAGGTATTTCCCTTCGTCTCAATCGGTCTTGCGTCCCAGGATCTGAAGTACAAAGGCGAGCCTTCTGAAACACGCATTGGCGAGCGCAACAAGATACGTGAATTCGTAACCATTCACCGAGGCACTGCCGGTGGCGGCATGCTTACCAGAATCGGCGACGACTGCCTGATTATGGCCCAAGCTCATGTAGCCCACGATTGCCTGATTGGCGACGGCGTCATCATGGCAAACGCAGCCACGCTTGCCGGACACGTGGTGGTCGAGGATCGCGCTAACATCGGCGCCTATTCCGGTGTGCATCAATTCTGCCGCGTCGGCAAGGAAGCGTACGTTGGCGGCTACTCGGTCGTAGTCAAAGACGCGCTTCCTTTTGCTCTAACCGTCGGTAATCATGCGAAGTGCTACGGGCTGAACATCACCGGCATGAAACGGCGCGGTTATTCTCGTACGGCCATCGACTCGCTGCACCACGCTTTCCACCTGCTGCTTTCCGCTAAACTGAACACCACCCAGGCAGTCGCGGCGATAAAGGAAGAAATCACAGACTCTGCTGAAGTCTCAGACCTTTTGCGTTTCATCGAGAGTTCCGATCGCGGCGTCACCAAATGAAGTTCGGGCTGATCGCTGGTAACGGGAAATTTCCCTTCATGGTTGTGGAAGGCGCCCGCGAGGCGGGTGTGCCGATGGTCGTGGCTGCGATTCGTGAGGAGACGGATCCGGAGATGGACCAGCGCGCCGAGCGAGTCAAGTGGGTCGGGATCGGCCAGCTTGGGCGGATGATTCGTTTTTTCAAGGAAGAGGGTGTCGAGAAGGCCATCATGGCCGGACAAGTAAAGCACGTTCAAATTTTTAGTCGCGCAGTTCCGGATGCCCGAATGCTGAAAGTGCTGTTGAAACTACCGCGGCGAAACACTGACTCACTGATTGGCGCAATCGCGTCGGAGTTGCAGAGTGAGGGAATCGAGCTGGTCGATTCGACGTGCTTTCTGCAGGATTCGTTACCTCGGAGCGGTACGCTCACGCGTCGTGAACCCTCGAAACAGGAACGCGAAGACATTGAATACGGCTTGGAGATCGCGCGGGAGATTGCGCGGCTCGACCTCGGCCAGACGATTGTGGTTCGCGCCAAGGCGTGTGTCGCGATCGAGGCAATGGAAGGCACCGACGAGACGATCCTGCGCGCAGGGAGGCTGGCAAAAGGAAGGTTGACCGTAGTCAAGGTGGCGAAGCCTAATCAGGATATGCGATTTGATGTGCCGGTGGTTGGCGTGCCAACGATTGAGGCGATGGTCGAAGCCGGCGCGACCTGTCTCTGCATTACCGCCGGCAAGACCCTCATGTTCGATCGCGCTGAAATGATCCGCGCCGCCGAGAAGAATAAGATTTCAGTTGTAGCCACAGATAAAAACGGATAAAACCACGGATTTGATCCGCGCTTTTTATCCGTCTAAATCTGTGGCTCAATTGGCCGGTGAAACTGCGGTGGCCGTCTGGTCAGCCTTGGGATCGTACGGAGTTGCCAGGTATTTCTTCGCGACTGCCTGTGCGTTGTCGTAATCGATTCCTGACTGCACTGCCTTCTGATATTCCGCTACCGCACGAGTGCGCTCGCCCTTCGCGTCGTAGGCGTTCCCACGTTTGATGTGAGCCCAAACCTCAATCCACGAGGGCTTCAGGTTACCGATGAGTGAAGCTTCCAGGTTGTCGAGGGCATTCTGCCAGTTGCGCTGTTCGAGGTACAGCAACCCGAGATTGTAGTAAACCCAGGAGTTCGAGCGGTCGAGTTTCAGCGCTGCTTCAAACTGCTGCTGCGCTTCAGCGTAAATGCCTTCCTTCATCTGCTCAATACCGCGACGCGCAATAATCGAAACGCGCAGGTCGTCGGACATTCGCAGTATCTTGTTGTTCGGGTCGACGACCACTTCAACCGGCTGTCCATTTGACTCGAAATCGAAATCTTCACTACGCCCTTCAATCCGCACGGTCTTCTGTTGATTGTCGCCTTCGGCACGTAACAACAACTCGACCGGCATGCGCAGCGTTTCGAGATTCTGTTTCACTGTGCCGCGTGTGCGAAACTTACCTGAACGTGTGCGAATGATCTGGTAATCGACCGTAAACTCCGGAACGCCCGTTCCTTCAACCCACTGGGCGAAGAAGTAACGGAGGTTCTCCTGCGAGATCTTGTCCGCAAGCTTTTCGAAGTCGTCAATCGAGGCGTTCTTGCCTTTGTACGTTTGCAGGAAACTGGCCAGCAAGCGATCGAAGTTTTCTTTCCCAATTGTCTCGCGCAACATGCGAAAGATCATCGAGCCTTTGTAGAAGACGATCGACTGGTAAGCTGCCGACTGATCGTCGAGCGCACTCGGCGCACGGGCAATCGACGCTGTTTGTTCGAACGTCAGTGCGCGTTCCTGTTGTTCGCGCTGAGCGGCATCGAGGCCGCCGGCCGTCAACGTGTTCTCGCGAAACGCGAACGCGCTCCACTCCGCAAGTCCCTGCGACAGCCACGCATCGTCGAACGACTTCAGGCCGACGCTCTGGCCCCACCACTGGTAAGCAAGCTCTCGCTCAATCTTTTCCTCCGGCACGGGCCGCGAGGTGTCGAACATCTTGCTCGACAGAAATACAATTCCCGGTCCCGAGTAAGCATCAAGACTCTCGTCGTCGATTTGGACAACTACGAGGCGGTTTCCGAAAAGCGGAGTGCCGTACTTCTTAGTGAAATACTCCAACACGCGGCCAGTAAGCTCGGCAAATGCTTCAAGCCGTTTTTCGCTGCCCGGCATGGCGTACAACTGAAGATCGTAATTGGCGTAACGCAGGTTCTTGTTGATGTAGAGTCCGGCCGCGAAGTTTCCGATCAATACCGGCTGGCGATGGACGAAGTGATAACGAACCGCGCCTTCTTTCGGAGAGGGCTGCGCCACGACTGGATCATCGCTGGTGCCGGCGACCTGCAAGCCCGAAGGAACGATAAACGTGATATCGGAAGTTGCTCGGTCAGCGGCGTAGTCGTGAAAAGGAAACCAGCGGGAGGCGTACATCAGGTATGAGCCTTCCGAGCCGACGTAGGCAAGTCGCTTGGTTGCGAGCGGGCCGCCTTCCGGCGAGACAAGTGCGCCTTCCCAACGAACTCGCAGCGTGATCGGTTGATTGGCCGGAACCACCTGGCCCAGATCCACACGCACGCTCGGACCGAGCGAGCCGACTCCAACGGCGTCCTGCACGAAGCCGGTTAGTTCCTTACCATCCTTCTCGATGTTAGTGACTTTCAGTGAGCCGTTTAGCTCAAAAACCACCGAGCGCGTGGCATCCAGCGGCACAAAAGTTACGTCCGCACCCGCGCGAAGTACGTGCTGATCGGGAATAATTTGGGCTTCGATCCGGTAGTGCGTGATGTCATAACGACTGGCGGCTTGTTGAGGCGCTGGTTGTTGCGACTTTACAGGGAAGGACAGCGTCAGTACGGCAAAAGCCGCCACAACACCGGGCAAAATGAGCTTTATACTTTTCATGGCATTCTGTTGCGACGATTATACAGTCGAGGACTTTGGATGGTAAGAAGCCACGAGCGGTTGGCTGGTTTCTGTGTAATCTGTGGATGGCGCTGCTCGCTTGACACTGCCCTACCCAGGGAATACAGTCCGAATACGCGGTAGTTGTAGTCCAAAAACCTTCGACCGAGACATCTTCCACATCCAAAGGAGTTGATTCAATGAGACGCGTCTCTAAGTTTTTGTCCCCACTGTTTGTCTGCGCGCTCGCAGTTCTTTCTGCCCAGGCACAGGGCCCTCGCAATGTGCGAGTCGATTATAAAGAGACTACTTTAAAGAACGGTCTGCACGTGATCACCGTTGAAGATCATTCCGCACCGGTAGTCGCCGTTTCCATCACTTACAACGTCGGTTCGCGCAACGAACGCCAGGGTCGCACCGGTTTTGCGCATCTCTTTGAACACATGATGTTCAAAGGATCCGAGAATGTTGGATCTGGTGAACACTTCATGCTCGTCTTCAACAATGGTGGCAACATGAACGGCACCACCAACGAAGACCGCACCAACTATTTCGAGATTTTGCCGGCCAACCAGCTCGACCTCGGACTCTTCCTCGAAGCCGATCGCATGAAGAGCCTCGCGATCACGAAAGACAATCTCGACAACCAGCGCAATGCTGTTCAGGAAGAACGGCGACTCGGCGTCGATAACCAACCATACGGTAAGAGCGGTGAGGTACAGCAGGAACTGCTTTACGATAACTTCGCTTACAAGCACACGACGATTGGTTCAATGGAGGACCTGAATGCGGCGAGCGTGGAAGACGTTGCCGCATTCTTCAAGATGTACTACGCACCAAACAATGCGGTGCTGGTCCTGGTCGGTGATTTCAAAACCCCCGAAGCGCTCGCAAAGATTCGCAGCAACTTCGAGAGTATTCCACGTCAGCCCGATCCACCTTCAGTCGACATGGCTGAGCCGGAGCAGAAAGCCGAACGTCGCGCGAGTGTTGACGACGTGCTGGCCCGCTTCCCACGAGTCGATCTCGCTTACAAAGCCGTACCGGGAAACACTGCTGACTTCTACGCGTTGCAGGTGTTGTCCGCTGTACTACAGGGCGGCCAGAGCTCCCGGCTCTACCAGAAGATGGTGAAAGAGAAAGAGATGGTGACCGGTGTTGGCGGTTTCATGGATGAGAAGCGTGGCGTTGGCGCACTGTACACCAACGCGACTCTCAGACCAGGCGTTAAGACCGAAGACATCGAGTCAACTATCTACGCCGAGATCGATCGTCTGAAGAAAGAACCGATTGCTGACTGGGAACTTCAGAAAGCAAAGAACACCACTCGACGAAATCTGATCAATGGCCTGCAAAGCGCGCTCACTCGAGCCATCACGTTGGGCCAGTACACGGTCTATTACAACGAGCCGGCATTGATTAACGCTCGACTCGACAAAGTCGCCGCGGTCACGAAAGAAGACGTGCAGCGTGTTGCCAATAAGTACCTGGTCGACACCAATCGCACCGTTGTAATCACAATGCCGAAGGCGAAGGCGAAACCCGCAACCGGCGCATCGGGACAGTAAAGGAGTTATACGATGAGAATCATGAAGAATAGAAGTAATGCAGCAGTCGCACTCGTCCTGATAATGCTCGTATCGTCTCTGGGCTTTGCGCAGGGAACAGCTCCGGCTGGTCAGGGCGGACAAACCACGAAGGGCGCAGTAATCAAAGGCAAGGCGCCCGTCAACAAAGAAGTATTGAAAGTGAAACTTCCTCGCGCTGAGGAAGCGACGTTGAAAAATGGTTTGCAGGTCGTCGTGCTTCCGATGCACAAGGTGCCGACCTTCAACATGCAACTCGTTGTGTTGAGCGGCGGACTCTCGGATAAGCCTGACTATCGTGGCCTCTCGAGTTTCACGGCAAGTTTGTTGCGCGAGGGAACGACGAAGCGATCGAGCAAAGATATTGCCGAGCAGGTCGATGCGATCGGAGCGACCCTTGCAGCAAACTCGGGACTCTCGTCATTGACGAGCGTGGTTAGCACCAGCGGCCTGGTCGAGAACCTGGACCAAACGCTCGACTTATTTGCGGACGTTATTCGCAATCCGACTTTCCCGCAAGCCGAAGTCGATAGATACAAAACCCGCACCCTTGCTCAGCTTCAGCTTCAACGTACCAATCCACAGTTTCTAGTTTCGGAGCAGTTCCAACGCGCGATTTATGGAACGAGCCATCCGGCGTCACTCGTGGCGCCACCGGCAGAGTCGATCAAGAAACTGACGAGCAAAGACCTCGCTGCTTTCCATTCAACTTACTATCGTCCCAACAATGCCATTCTCGCGGTCGTAGGCGACGTGACGTTGAAGGAGATCATGCCGAAGCTCGAAAAGGTGTTTGGCGATTGGCAGAAGGGTGATGTTCCGGCCGCTACCATTCCTCAGGCGCCCGCGCAGGCAGAATCGCGCATCTACCTGATCGATCGACCCGGTTCAGTGCAGACAGTATTGCAGCTCGGCACGCTCGGAATCGAGCGCACGAGTTCGGATTACTTCTCAGTGCTGTTGGCCGACCGTGTGCTTGGTGGTGGTCCATCGGGAAGACTCTTCCTGAACCTGCGGGAAGACAAAGGCTACACGTACGGTGCGTACAGCAACTTCGGTGGTTCGAAGTTTCGCGGCACCTGGATCTCGAGTTCTGAAGTCAGAACCGACGTCACCGAAGGTGCGATGAAAGAGTTCATGTACGAACTCAATCGACTCCGGACTGACATTGTTCCGGCTGAAGAACTAGACAATGCGAAGCGCGCTATCATCGGCAGCTTTGCACTCTCGCTCGAGCAACCGGGAACGCTGCTTCAGAACATCATCACGCAGAAGCTCTACAATCTGCCCGCAGACTACTGGGATACTTATCCGCAGAAAGTCTCGGCCATCACGGCTGCAGACGTGCAGAAAGCGGCGCAAAAGTATTTGGACATGAACCATCTGCAAGTTGTCGCAGTCGGTGATGCTTCGAAGGCCCGTGAGGTTCTCGGGAAGTACGGGAAAGTTGAACTCTACGACGCCGACGGAAAACCCGTGGGCGGCGGTTCAGAGAACAACAAGTAAACTAACGGCCATCCACAGATTACGCAGATTAAATCTGTGTAATCTGTGGTTAGGGTCGGGATCCCACGAACTCGACCACCTTCAAATCTTCAAAGAGAGTCGTGAATGTTCGATCGACGGGTGTGAATATATAGCCGTCTTTTGAAGGAAGAACGCGATACGTTTTTTGCGACGGCGCCACTTTGAAGGAGTAGTACCCTTGATTGTCCGTCGTAGCCGTCAGCACGACATTCGAAGGACTGATCAAGACTACCGCCACATCCGCAATTCCAGTTTTACCAGCATCCACAACTCGTCCCGTGATCTTAATAGTCGAACGTAACCGTGAAGCAGCGCTCTTTAGTGCTTCATCGGACGCGGGCTGAGACGATTCAGTCGCAGCAGGCGCCGGTGCTGGAGTTGGTTCTGATTTCGGTGGCTCTGACGTTTGCTTCTCCGGCTTCGTGGTCTCTGCCGGAGTAGGTTCGGGAGTGCTCGTTGGTTGCGGCGTAGTTGTCCCACTCGCATCAGACCCACCCGGTGTCGTCGGCGTTTGCGCCTCGGCTAGTACAGTCCTCCCAATTCGCTGGTCCAGTCCATCGAGCGAGCCGTTGAGCTCTTTGTACAGTTTCTCGATGACTGAACGTCGCACCGACTCGACTCGTCCACCACTGTAGCTCTTGATGTAAGCCTCGAGCGCTTGTTCCTTTTGTCCTGATTG
>DATNFX010000423.1:0-2896 GCA_035606195.1 Pyrinomonadaceae bacterium
TAAAGAGTTTCGGATTGCGGATCAGGCAGGAGAGATTTGTCAGCCTGAGGATTATCGCTGCCACGCGGCCAGAGCCAAACTACCAAACGCGAATAAACCTTAGTCGGCGCCGATCATCTGGCCGACACCACTCTTCTGTTCTTCGGCCATCTGGGCTGGTGTCTTTTGCGGGTCGCGCCAGTTATCGAGGATTCCTACCTGATGGACGCACTGTAACGTGCAGGTTGGGGCACACCACTTCTCGGTCTTATATTCGCGGTCGAAATCTTCCATCGTGTACTGCTCCAGCGGGATTCCCGGATATCCGCGCTGCTGCGAGCACCAGTGAACGAGTCCATCTTCGCAGATGTAGAGATAACGCGCGCCTGCGCGACAGCGCCAGTTGTAGGGCTTACCCTCGGCGATACTGTCCTGGAACCAGTTCAAACGCGCATGGTCCTTGTTTCCGAGTTTCTTGACCTGCTGGAAGATGTCCTTCTCTTTTTCCGACAACGGCTTCAACGTTCCATCCACATCGTGAATGACGCCGACCGTGGTGGAGAATCCGAGTTCAACCGCTCTGCGAGCAACGGTCAATGCATCGTCAGGATTCTTGATCCCACCACCGATTACGGAATTGATGTTGACGTGAAAGTCGGCGTGTTCCGAGAGGTAACGAAGCTTCTTATCGAGCACGCGGAGACTCTTGCGTGAAACTTCGTCCGGCGCGACGTTGTCGATACTGATCTGCAAATACTCCAGACCGGCCTTGTTCAATCGTTTGATCCGATCGGGAGTGAAGTAATAACCGTTCGAGATCAGCCCGGCGATCATTCCACGCACGCGAATATGATGAATGATCTGATCGAGCTCAGGATGCATCATCGGTTCGCCGCCGGAAAGCGTGACGATCGAAGTGCCGAGATCCGCAAGTTTGTTCAGCCGAGCCTTAATGAGCTCGACATCGATCGGCTTTGAAGTGTGGTCGTATTCGTTGCAATAACCGCAGGCCAGATTACAACGGCGCATCGGAATCAGGTGAGCAAGCACCGGATGACGCGTGGATGCTAATGCGCGGCCGATAAAACTGAACTCGCGCACCTTTCTTTTTAGAAACGTAGTCTTCCGCATTTTGACGCGAATGAATATGCCACAAACAGCACAAAAGACACAAAAGGCACAAAAGACATCTTCGTCGTCGTTCTTTTGTGCCTTATGTGCCTTTTGTGCTTTTTTGTGGCCTAGCTCTTAACGATCTTCACACTCGAATCGAGTTTGACGTCGAAGTCGCCCTTGTTAATATTCTGGTTCTTTTCCAAACCGGTCAGACGCATCGTTGTAGTGTCGTCGTTCTTCTCAACGATCTTGGTCTGGACTGGCATGCCGCCGGCGTCGATCCAAACTTCAGCGTACTTGTAACCAGCGTTTCCTTTCGGAACGAGCGTCAAGTGAATCGTGCTGACGCCGCCCCAGAGAGTTTCCTCTCGTACATCCTTCACCGGCTGGAAGCGCGCTTCAAGCTGTCCGCGCGACATACTCATCATTTCCATCAAACCACCGGCTGATTTGTCATTCATTTTATTGGCCGAGCCGGTGTAAGCGATTCTTTGGTTGGGCCTGTAGATCGTATACTTATTGTCCTTTACAGCCAGGATTTCCTGGCGCGGCTTACTCCAATCGATCCGGACTGAAGCCTGACGACCTGCACCCGGCAGATAAATCACAACACCCTGGTAGTTGTCTTGACTGCCAATCTGTGAATTGACCTTCTGCACGCTGATGCCAGCGCGCAAGGACTTCAAACTCTGACGATTCTTTTCTAATCGGTTCAGCACCGAACTAACCAGGCCTGCTCCCTGACCGTTCGTCGTGGTCGGGGTTACTATGACGAGCGTGGACAGTATGAAAGCCAACATCAGGCCCGATGAAATCAATCTCTTCATAAAGACTCCTTAAACTTTGCTCTCCTTTCGCGTGGTTCGCAAAAAACCTCGCAATTATAGGGAAAGACTACCGTATGTCAACCTCAAAACTTCGTGTCCGTCCCTCCCGATCAAGCACTCTTCGCACCGCCAGAACCTCTACCGTAGACCGTCCGGTCATCGCCTTTACTTGTTCGGCTATTCGCCCTTTATCTTCTTCGTTAACAATAACTTCGGGACTTAATAACACGGTGGCTGCGACCGGACTTTGATGCACCATACTTACGGCTCGTTCGCCACTTGAAAACCAGCTTTTTGGTGTCAAAAAGATGAAGATCAAAATGACAACACACAGAAGATCCCATTGCCAGGTATTTCTCGCGTAGTTCCAGAAGAAGATCTTCTTAAGTGTGGTGAACAGGCCTCGCACGTTCTCAAGCTTGCAAGTATGCAACCACGTGGAGCCGTGGCTGGCGGGTCAAAGGGATTCTAGCGTTCGCCGAAACCCATGTAAACCTTTTTATATTGCCGATTTCCGATTGCCAATTGTTGATTTTTCTTAAATTGGCAATTGGCAATTGGAAATCGGCAATTAAAGTCGCACCGTTGGCGCTTGTTCAACAATGTGCCCGTCGCGCATTTGGACAATCCGTTTACACATTGCCGCAGCTTCAGGGTTGTGAGTGATCATGATGATCGTTTGATTGAAACGGTAATTCAACTCCTGGAACATGTTAAGGACAAGAGCTGAGTTTTCAGAATCAAGATTGCCCGTCGGTTCATCGGCGAGAACGATGGCAGGACGCGTCACCACTGCCCGCGCCAAAGCGACGCGCTGCTGTTCGCCGCCGGATAACTCGAGCGGCTTGTGGTGCAGCTTATTTTCCAGTCCCAGCAGCCGGAGGACGTCGCGTCTAAGCTGCGGATCACCACCACCGTTGCCATGAATTCGCTCCGCTAGTCGGAGATTTCCTTCAGCTGTGAGAGTGGGGAAA
>DATNFX010000424.1:0-4825 GCA_035606195.1 Pyrinomonadaceae bacterium
CGTCTGAGGAACTAATGATTCAGTAAACGGTTTAACCGAAATCAGCGTGGCCGAGAAGTTTTGGTGCAGTTGACAGATGAGACAGTCGCTGCAGCCCTGAGTTGTCGGCGTTGTGCTGGTATTGCCGGTTTTGTCGAACGAAGACGCAGCAGGGTTTGACGGCGGCACTACTCTCCCGTGGCGGTGAGCAGCTTCGACCGTCGTACCGTAGAAAATGAAGATGAGCAGCAACAGACCAACGCCACGTTTCAGGCTGGCGCTTTGATTCTGGAATGCTCTCATCATGCTGGTCTAGATCAGTTGTGTTAGAGTTCTGGGGCTCCCGAATTGTACTTACAGGCGCGCGCAGAGCGCAATCTCCGATTCCAGATTAGTGACCACTTTCCACGCAAAGCAGCAAACGCGTAAAGAAACTCGCAAAGGAATGCAATTCACATTTTGGGTTTCTCTGTGCCACCTCTGCGTTCTCTGTGTCTCTGTGGTTATAGGAATGCACGATACTACAACCACAGAGACACAGAGAATACAGAGCATACACAGAGATTTCGCGGGAACGAACGGAACACAGTCTGTCACAATCAAAATGCCCCTGCCTGGCCAGGTGCAGATCGAGGCGCAGTCGTCGACTCCTTCCGATTCGTGGTCCTTTCGTAACGCCTACGCCGGCGTTCTCGGGATTGCAGAGCGAATCAGCGACTTTCGCGCGATCACATCGTCTGACGAGGACGCCGGGGTAAAGAAGATCGCGACAGGTGAGTTCCGCTCTGACCTGCCAGCAAGCAAAATCAGTTATCGAGTCAACCTTTCAAAACCCACCGCCGCGGATGTATCTCACGTGAGCTGGATCGCCGGAGACTACGGTTTGCTAATGATGGGAGACTTGCTGCCGCAGGAGTTTGCGAGCATTTCTATTCGATTCGAGCTACCCGGAATGTGGAGTGTTACCAGTTCGAGTTCGGGTACTGCGAATCTCTATCAGGATGTTGCACCCGAAAAAGCGGTCTTTCTTATTGGACGCTCATTTTACAAAGCGAGTCAGGTAGTTGACGACGTACCGGTAACGACGGTTATAGGTGGAAGATGGCCGTTCAAAGAGCGTGATGCAGCCGGCGCAGCTACCAGGGTGATGAAGAGTTACCTGGCGCTTACAAAGTACAAGTTACCTGCCGGCGCTTTCGTCCTCATTGCTCCGTTGCCCGTCAAAGTTGGAGATATCAAATGGCGAGCGGAAACGCGAGGATCTACAGTTATGCTCTTGATAGATCCGGACGCCGATTTCAACAATTGGGTCGGACAACTGAGCATCATTTTCACGCATGAATTGCTTCACTTGTGGGTGCCGAACGGGCTTAGGCTTGAGGGTGATTACGACTGGTTCTTCGAAGGCTTCACGTTGTACACGGCACTCCAGACAGCGCTGAAGTTGAAGATCATAGACTTCAATGAGTATCTCAACACGCTCGGCCGTGTTTACGATTCTTATCTTTCTCACGATGACGACCTCTCGCTGATCGAGGCTTCGGAGCGCCGCTGGACCACTCCGGGGTCACTCATCTATGACAAAGGAATGTTATTGGCTTTTCTTTACGACTTGAAGATCAGAAAAGAGTCTCGCGGCGCCACGACCTTGTCCGATCGTTATCGAGAGCTATTTAGCGGCGCAGTCGCTGCCAACACAAGTGGAAATGACGCTATAATCGCCCTGCTGGATTCCCCTCCGGCAATGAATGGCTTCGCCCGGGCTTATGTTGACAGTAAGGCGAAGCTCGAACTCGAACAGGTTCTCCCGTCGTATGGATTGACATTGAATTCGTCCAGCAAGCAGTCCCAACTGAGCGTCAACCCGGACTTGAACGCTGAACAGAGGCAGTTGCTGCGTTCGCTGGGTTATCGAAAGTAGAACAGGAATGCGATTTAGTAAGACCCTACTTGTTTTCGCCCTCGTCTTGATTTCCATTGGCTGCCAAACCCTGGCAAAGAGAAACAGCACAGGCGTTATCGTGGCTCGTCGCGCTCAAATCCGCAGCTCAACTGCCGTCGTGGCGGCGGATCTGTTGCAGGTCAATCGTGGCGACGTCGTCGACATACTCGACTCCACAGACGTTAATGATCCAACCGACAACTCTCGAAAAGAGCGCTGGCTTCGCGTCAAAGCTCGCGACACCGACGCGACTGAAGGCTGGATCGAAGCACGCAACGTCATGCCTGACGATGTGCTCGAAGAATCAAAGAAGCTCGGGGCGGAAGACAAAGATGTTCCGGCACAAGCTACGGGTCAGCTTCGCGCGAGCTCCAATCTTCGACTCACGCCGGATCGCAGTGGCAATGAAAACATCATGATGCGACTCGATAGTGGATCGAGTTTCGACATCATTAGTTGGAAGCGTGTGCCGAAGCCCAAGTCGTCTGAAGCGATTGAGAGCGACGTCGCGCCAAAAGCCGGCAGTGCCATGCAACAGGGCAATTCGAAGCAGGGACAGCAGAACGATGAAGACGAGCCGGAAGACCCGAATGAGCTCTGGTACAAAGTGAGGTTGACGACGACGGCGTCGCCAGCGCCAGCGGGTTGGATTTACGGTAAGCAGGTTGAGCTTGCAGTGCCAAGTGACATTATTTTTTATCGCACGGGACGCGAGTTTGTGGCGTGGCAACGACTCGACGGCGAGGGCAAGAGTGCGGCTGACAAAGATGCGGGCAAGGAAGCAAAACCAGGAAGCTGGTTAATACTCGAGAAGAGTAGTTCAAACACGCAGCACGGAGTCGACGAACCTGATTTCGATCGCATTTACGTGCTTGGATACGACAAGCGAAATCAGGAGCATTACACGGCCTATCGCAGTCCTGATGTGAAGGGCTATTTGCCTGCGAAAGTGGAAGGACAAGGTGAAAGTAAGAGCTTCACGGTGCGTGTTCAGGAAGAAGAAGGCGCAGCCCCGAAGGAAGTTCGCTACAACTTGTACAAAGATGCGCGTGGTGTTTTGAAGGTCAACGCGCCGAATATCGCGCCGCAGGGCAAGCGGCGGCGTTAACGTATGTTTCATCCAGTCATCATCGGTGTTGGTGGTTTCAACTCAGACGTTGGAAAGACGACGCTGATGTGTGATCTGCTGAAGTGGTTTCCGGAGTGGGAGGCGATCAAAACAACTCGCGGGCACTATCGTTCTTGCGGCAAAGATCCTCATGCATGCTGCGTGAGTCACCTCTTGTCTGATGAGCCTCTCGTGCGTTCCGGTCTCGCTGAGACTTACGAAAAAGGAAAAGACACTGGTCGCTACTGGGACGCCGGCGCGTCGAATGTCCACTGGGTGATTTGTACTGACAACCAGGTCGAGAAGGGAATCAAGGAAGCGCTGTCGCGAGTGAAGTCACCCGGCGTTCTGGTCGAGGGGAACAGTTTCACTCAGTTCGTACAACCGGATCATTTCATCATGGTCCGGCGCGCCGGTGATGACAAGATGAAGACTTCCGCACGACGGACAATCGACAAAGTAACCGCGATCTACGTTTCCGATCTCGGTGACGAAGTCGACAACGAAATGAAGTATCTTCCCACGGCTGAGACACCCCTTTTCACCCCCTCGCGTTTGTTCTCTCTAGTAGGTTATTTGAAATGGAATCGATCGAAACTCTATTAGAAGAATGCGAACGTCTGCACGGGCACATGTGCGCCGGCCAGCTTCTCGGCACGCGAATGGCACTGTTGGGATGTCGTTCAATCGGTATCGATGATCCTCGCGGCGCCGATCGCAAAAAGCTGATCGTGTGGGTCGAGATTGATCGTTGTATGACCGACGCGATCAGTGCGGTTACGGGCGTGCGTCTGGGAAAGCGAAGTCTGAAATATGTGGACTACGGCAAAGTAGCAGCGACGTTCCTGAATACTGAAAACAAGCGCGGCGTCCGCATAGTTGCTCTCGAGGCGGCAAGAAGCCTCGCGGACGAGCGTTATCCGGAGATTGAGAACAAGCGACAACGCCAGTTTCAGGCGTATTCAGAGGCTACCGATGATGAGTTATTCAAAACGGAGTTGGTAGAGATTGAATTGAGTGATCTCGATCTGCCGGGTAGTCCGCGTTCGCGAGTTACATGCACAGTTTGCGGCGAAGGTGTGAACGATGGCAGGGAAGTTCTGGACGCGAGTGGCGACCCTCTCTGCCGTGGATGTTATCGCGGAACTTACTACTCAAAATTAGACAACCCGACGGCTTAAAAGGCATCTAAGTCTCGCCTTTGAAAACACGGGGCCTCACGCAAGCGAAAATAATTTGATTGTGAGCACCGCGAGGTATTGACAAGTAAATTTTTGTCCCTATAATGCCCATTCCTCTTGACGAGGATGTGCAAGGGGTTTGAGAACAGGGAATTTGTGACGACCCTTAGTGTCGCTTTTCCTCGAAGCATTGCGAGGAAATTGCGGCGCTTTTTATTCTCCGGATAAATCGGAGAAACCGGCTGAGGTCGCTTGACAGAGTTGGGGTCGTTGGTTAATATCCCCGTTTGCTTGCAGAGAGTTTGAAGCCTCCTGTTAGGCAATCCAAATACAATTTGGACTTCGATGTTTGAAAACTAGATAGAGCGTGTCCGTTTCAAGACCTTTGAGAGTCAAAACGTGAACGATAAAGTTCGCGTAAAACTCGCAAGAGTCATTATCGAAACTGAATACGAAAGTAACCAGTATCTGATGATGTTCCAGAGAACAAACTTATAACGAGAGTTTGATCCTGGCTCAGAATCAACGCTGGCGGCGTGCCTCAGACATGCAAGTCGAACGCGAAAGCCTCCTTCGGGGGGCAAGTAGAGTGGCGCACGGGTGAGTAACACGTAG
>DATNFX010000425.1:0-10118 GCA_035606195.1 Pyrinomonadaceae bacterium
AGCCAGCCGAAACTGGAAGAGCAGCGGAACACAAAACATCCACAGCAGCGCATTGAGTTACCCGTCGCCGGGCCAAAGTGGGTTGACGTTGATTCTTGCCGAAGCCGAGCTCGCCGCATTCAAGTTCTCCCCAAGCAGTGACAACAAGACTTATAGCGCGGATTTCTCAATCGTGGCGCTGGTACGAGACGAATCCGATCAAATCGTTCAGAAGCTGAGCCAGCATTACGCTCTGAACGGACCGATACAGAATTTGGAAGCTGCGAAAAAAGGCGATGTCCTTTTTTATAGAGAAGCGCAATTACGCGCGGGCAAATACCACGTGCAATTGATTTCTCACGATGCCGCGACAGGCGCCGTGAGTGTCAGCAGTACGCCGTTGGAGATTTACGCGAGCGCGGAGGCCAAACCACGACTCAGCAGCGTGGCTGTTTTGAAGCGGGCAGAGCGACTTAGTCCGGCAGAGCAACAACGCGATCAGCCGCTGCGTTTCGGCGAGCTGCTGGTTTATCCGAACCTCGGTGAACAAATCGATCGCAACACGACTAAGCAACTCGCGTACTTCTTCACCGCATGGCCCGCAAAGGGCTCGACCAAACCGCTGCAAATGACGCTCGAGATTCTGCAGAACAATAAATCGTTGGGGACAACGTCCGGCGAGCTTCCGGCCGCAGACGAGCGGGGGCAAATCAAGTACGCCGGTTCACTAGCGATTGATAAGTTCCAGCCAGGCAAGTACGAATTGCGGATAACGGTGAATAACGAGATCAGTCGCTCTACGAGTTTTGTGATTAGTCAGTAAAATAGGCCACAGATAACACGGATTTAAATCCGGATCAGTATTATCTGTGGCTTATTTTTTCCTGGAGTTCCTTCGCTTCCTTGATGAACTCGCCACGCGGCGCCAGTTGAATATACGACTGCACCGAGCGCGTCGCATCATCGATTGCGCCTCGACTGAAATAGATCCGGGCCAGTTGATAGTGTGCCGCCACACACTCAGCGCCTCCCGTTATCAGAGCGCGCATCAATTCCTGTTCGGCAACGTCCAGCTCTCCCAACTCGAGCTTGGCTATTCCGATCCAGAGCCGCGGTACCGGTCGAGTGCTATCGATCGCAATTGCCTGATTCAGTAACGCGATCGCGTCCGCGTAGTTGTGCCGCTCGACCTGAACCAACCCCATGTTGAGTTTTGCGTTGAAGTTTTTCGGATCGGCAGCCAACACAGTCTCAAAGTGTTTCTGCGCTTCGTCGAGCTGTTTCAACTTCAGATACTGCGCGCCGAGGTCGTTACGCGCTGCGAGATACTCGGGATAGATTGTGAGTGCTTCCTGAAAGTGATTGGCAGCTTCTTGAAAGTTGCCCTTGCCGACAAATTTCAATCCGAGCTCGTATTGCTTTTTCGCGGCGGAAGGTATTGTTTGTCGTAGTTCAGCCGCAGACACAACTTTGCTGCTGTAATTGCCCAACGGATCTTTCTTCTCTTTTAATTCCAGGTTTACTTGTACCGTTAAGCCGCGACCCAGTTCTATCCGGCGTACTGCCGTTTCAAAGTTGCTCTTGGGAATTTCGGCTTCGACGAAATAGATACCCTGGCTCAGGTTTCTGATCTGAAACTCGCCGCTGTTATTGGTGTAGAGAGTTGAGAGAACGCTTTGATCGGTTCTGAGGGTAATTCGAGCATAACCGTCCAATGTGAAGCCGGATGGAAGCGAAACGCGCCCATGAATAATCGCGTCGTTCGTATCGACGACTCGTTGTCTGCGCTCCACTTCCTCCTGAGCGACAGCTGCCGTACTCAACAGCAGGCCCAACAGACACGCCGTGAAGATGCGAATACTTAATTGCATAATGGGCCCTAAGCCTGCGAAGCAGGCGGAAGCATATAGCCTGGGGCGTAAGCCCCAGGATCAGAATCAATTGAATTCAAGCCCATGAAATGGGCGGCAGTTCATTGACCATAAATCGTAACATTTTGTCGCGATCATCTGTCACCCGCATTCGCGGGCTCAAGAATTTGTTTTGCGCGCTGACCTGGGGCTTTCGCCCCAGGCTTTACGCTTCCGCCTGCTTCGCAGGCTAAAACAAACGGCGCGAGAAGCGGGCATCGCCCCTCGCGCCGAGATTGCTCCGCCTTTGGCCGGCGACTAGAAGTAGAACTTCAGTGCAAACTCCACAATTCGTCGACCGCGTTTGTTTTGGACCTTACCGAAGTTGTTGATGGTGTTTTGCGTGTAACTGAATCCGCCCGTCGGATCGCAGGTGCTGGCAGTGCCAGTACCATCACCGGTCGGGACGGTAACCCTCTTGTTACATACCGTATCCAATGCCAGGAATATATCGGTGGCATCCGGATTCGTGGCTCCCACATCGATAGTCGTCGGGAAGGCCTGGTTGAATACGTTGAACAGTCCTGTCCGGAACTGAATCTTCTTTTCTTCAGTGATATTGAAGTTCTTGAAGAATGAGATGTCGAAATTGCTCCGGCCCGGAGTGCGAATATAAAACGGTGGTTGCGATGGACCAGTATTCGGGAACGTCGGGATAGCGAGCTTGGAAAGATCGTATGCCTTGTTGCCCAAATCGTTATTACCAGTTTGCGGATTACCAAGATAAACCGGTGTGATCGCACCCAGGCTGGCGCCCGCATTGGTTCCTCTAAACGCATCAGAGCCATACCATCCGATAGCCTGGCTGCCCTGCGCTATGTCGCCAGTAAATCTGAGCCGAATGGGAATTCCGCTCTGGATAGTTGTGATACCTGATATCTGCCAACCGTTGAAGACACCGTTCGTGAAAGCATTCTCGAAATCGCCACGAGCGAGTTTCGGAACGCTCCAGTTGTAGGACAGATTGAACACGTGCGTTCGATCGAAAGGCAGCACGCCCCAGCTTCGGTTTCGTGTGTCGATCGGGTCGGCCCACGCAGCACCGTCACTCTCGTTGGTCGCCACGGTTCCCAGGGCTTTACCAAATGTATACGTGGCAAAGTACTGAAGATTTCTTCCGTTATGGCTCAGCGTCGCTTGCAACGAGTGATAGGACGAGGTTCCAGTGAATTGATACAGACCTACAGAGTTGAAAGCATCGAACGGTCTGTACCTTCTCAGCACGTTACCTGCAAGAGCTGCTCGCTGAACCGGAACTGATAAGTCGATTTGATTGTACTTAATCCCACCAAGACAGTTGGGATCGTTGGGAAGCGGAGTGACACATACCGTCGAGTTCAGCGGAATCGTGCCACTTAATAGCGTACCGAGCGGAATGATGTTGGCGTTGCGCCGCTGCGGTAGATGCCGGCCCTGAGTGCCGACGTAAGCGACTGAAAGGATGTTGCTCATCGGCAATCGCTTTTCAATCGTGAAACTCATGTTCGCGACTCTCGGTATTTCATTCGACTGGATATCGCGAGTGTTTACGTTGATAGCGCCGACGTTGCTCGTGAACGGATTCAGCGTGGTCAGGTCACCGAACGAAAGCCCGTTACCGGAGGCCCACGGTGTATCAACTGTGGAACTGTAGGTGTTGGGCATTTCGCCGCTGGAATAGTAATCGTAGTTACCCTGCACGCGATTGTAGAAGAGGCCCGCGCCGGCTCGAAGAACGAGATCTCCCTTGCCGCCGACATCCCACGCCACGTTAAATCGCGGCATCCATTGAACAGGCAGGTTCGACAGCACGCCCTTGGGGATTTCATCTCGCGCCGCCAGCTTATAACCATTGGGCTTAGTGATATCCCCGCCCAAAAAGGCTCCCTTACCGGGTTGGTAAGCGGCCGGATCGAACAACACGCCCAATCCTTTGCGCTCAAAGTTCTGTGGCAGATAAGCGGCGCGCATTCCGTACTCGAAAGTCAGATTCGGACGCATCTTCCAACTGTCTTGCGCATAGAACTCGTAGTTGTAATAACGGAAGTTATCGATCGGGCGGGTCGTCGCCTGCGTGAACTCAATGGGTTTGCCGACGAAGACGTCGCCGAAGTTGCTGCCGGTTCCAGTAGTTTGGCCCCACTGTGCAGTCACGATATTCGTGTCAGCGTTTGATTGCTGCCGTTTATTCGCCTGCTCGATGAACGCACCAAACTTCAGTGTGTGCGTATTCTGAACCTTCACCAGGTTATCGGTGATTGCAAAGCTGTCGTTCCAGGCCAGAATCGGATAACCGTATGCGGTATGGAAATCTCCCTGTCCCCAAGTGATGACGCTCAGGGGAACGTACGGGTTCTTGTTCTGAAGGCTTGCCGGAATATTCGGATTGCTGGTTGAGAAGAAACCTACTGGCTTAAGTCCCAGGCCAGTCCACGAAACCTTATCCGGTTCGGCGAAATCATAATTCAGCTTCAGCTTGCTTGCGCTGAAGAGAATCTCGTTGGTCATGCTGGAGTTGATGATGTTAGTCAGATTCACCACGACCGAGCGACCCAGATTCTGGCTGGTCAGCTTTCCGGGAAGTTCATACGCCGACGAATCCCACCACAAGCCGCGCGGGAAACCCTGCTCTTCATACTCACGCGCAAAGCGGACGTACATTTTCGTCTTTTCGCTGATGGAGTAGTCGAACCTCGACGTGAACTGGTTTCTGTCGTTGGGTCTCAAAACGCTATAGACATAGTTGTTTTGACCAAACGGAACATTTCGATTGGGTGCTGGATAAAGATTCAAGAGCGTTCGTCCCAAAGGACTGGCGCACGGACGGAGGTCAGCGTTTGGAGCTGCGTCGCCGCCATTGTTAGCTCCCGGATTTCCGGCGACCCCATTTGCCGTGCAACCTGCAGGTACGAAGATATTGCCGACACCCGATTCACTGAAATCACCGGTTCGCTCTTTCAGCGTGGGAACACGGAACAACTTCGATCCCTCGTCGACCTGCTGCCGGTAAAGCTCGAAACCGACGAAGAAAAACAGTTTGTCGCGATTTTTATTGAAGTTGGTCCATGGAAGCAGAACGGGACCGCCGATGTTTCCACCGGGGTAGTTGTACTTGCTCTTTGGCCGCGCGATTACGTTTGTCGGCGTCGTAAGGATGCTGTTCGAGCGATCGTTCGCCTGGAATCTCCAGTTGCGCACGTAATCGTAAACCGAACCATGGAAACCACTGCCGCCGCCTTTGGTCGTCGCGCTGATCTGCACCGCACTGGTTCCGTGTTCAGCAGCGTAGTTGCTGGTCTGAACTTTCACTTCCTGGACCATGTCGGGATTAGCAGTGATGACGGTGCCGTTGTTCGAGCCGATGTCGATCATGCGCGAACCGTCGATGGTCACGTTGTTCTGCTCGCCGCGCAGACCATTCACGTGATAATTGGCATTCGCGTTCGCGCCCCCGCCAAACGAAATGCTTTCAAGCGATGTGTTGTCCGGAGCAACGACGCCCGGAAGGATGCGCAGGAGTTCGAGAGAACTGCGGCTGATGATCGACAGGTTATCGATCTGTTTCGCCGAGATTGTGTTCTCTTTGGCGCCCGTTTCTGTTTGCAGTTGTTCTGCGCCCGCCGTGACGGTCACCGTCTCAGTTGGCTGGCCTACCTCCATGGTGACGTCAATGCCCTGAGTGCTGCTCGTCTCGATTGTCACGTTAGCTTGTGACGAAGTTTTGAAGCCCGGCGCTTCCACTTTGAGGGTGTAGTTGCCGGGCGCAACGGCAGTGAAGGTGTACGTGCCGTCCTCACTTGATTTCGCACTGCGCTCGTCTTTGGTTCGCTCATTGATGAGCGTGACGGTCGCCCCACGGACGATTGCTCCCTGCGGGTCTTTGACAGTCCCGCGCAACGTCGCGCTACCGGTAGATTGCGCGACTGCCGAAAGAGCCGTCAGGGAAAACACAAAAATGGAAACGATGAGCGTCGCTAAGAGCCTACGCGTGGCGAGTGAATTCATACTCTCCTCCGTTGGAGCGAAATCCAGGTACCGTAAAGCTCAGACCAGATGGTTTTTCAGGGTTTGTTGTACGACCGGACAAAAGCTGCGAAGCTCGACGCCGCAGGGTGGTCGAACGACCCCAAAACAAAAGCTCTCACTTATCAAAATTTCGACTTAGAGGTTTGTTGCACGACCGGACAAAAGCCTTAGTACTACCAGTGATTGATCTTTGTCAAGACTTTTTTATGGCTGACTAAGTTTTCTTTAATACCCGAAAGTGCAGAACCGAGGGTGTTATAGTCCCAAAAACTCACTAGGCAATAGCGATGCCGCGAACTCCGTTTTTCCCGTGACCTCAAGAACACTGAGCAATGTAACAACATTAAGGGTGGAGACCGTCCTCCAACTTTAGTTGGATATTGAAATTTTTGGGGAGCTTTCCGAAATTCTGAATTTGGACTCAGATAAACGCGGATCTTAAAACGGATCAGGCTGGGACCACTGAGGCGAACTTGCGTGCGAGGACCAGGCTGAGGGCGCCCATCAGGCGCGTGTCGTCGCCGAGCGTCGAGGCAAACACCGGCGTCGAGGGTAGACCACTGCAGATCGTGTTTTCGGCGAGCGTGCTTCGCAACTCATCGGAAATGAGCGGCCAAACTCGCGCGATGTCGCCGGCAAGAATCACGGCTTCAGGACTCAAACCCTTCGTGAGATTTGAAATTCCCAAACCAAGATAGTGCGCCGTCTCAAGCAACGCTTCTTTCGCGGCACCGTCTTTCGAGAGCGCATTGTCCATCAGCTTACGAAACGAGATGTCAGAATCCGTGCCGCGTCGCAACCGATAACGCGCTAACGCCGCGCGCTCGGATGCAAACGCCTCCCAACACTTTTCACTTCCCGCAGCGCACGGAACGGGTGCTCCCATTCCGATCGTCATGTGACCAAACTCACCTGCCGCCCCGGCCACGCCCTGATACACCTGACCATCGAAGATGATTCCGGTTCCCAATCCTTCTTCCACCAGGACGAGGATAAAGTCGCGCACGTCGCGAATCTCAGGCCGGCCCAACCACAACTCAGCGAGGGCCGCAGCGTTTGCGTCGTTGTCAACAGTGACTGGTAGTCCCGTTGCCACTTGCAGGTCAGACGCGAGTGCCCAGTTGCGCCATTTGAAATGCGGAATGAAAAGCGCCGTACCTGTTTCCGGATCGACGAGCCCGGGTACGCAGACGCCGATGCCCTCGATGTTGGAGTGAGTCTTGATCAATCGCTGTATGATCGAAAGTAGTCTGCGATACGTCGCCGTCACATCGGGGTTCGTATCAAACACTTCCCTCTCGACGACTCGGCCCACCAGATCGGCAACAGCAACTGTTGTTTGTGCTGTACCGACATCAGCGCCGATCGCCATAAAACCGCCGGCGCGCAGGCGCAACAGACTCGGCGGACGTCCACCAGTCGACTCACCCTCGATTTCGTAAATCAATCCCGACGTCTTCAACTCGTCAACGATCAGTGACACTGTCGATCGCTGTAGCGCCGTTTCGTGAGAGATCTCCGCGCGTGAGATCGGTTCTTTTTCACGCACGTAGTTGAGGACGATTTGACGATTGATGTAGCGAATCGTATCCGCCCGGGCCACGTTTGCTTTTTTGAGGTTTATGCGTCGCAACGTTTTGGTCCAAGTATAGTAACTCAGCGAGTGTTGATGACAACCGAAGCAGCCTGCAGCTTGTCTGAAGTTGCTTCGAGATAGATCCGGCCTGGTTTTTGTTTCGCCTGAACGATCGCGAGTGCCATCCCGTGAAAGGCTTTGCGCTGTTTTCCCTTGAACGACTCGTGGCTGGCCTGGTAACCGTTGTCGACACCGACGATGGCCCCGTCGCCGATGACTTTGAACTTGATCAGGTTATCAGCCGACGGCACAACTGTTCCATTCCGATCGACTACCTTCACCGTGATGAATGACAGGTCCGTACCGTCTGCCTTGATCGTTCTGCGATCCGGAACTAAAACAATTTTCGCGGGCTCTTCCGCCGTTCGCACTTCTTTCGTGAGCACTACCTGGCCGTTCTTTCGCGATACCGCTTTCACCACTCCAGGCTCAAATGGAACGCGCCAGAACACGAGCATGTCGTCGCCCTGCTTCCGTTTCGTCCCCAGCGAGCGCCCGTTCAGAAATAGCTCGACTTCATCGGCATTGAAATAAGTTACCAAATCCACTTCCTGACCCGGCTTCCAGTTCCAATGCGGAAACAGATGCAGCACCTGCTTATTGGTCCACTCGCTTTGGTACATGTAGTAAACGTCTTTCGGAAACCCGGCGAGATCGATGATTCCGAAATACGAACTGACAGCGGGCCACGGATATGGTGTCGGCTCTCCGATGTAATCCCAACCGGTCCATATGTACATGCCTGAAAAGAAATCGTATTTCTTTACAAGTTTCCACGTCTCTTCGTGAGTCGATCCCCAGGGAGCACTCGAATTGTCGTAAGCCGAACAAGTGAAATCGGGATTGCCGTCTCTGAGAACTTCGTCCCACTTCCTGGGCCAACGAAGAATCTTATCGGAAGGCAGGTTGTAAGTGCCGCGAGTGTTAAGGGCGGATGTTGTTTCGGCCCCGATTATGGGACGTCCGGGAAACATCTTTGCAAACTCGGGAAGTTTCGCCTGCGCGTAATTTGTGCCGACGAGATCCAGGCCGCCTTCCATGATCACTTTGTTGTCGCGGCTCACGCCGTTTGTCGCCGAGGTGATCGGGCGAGTTGGATCCAGATTGCGAACGATGCCGCCCAACTCTTTGGCGATGGTCCCACCCGCCGGATTGTTGTTCCACTGCTCCATCACCTCGTTGCCGATGCTCCAGATGAAAATGCTTGGGTGGTTTCGGTCGCGAAGCACCATGTCTTCCAGATCGCGTTTGTGCCACTGGTCCCAATCGAGGTGGTAATCGAATTTCGTCTTCTCGATCTTCCACATGTCGAACGCTTCGTCCATCACGATGAAGCCCATCTTGTCTGTCAGTTCGAGCAGTTCGGGAGCAGGCGGGTTGTGAGACGTGCGAATGCCGTTGACGCCCATTTCCTTCAACATCTCGAGCTGCCGCTCGAGCGCGCGCGTGTTGACTGCTGAGCCAAGCGAACCGAGATCGTGATGATTACAAACGCCGCGAATTTTTACGGGTTTACCGTTGAGGAAGAAGCCCTTGTCGACGTCGAAACGAAAGCTGCGGATGCCGAGCGGCGTCTCGTAGGTATCGACAACTCGCCCGCCCTGCTGCAACTGCGAAACGACTTTGTAAACGTACGGACGATCGTCGGACCAAAGCGACGGCGACGAAACCTTCAATGTTTGGCTCACCTCGGCATGCGCGCCCTTTGCGGCGACGGCGTTCGCAATGCTCCGGGCAACCACTCTTCCACTAGCGTCCTGAATCAGCGTGGTCAGATTTACCGGAGCTCCGCTATTCGAACCGTTACGCACCTTCGTCTTGATGACGACGGTTGCTGATTGGGCGCTAACCTGCGGTGTCGTTACGTATGTGCCCCATTGTTCGACGTGCACCGGATCGAGTGTCGTCAACCAAACGTTTCGATAGATTCCCGACCCCGAATACCAGCGTGAATTTGGCTGTTGTGAGTTGTCGACCTTTACGGCGATAGTGTTTGGTCCGCCACCGTAGATCAGGTGCGGCGTCAACTCGTATGCGAATGAAATGTAGCCGTACGGACGCTTGCCGAGATAGTGACCGTTGATCCAGACCTCGCTGTTTCGATACACGCCATCAAACTCAACAAAGACCTGTTTTCCTTTTGAAGTCATCGGGATGGTGAACGTCTTCCGATACCACGCCAACCCGCCCGGTAAGGCGCCACCACCGGTTCCGGACGGCGCGTTTTCACTGAACTCACCCTCGATACTCCAATCGTGCGGCAGATCGAGTTGCCGCCACTGCGCATCATCCAAACCCGTGTCCTGCCCATTCGCGACATCCCCAAGGTGAAACCGCCAATCCTGAGTAAACAAAACCCTCTTCCCAGGCCGCGAATTAGCGAAAGAGGTTGACGTGACAACTAACAACAGCGAGAAGGCAGTGATTAGTGTTCGTTTCATAATCAGTAATCAATCCGTGTAGATCTGTGGCCTACTTCAACCCGAGAGCCTTCAACAACTCGGGATCTTCCTGCGCCTGGCCATTCGCCTTATTCACAGCCGCGAACCCTCCGGCATAATCCCACATGGTCCAACCGATGCCATGCT
>DATNFX010000426.1:0-13626 GCA_035606195.1 Pyrinomonadaceae bacterium
AAAATTGGTTCCGTGGAAAAGAGCAAACGACGCACGCCGGCAATAGCGCGGTAAATATATGGACCACCAGCCGCGACGTCTCAAGCTGTCGAGGCCGGCGTTAACAAGCTTGAGGTTCGGCGGAAACGAACCATCTATCGATGAAAACGCGGATGGCGAGACGATCTCAAACTCATGGTCCGAGGCAATGGCGGCAAGCGCACGTCCCAATTCGAACGTGTAATGGCCAACGCCCGTTTTTTTCCTACATAGCGGTAAGCCGTCGAGTCCAAAGCGCATTCCTTCCTGAATTAACTGCTTACGCTGAAAAGATCAAGGCTGGCCCTTCGCAAAAAGGACCAGCCTTGTTTGGAGACGCTACTTAAAGTCTGCTTAGAACCGATTGATGTATTCCGGCGACTCGATGAAGCCGCGCACAATCGTGTTCTCGAGGAAGTCAGGATCGGCCGCCAGCTTAAACCGCTCGTTATGGAAAATGTAACCACATTGAGACGGGTTAGGACTGCCAACGCAAACTTCCGGATCGCGTCGCAGGTAACCGAAGTATTCCATGGTTACGAACGCCGCCTTGTAGAACTTGTCATTGACTTGCGTGCTTTCAGCAATATTGCGCAAGACCTGAGCTCGCGTCTTGGCAGCAGTATTCAAGTCAGTAACCAATTGAGCCTGGTTCGGAATGGTCACTCCCGCGGTGTCGACGAGTTTCTGCACGAAAGCCGTGTTTGAAAGCGGATCGTAAATGGCTTTGATTTCGGGGCGCTGCATCCAGGCATCAGTCAGCTGGACCTTCTTTTGTTCCCCTAATACCGGGTCGTCATCGGGCACTGAAATAGCCGCCAGGTCAGTCATAAACTCAGCGTAATGGGGCCTGTCGATCTTGGACGGATCGCCAAGCTCAGCCACCGTTGACGGCCGCTGTCCCAAAGACGTCATGTAAAGGTACATCACGTATGAACCTTTGCGCTGGAACTCTGGCGAGCGGAAGAAATTGGCCGAGAGCGCACCCCTCGTAAACTTGATGCACTCGACATCGGTTTGCACGCATCCGTTCAGGATATTGAGATAGAACTGCAAACCAGCCGGCTCGGGAAAGCGCCTTAAGAAGTCGATGTACTGCTGAGATATGAAGAAATCATAGTCAGCAATGGTAATCACCGTATTGGTTCCGGGTCTCAGTCTAAGCGGCTTGACCTTGATATCACCATAAAACAGCTCCGACGGGAGTCCCGGCGTTTCGGTGACGATTCTCAATGTCGGCGGTGACTGGGCAAAACCGATGGCGGAAACGACAAGCATCAGGAATGATGCGGCTAAGAACTTTTTCATATTCAACTCCAACCCTGGGGAACCTGGGGATCGGTTCTGATTTAGGAATGAGGCTAGGCGTGCCTTTCTGGCCGCTTGACCAGAAACTATACTTGCGCCCTAACCTTCTGTCAACACTGTTTAGCTCAGACTCCTTTTACTAACCTAACACGACTAATGACCCGGAAATTTGCCTTTTTGATGCTCCATCCCGGGCCATGGCCGAAAAATATTTCGCCGGCTATCCGGCCGTCAAAGAATCCTGAACGTTGCCGTATTGCTGGCCACGCTTTGTGAAATCACCTTGACCCGGACCGTGCCTGACGCCAGACCGTTCGGCAGCCGGAAAGTGACCTGACTGAACTGCAAATCAGTGAACTCGTGCACGTCAATCGGTGCCAGGTCAAACGACGTGTTGTTACTGTCGAGCAGATTAACCGTCAACGTCTGTGACGGCAAATTCGCCACAAAAATCACCACTCTCGTGTTTGTATCACCCTGCGGAAGAAACAGGTTGGCGCTATTGAACACGAGGAACGGATCTCTGACGTGGAGAATGGAATCGAAAATGGCCGCCTGATCCGCCACCGGCCCCGATTGCTCGAGAAGAATCTGAGGTGGCGTGGCAGACACAGTACAGTTGCTCTGGGTCCAGTTCAGCTTGATGGTGCCACTATCCCCACCGTCGCCGCCGTCAAACCCATCTACAGCGATCTGGTAAACGGTATTAGCGGTCGCATTGAACGTGACGATACTGCTTTGGATAATGCCAGGGTTTACGTCATCGTTCTTCGCAATCGCAGTCAGACTATTGACTGCCGAACCCGTGTAAACGGCGAGCGCGGTGTCGTAGTTACTTCCGGACGTGTCGATGGTGACACTGGCGCTGACTGGCGCTTGCCATCGATACCATACCGAATGCATGCCGCCAGTGCCGTCCGATAGATGATTGGGTTCTCCGGCTTCGTGAGTCGAGCCCACGTTAGTGCCGTTCACCGATCCCGAACACCCGGCAATTACCTGCGCGGACGCGAAATTGTCGTTAGCTGGTGGCGAAGGCGTCGGTGTTGGCGAAGGTCCTGGGCCGGCGTTCCAGCCAAGATCGACCAACAGCGATAAAGTCAGATCCTGAGGCACCGAGACGCTGTGCGTCAGATTATTGCTGATGTTCGGCTCCATCAATTGATTCGGCGTCAGACTCGTATCGAAGTGGGAAACTGACGATCCCGCTTCAACGGGATTCGGGGTATAGAGGCGCGCGTGATTCGTGCCGTCGAAACCAGAACTCAAAACGCCGGGCACGGCGGCCGTTACCTGAGAGCCTATCCAAACCAGATTGCGGAAGTTGATCGCGGAAGCTATTCGCTCGCTGTTGCTCATATCCGGCCAGAGTTTGCCGGTCGTGTTGTCCTTCAGAAAGCGATCGTAGATCGTGGGCGATCCCGAAGGCTGCACGCCGGTCGACTCATCGGTGAACGACGAAAAGCCAAGACCGTGACCAAACTCGTGCAGGGCTACAGCGACGAGATCGACGCCAAACGAACCATGATTGTTATCAAGCCCGTAATACCACTGTCTGCTGGATAAACAGCCCGGCTGGCCGATGCGGATATTGAACACCGCATCTATTTCGACAGTTGTTCCGTTTCGATCAGTGCCGGAAAGCGCGTTCGCAAGCGCCAGCGGGTACCAGGTATTCGGAAACGAACCTGGAAAGTTTCTTGTCCCGCTATGGCTTCCTGCAGATGCGAGCGTGGCTCCTGTGTCCTCGCACGGCAAATTACTGGGCCACGTTGCGCCGATGACAATCGCAGTACTGCTTGTCAGAACCTGTCCCCAGATATCTGCTGCAGCTTGAGTGGCAATCAATCGCTGCTGTCCCAACGTCGTGCCGTTGTTTCCGCCAACTGGAGAAACGGGTGTCGGGTCGTTAAAACCGACGCCTGGCGCATCGTTATTCTTAACGGTGATTGTTACCGCGCCAAAGGCGGAAGACGAAAGAAGAAGAATTGCCGCAAACGCGAACAGGAACACACGTCGGCTGGTAAGAAAATGCATATTCATTGACGTCTAGTTCCTCTGTCGCGTTTTCTGGTTTTGTTTTGTGGCGCCGGGCGTACCGTCAATGCCGAAAAGCTTGGGATCGATTCCCATGGCCGATGCGGCCTGTTTAGGATTGTCGACGCACGACATTGAAAGCGAGCCATCCTCCCGCTCACGAGCGACAACGACGTGCTGGAACCGGCCTTCGAGATCCATGGTCGTTGAACCGTCAGCGTTCTGAGTTTCGGTGAGTCCTTCTGCGGATTTGTTCAGCATCTTCTTGAGGCCCGCGGCTAGCTCCTGGGCTTCCTGCTGAGTCAGCGGCTTCAGCTTTCCCGTCTGGGGATCAACCTGAACGTCCTGGCCCGCGACCTTGACGGTCCTGTAGCTCTTACTGCTCGAATCTCTCAACGCCTCGGGACTCTCTGGCTGGCTTTGTTTCCCGGCCACTAACTGCCTGGAGACCGCCGATATTGCTCCGATAACTACGACCACCAGAGCCAAAGCGATCAATGCGGGCAGACGCCGAGCACTCGTCGCAGAATCAGTCTTCTTTGTTTTCTTACGCTTCTTCATTCGTCCCTCTTCGTTGGTGATTGACCCCAAATATGGGAGTCGGGAGACCAGGATTTACTACTCTTAGACGCTGGGCCTTCAGGTGAAGCCGATCTTTGAGGCAAAGGCAACCGCCTTGGTTGCCTACTTATTATGACGTGCGATGCGGCAATCGTTCAAGCCCAGGTTTGAAATACTGATATAGGTCCTATAGGGCATATAGGACCTATATCAGTTATTCACCGCGCGCGTTGGCCGATCTGTTCGGTTCCGAAGCTGCCGATTCCGTTCAGTCGAAAAGCAAAAACGACACGGTTCTCTTTACGCAGGCCCACGTTGAAACTCGAAAACTGCGCCGTTGCCGCACAACAATCCCATGCATGCCCGAGCGTTATCGTTGAACTGATGAGCGAGCTGTCGCCTCGGCCCGGCCGCTTCTGAAAATCGAAAAAGAACGACGCTCCACCGTACCAACCCAGATCGCGATTGCCCAGAAACACCGATGGACTCCACTGCGATCCACGCACGGTGCCCGCCTCGAAACCACGCGGATCCGCAAACTGTGCGAGGTCGGGCGTGAGCTGTATCGCACGCGTGTAATAAAAACTCTGGAAGATCTCGACGATCGACTTCTGTAATCCGAACGTCGTCGACAGCGAGCGCATCTCGAGACTGCGTGAATCCATGTCAGTTCGGAAATCCACGAAGAGATGTCTTCGCGGGCGATAGCGCGCGTCGATGTTGACGGGTGAAAAGCGCCGCGGCACGCCGCCGTACACAAATCCCGAAAGCGTATTGATCGGATAAAACTGGTTGCGTTGGTTCGTCAGCAACGCGCCGCCAAAGAACGGATCGAAAAAGTATTTGCCGCGCAGCGTTACCGTGAGGGCTTCGTATGGCTGGCTCGACAGCAACGGTTTGCCCTCGTCGTCCATTTCTTTCACCGGCACGTCACTCACGTTTTCAGTCGAGCGTCGCGTGAAAAAACGGTTGGCGATGCCGAATTCGATCTCGTTTGTATCGGCAATGGCGTCCGTGTAATCAAACCGAATGATGCGATCGAAATTGTTAATGCCGGTCAGCCTTCGATAAGTCACGTAAGGCTCAATCACGTGACGGAAAAAGAAATTGCCACCACGCCGGAAGTCCCTTGCAAACGCGGGCGGCCGCACGTCGAATTCAAACTCTCCGTAAGACCGCGTCAGGTTGCGGCTCAAAACATCGCGCGTGTTCGGATCGAGTGAGTTGGAATAGAACGTTACTCGTCCGGCGCCCGAGGCGGTGATGTTCCAGCCGGCAAAACTCAGCGGCAACTCGAATCGCGGATGCAGATCGAGTCGTTGCACGATTGACGGCGTGATAATCGCATTGCCACCGACGTCACTCACAAACTGCACCGCGTCTTCAACGGTCTCTTTCCGGCTCACACCGTCGGCAGAACCACTGAAAGAAAAATAGAGCGGCAGCTTCTTGAAGAAACTCACGATGGCCGGACGCTTGTCGATGCTTATGCTCGGCAACTGGCGAATCCGAATACGTGCAGCCGCGAGCGACGTGACCTGCGTACGCGCGAGAAAGTTAAAGCTGTACTCGTTGTGATCCTTGTTTATGAAGACCTGCGAAGTCTCTTCCGGCGAGATCGCTTGTTGAATGTTGTCGGAGAACACCTGGCGGAACGCGAGGTTCGAAGTGATGTTTACGTCAGCTACGGCAATGAAACCGTTTTTGAAATAGTGCACGCCGTCCACATACAGACTCGAGCCACCTTGATCCGGATGAGCGTCATCCGCGGACGGTCCGAAGATACGATCCTTCACGGCGTAGAATCCGACGTTGAGATAAGAGCGCGAGTTGGCGCGTGTGCGCAGGTCACCACCGAATCCGAGGCCACGCTGAGTGTAGATGTCGTTGCGGAAAGTGAAATCTGCTGAACGACCGAGCGTTAAATAGTAGCCGTTCGACAAACGAAGGCCCTTCGCGCCCGAGCCACCAAAGGTCGGCGTCAAAAACCCCGAAGCGCGATCGCGAGTCTTAATCGAAACTGAAGCATACGGCAGCCAGAATACGGGAACGTTTTTCACTTTCAGTTTCGGTCCAGAGACGTAGACGCGGTCGCCGGTTTTGATGCGCGTCTTGCTCGCGTGAAAGCTCCACTTCGGCACGTCTTCGTCACAGGCAGTTACCTGAACGTTGGTCGCGATAATCGTATCGAGACTGATCTTCTCGACGCGATCCGCAGTGAAATAAATACGCGTGCCGTCCTGAGTCTGGTTTGTGTAACCGGTGGAGTCGACGAAGTAGCCGGTCTTCGTGCGATAGTTCCACTCGCCACGCGATCCCGTGATGCGCTGCTGAACCGCCTGATCGAAAACGACGTTGCCTTCCGCGACTACTCTGTTCTCGGCGTCGTAAACGGTGACCTTGTCTGCCTGCAAGCGGTAAGTGCCGATGCGAATGTCGACGTTGCCTTCGTAGACGACGACGCGCGCGTTCTCAGGTCCCGAGCCGTTCTCCTTCGCGGCGGCAACCTTGATCTCATCCGTGGCGACGCCCTGCACACCACCTTGTGTCCGGCGTGGGCGCTGCACGGGTTGATCTGTATTAAGAGGATTGACGTTGGGAGTATCCGTCATCGGATTCGCGACTTTGCGATCGACCGGATTAGTTTGCTGCGCGAATACAAACTGGCAAGCAAATAGGGCAGTTATGATAGCCAGTAGATAACGGGTCATATGTATGGCGCGTGGATGCTAGCACGAATGACGTATTTTGTGCTTTCGAAGTTTGATCAATATTGGGCGTAACTGTAGGGGCGGCACTCCGTGGCCGCCCTCGGTTGAGAAACGAGATTCAGGAACGACGGCCTCTGGTTTGGCGAACACCAATTTAAACCGAGGGCGGCCACGGAGTGCCGCCCCTACAGTACGTCCGATCGAATCCTGTATCATCCGCGGCGTGCCCAGGCGACACAAACTGATGATCGTTGCTGGTGAGCCGTCGGGTGATGCTCACGCTGCGGCGCTCGTCAAAGCACTTCGCGAACACGGCGAATTCGATCTCTTCGGCGCGACCGGGCCGTTGATGCGTGAGGCCGGTGTCGAGACAATCGTCAACTCGGACGAGCTCGCGATCATGGGCATCGTCGAGGTCGGGCGCGTCTTCCGAAAGTTCATCAAAGCGTTTCGCAAACTCAAAGCAGCGGCAATCGAACAATCACCGGAAGCAGTGGTCCTCGTTGACTGGCCGGAATTTAATCTTAGACTCGCGTCGAGCCTGCACCGTCGCGGCTTGAAAGTGATCTACTACATCAGTCCTCAACTTTGGGCATGGCGTCCGCGTCGTATTCGCAACATAAAGCGCGATGTCGATATGCTGTTGTCGATCCTGCCGTTTGAAGCTGACTGGTACAAAGCTCGGGGCGTGGACCACGTCGAGTTCGTCGGCCATCCATTATCAGGAGAAGTTAAGGCGCGTTTTGGACGCGAGGAGTTTTGCGGTCGCAATGATCTCGATGCGGCGAGGCCAATTATTTCTTTCCTGCCCGGCAGCAGGATAAAGGAATTGGAGCGAATTCTCCCGCCGATGATCGAGGCGATCGATCAACTTCGCGCGACACGAGTTGACGTCCAGCCAATTGTTGTGGTGGCTCCGAGCCGTAGCATTAAAGAGATCCGAGAGATCACTTCGACCAACGTCAAACTAATCGAACAACAAACTCGCGAAGCACTCGCGTCCTCCGACGCAGCGGCAGTCGCCAGTGGTACAGCGACACTCGAAGCCGCACTGCTGGAAACGCCGATGGTCGTGGTTTACAAAGAGTCGCCGATCAACTGGCACACGCTAGGGCGTTTGATCACCGTGGAGCATTACGGGCTGGTGAACCTCGTGGCCGGACGGGAGATTGCAAAGGAACTAATGCAGGATGAACTCACCGGTGAAAACCTTGCGCACGAACTGCTCAAGCTACTCGAACCCGAAACTAATAAAAGGATGCGGGAGGGATTGAGAGATGTGGCCCATCGACTGGGCGATCCCGGCGCCTCACAACGGGCCGCAGGCTTCATCGCCAGATTTTTATCCACAGATTACGCAGATTAATCTGTGTAATCTGTGGATTGCCTTTTTTTCAGCTCTTCAATCTCTGCCTCGAGCCGCTTAAGGTGTTCGCGCATTTCCGGCAGGCGGTTCATGTGGGCGTTCATGCGTTTGTATTGATCGAGCGGCTGCACGGGAATTCCCCACCAAACGCCAGGCCGCACGATCTTGCCCGGTAAGATTCCTGCTTTCGATCCGATCACCGCGCCCTTCTGCACACGCGTGTGATCTCCAAAACCAACCTGCCCGCCAATCACGGCATCGTCTTCAATCACCACGCTGCCGCTGATCCCTGTTTGCGCCGCAATCACGACGCGCTCGCCAATGTCGCAGTTGTGACCCACGTGGACCATGTTGTCGAGCTTCGTGCCGCGACCGATGCGCGTGCGGCCAAGCGCGGCGCGATCTACACAACTGTGCGCGCCGATCTCGACGTCGTCTTCAATCACGACCGTCCCGACCTGCGGAAACTTCTGATAACCGAGATCATGACGCACATAGCCAAATCCATCCGCGCCAAGACAAACACCCGCGTGCAATATCACACGCGTTCCAATCGACACGCCGTCGTACAAAACGACATTCGGATTCAGTACGCAATCATCGCCAACCGTCACATCCGCGCCCAAAACCACTCCCGCTTCGAGCCTCGTATAAGCACCCACGTGCGTGTGCTCACCAACACAAACGTTTGGACCAACATACGCGGTGAGCGCAATGTCGGCAGTTTCAGCAACCACCGCCGTTGGATGAATCGTTGGTTCGCGACGCACTGCTGGATGAAGCGCAGCGCCCGCCAAAGCAAACGCAAGCTTCGGATTAGCAACGACAATCAACGTTCGATCCGGAAACTCAACCCCATCGCGCACAATCAAGCACGACGCCTTACTCTCCACCGCCGCAGCAAACATTTTTTCATTATCGATGTACGCAATCTCGCCCTCACGCGCCTGATCAAGATCGGCAATCCGTTCGATCCGCGTACCCCCGTCTCCAACAACACGACCATTCACGATCTCGGCGAGTTCCTGTACTCTCATTTTTCAGCTCTCACGAATCCGCGCTTCGAGCCACGAATGAAATTCACCAGGTGTGCTACATGCTCGTCTTCAAGTTCGTCGAGCGTCTGCAAAGCATTCTGAAGCGGCAACGCAGATCGAAACAGAATGCGATACGCATCCTTCAACGCACGTCTCTCGTCTTCATTGAACCCGCTGCGTCGCAAACCGACACTATTCACACCACGCACGCGCGGCGGATTTCCGTCAGTGATAAAAAACGGTAACACATCCTGCACGATCTTCGACTTCCCGCCAATCATTGCGTGACGGCCCATCCGCACAAACTGGTGCGCGCCCACACCATTGGAAAGAAAAACGTGATCCTCGATCGTGATGTGACCAGCGAGAGCCACTTCGTTGGCAAAAATATTATCGTCGCCGATAACGCAGTTGTGCGCGACATGCACTCCCACCATGAAAAAGTTGCGCGAACCGATGCGCGTAGTCTCTCCCGCACCATTGGCCCGGTGCAGCGTGCAGAACTCGCGGACGATGTTGTCGTCCCCGATCTCGAGAAAGCTCGTCTCCCCCCTGAACTTCACATCCTGCGGCTCGCCGCCAATCACCGCGTGCTCGAAGATGCGATTACGGGCACCCAAACGCGTAAAGCGCTTGATGACGGTATAAGCCCCAATCTCGCAATCCGGGCCGATTTCGACGTTATCCTCGATGATGGCGGTGGGGTGAATTGACATTTCTTTACAGTATTTACTGAATTTACAAGGTTTTCAGGATAATCGCGTCTTGTGGATCCTGCAAATCCTGTTTATCATGCTGGCTGTTTGTGGGTTTTAGTATCTGGAGGGACCAAAAGCCGTTGTTTAGTGATCAGTTTCGTCGAGGGGAATCAGATAAAAGTAAGTTATCGGGAGTAAAGAGCTCCCGACTGATCTCCGGTCTCTCAAATGTCGCCTGGCGCGCGTTTCAGTCAGTCAACCAGCGGCTGCCTGAAGGTGAAGCTATTCGGCCCAACTGGGCTCCCGGTCCGCTTCTCAAATCCTACGAACGCACGGCTCCGCCACTCGGGTTCCCACGCGAAACCGACAGTCTTTGTCCAACCTGCGTAAAAGAAGTCCGCAATGCCGTCATCACTGGCGCGGTGCCGCTCGAAACGCTGATGCACGAGCATCCCGGTGAAATCAAGGCGCAGATCGTTGAAGACAACGGACAGGTCGTGATGAAAAAGACTTGTCCGAAGCACGGAGAGTTCGAAGATGTGATGTCGACCGATCCGGCGTTTCTCGAAAGGATCGAATCACTCTTCTTTGGTCGTGACTTCCGTGCCGCCGAAGACAAAGACGTACACAAACACGGAACATCGAACATCAAGTTTGGCCGCGGCGCTGTTTTAACTGTCGATCTGACCAACCGTTGCAACATGATGTGCAATCCGTGCTTCATGGATGCGAATCAGGTTGGCTATGTTCACGAGCCCACGTTTGAAGACACCAAAGCGATTCTCGATCGTGCTGTCTCCTTTAAACCGCGCCGGCAGGTAATCATTCTCTTCTCCGGCGGCGAGCCCACGCTTTCGCCTTACTATCTTGATGCTGTCGCTTACGCGAAGAAGATCGGTTTCTATCGAATACTCGCAGCGACCAATGGCATTCGTTTCGCCGAAGATCTCGAATTCTGCAAAGCCGCGAAAGCTGCTGGACAACACGGCGTCTATTTACAGTTCGACGGCGTGAGCGAAGAGAAGAATAAGCATCGTGGTGTCGGCAACTTGTTCGACGTTAAGTTGCGCGCGATTGAGAACCTCGCTGAAGCCGGTATCAAAGTCACACTCGTCGTGACTATCGTCAACAATCTCAACAACGACGGTATCGGACAGATCGTTGAGTTTGCAGCGAAGAACATCGACAAGGTGCAGACGATCGCGTTCCAACCGGTTTCATTTACCGGACGCGACGAGGATATTTCTGACGAACTGCGCAAGAAGTGGCGCTACACGCTCGCGGGCATGACACACGATCTGAAGAATCAGCTCGGTGGGCACATTCAACCGCTGCGCGACTGGTTCCCGCTCTCGTCGTACTCGGCTTTCACGAGCGTGATGGACATGTTGCAGGGCGCTGATGCGCCGTGGGGCTGGTCGTCGTGCAATTGCCATCCGAACTGCGGCATCTTCACGCTTCTGGTCGTAAACAAGAACACTGGTGAATTCAGATCGCTGTTCGAGTTCTTCAACTACGAACAGTTCATGAAAGACGTGGCGGTGATTACCGACACGGCGCGCGGCCGCAAACTCTCTTACGCACAACTCGGCATGGCGATCATGCGAAACTTCAGCGCCGAGCGAGCGCCGCAGGGATTTCCGATCTCGCAGATCATCAACTTGTTCAAGCCCTCGTCAACCAATTCCAATTCCGATCGCAACGATCGCATGGCGCAGAAGACGGCTGACGCCCACGACAACTGGCGCGTGCTCTGCGTCGAGGGAATGTGGTTCCAGGATCTCTTCAATTACGATTTCCGTCGCACTGAGATGTGCGTAATTCCCTACGGCACCCAGGAAGGCGAGATCTCCTTCTGCGCATACAACACAGGCGTTGGCTGGCGCCAGATCATCGAGAACATGCACAAGACCGCGGGCCTCGCCGAGTGGTATGAAGAGCATGGCCGGCATAAGGTGTATGCCGCGGGCAAGCCGGTGCCGTTAACGACAACCAAACATTCCTTGAGTCTGCCGGTTATTCAGGCTGTATTGGCGGAAGACGCCGAAGACAAGCCGGTCAATGTAAGCCCTTATCTCGTCGAAGACGAAGAGACGGTTTCTGTTTAATGCCACAAAAGGCACATAAATCACAAAAAGCACAAAAGGTGATTCAACTTCATTTGTGCCTTTTGTGATTTTTGTGCCTTTTGTGGCGCAGTTTGTAATCTGTCCTATCCCGGGGTCCATTCTCCCCTTTTCTGGTTTAAAAGTTTAAGAGCGCCCGTAGGTTTGTCTATTTGACTTCTTGACGGAGATAACCCCATGACAAAACTCTTGTCTATCGTTCTCATGCTGACCATCAGCATGAGTGTAGTTGGCCTTCCAACCTTTCAGGATCCAAAACCCGAAACAGTTGCTGCGACTGCGCCAGTAGCCGGTATGGTAACTGTCCCGGACGGAACGGAGATCGAGATTCAGTTGAAAACAAACGCGTCCGGAGAAGAACTCAAGGTCGGCGACATTGTCGACTTTGTCGTAGTGAAGCCGGTCCAGGTAAACGGACTGACAATCTTTGAAAAGGAAGCAGCAGGCCGAGCTCGCATCACCACCGCGAAGAGAGCTGGCCACTGGGGCCATGCAGGAAAGCTGGAGTGGGCCATGCAGGATGTTATGGCGGCTGACGGCAACCGGATTCCCGCGAGGTTTACGAAACGAGAGGTTGGCGACAGTAAAGGCGGGACTGTTGCGGTGGCGGCAGTCGCGACGACGGTGTTTCTGGGACCAGTTGGTCTATTGTGGGGTCTGAAGAAAGGCAAGCCGGCAATCATACCGGCGGGCAATCGCTACAGCGTGTTCGTCGTGGGCGATACGAAGATTAAGGGCAAGCCGGTCGAAGTCAGTTCACAGGATTAACAAGATTCTTAGGATCTTGTAAAAAGCTGTCTTTAGCCTTCGCCGTCGCCGCCGGGTCGTTGCACCTCGCGCAACTGGGCCACAATATCGCGTAAGCGTAGTGCAAGGTCCTCGATCGTTTGCACTCGCTTTCGCGATCGCTCACTCAACCCTTCGCGCAACAGGAGTTGGGCCTGGCCCAACACACCGGTCAGGGGATTATTGATCTCATGACGAATACGCGCCACGAGTGCGGCAGTCTCCTCGAGCTTCAGACGATATTGTTCAATCTGGTCTTCGTGTTCAGTCATCGACGCTCCGTCAGGTCTTCCGGGAAACTGAAGATAAAAGCAATTGTCTTTGTTTTTCGATAGGTGTGCCGCAAAATGTTGCTACAAGCGTGCACATTGTGCCTCTGTGAGCACAAGAGTTCAAGCATTTAATTTTCGGAGGGTTGTTGTCGTGAACTTCAGAAGCTTCCCAACAAAGTATTGTCGGTGAGGATCGTCCACCGGGCAAACGCGTCGGCGATGGAACGATCAGAAGGGACCGAATGCATGCTGGCGTTTGGGCAAATACCTTGGACCAAGCTACTCGCGAATGTACAGGTCACATTCGCATCCCGGCAACTTTCGCCTGCAAGTCCGCAACCGGCATCTCAATCCCATTGGTCTTCATGAGCGTCTGCCGAGCAACTTCCAGGTCCTTGAGCTTTGCCTCGCCGACAGTTGGATAGGCGAGATCCAGGGAAGCGAGCGTAGAAATGACTGCTGCTGCAACGACAATTCTCGTGAACCATTTGTTATCCGCGGGTATCACGTACCAGGGCGCATCTTTGGTGGCTGTGTTGCGAATCGTTTCTTCATACGCGTGCATGTAGTCCTTCCAATACCCTCGTTCCTTTGCATCATTCGCTGAGAACTTCCAGTTCTTTTCAGGAAGGTCCAGACGCGCGAGAAATCTCTTCTTCTGCTCGCCTTTCGATAAATGGAGAAAGAACTTCCTGACAACCACACC
>DATNFX010000427.1:0-9585 GCA_035606195.1 Pyrinomonadaceae bacterium
GATCGTTCTCCTCCACGAATACCTCCAAAGAAAGGCTGGTTGTAGTCCGCTCCGTCGATGGTGACGTTTCCGTTAATACCCTTTTGACCGGCTAGCGAGATTTGTCCGCGAGATGGATCAACTTGTGCGGTTGGCGTTAAGGTTACGAAATCCTGGAAACGGCGACCGTTTATCGGCAAATTTCGAATAGCCGTATCGTTAACAACGGCGTCTGACTCGTTGCGTGTAACCTGAATCGCTTCGGCGCTCACCAGCACCGTAGCCTGGACTGAGCCTGCACCCATCGTCACATTCGCGTCGGCGGTACGCCCCACGTTTACAACCACATCGTCGATGGTGGTAGCGGCAAAGTTGGGTGCTTCTGCCGTAATGGTGTAAGTGCCAGTGGGCAACAAAACGATTGTGTAGAGTCCATCGTCGCTTGTAGTGACGCTGCGCTCAAGTCCTGTTTCCTTGTTTTTAGCCTTTACCGAGGCGTTAGCTACGACGGCGCCGTTAGTGTCAGTAATGACACCTGAGATCTGACCGGTGCTTGCCTGCGACTGAGCAAAGGCTACCGCGCTGAAAGCGACTATCAACAAGCTCACGAAAAAGAGCTTTATTGTGTTCGACATGGGGAACTCCTTAAACGAATGGTTTGACGATTGAATGCCTCAAATCAAAATCAGTAAGGATTGTTGCGATTGGCTTGCGAGAACTGACCTTCTACCATGCAGCGCTCGCTTTAGCAAGGTTTTACTTTAGCAGCGAGCAATTAAATCTTTGTGACTTTATAGTGGTGCATTGCTTTGCCTCAAAAGTCGGAAAATCATCTTGGATCGGGTCCGTACAGGGAGCGGTAGCGACCTGGTCAGTGATCAGCATGCGACATTTCCTAATGATTCGTGACTGCTATGGTTTAACCAGGTCGCTACCGCTCCCTGTACTGACCCGATCCAAGCCCGGAATCGAACTTTTGAGGCAAAGCCCACGCACGCCGAGTTTGAGCTGTTGAGACTGCTGGCACTCGCTGGCACTGCCGAGGCATTTAACAATGATCGGTCTGACACGTCGCCGTATCGCGAATGGATCAAAGCACACTCTGAGGAAGTTATCCCGAATGATTTTGCCGGCGGCTACAACGTGCGCTCAGAATTGTTCTGGAATCTGGAAACCAAATATCACACATTGCGCATCGCAGAGCGTATAGCGTGGGCCGCGGTTGAAAATCCGCAGCCTCACGATTGTGAAGGCGACGAGGTCTGCCACTATTTACCTTTGGAGCCGCTGTTGAATATTTGCGAAGGCACCCGAATGGCACGCATGCTGCTGAAGCCATCAAGGAGTTTGACGAGTTGTTTACGGATGACGTCATCAAACTCACAAACGGGAAAGAAACCGACCCGTACCTGGTTGAGGATCGGGCTAACGTACGAAAGCTGGTATCCTCGCTCCGGCTTGCACTTGCGAAATCATCAGCGGCCGGAAAAACGAAACTTCTTGAGAAGCTGGATCGAATAAGTCGGTAGAGGTCGGAAAGGAGAATCCAAATGGCCACCCGAATCAAAATTGGACTCTTTATTGTGCTGGCTGGAATCGTGGTTGTTGCAGCGTTGGCTGCGCGCCGCACTGAAGGCGCCGGAAACGAGTTTCGCTTCAATGCCGCACAACTCAAGGACAAAACCACATGGACTCAGGTTAACGCTGAGCCGTATTTCGTTTCTTCACAAGTTGCCATTCAGTGCGCAGCGCCCACGGCTGCCGACTACGAACGCGAACGACGAGATCCGCACATGCGAACGTACATCACGGTCTATGTCAACAGAATTGGCCGGAAGGCAATGTTTTCAAAAAACCCAAAGTTCCCGGAAGGTTCGGTCATCGTCAAAGAGAAGTCGAACACTGAAGGCGATTCGCACAAACCAGTGCTGTACACGATCATGCGAAAGCGCGAGGCCGGCTACAACCCAAAGGTGGGCGATTGGGAGTTTTCAGTGGTCGCCGCCAATGGAACGGATATGCAGGTAACTGGAAAGCTTGAAAAGTGCCAGTCGTGTCATGTTGGGATACCCGACAGAGACTTCATATTTCGCGATTATCTCAGTTCACTTAACTACTAAGGACGCGACTTCAGCACGAACGACTTCGTAACCGGTTTGCTGTATCTATCGCCGCCGGAATTTTCAATCGTGAACTTGACGCTGCCCTCTTTCAGATCTTCGGGCAACCTCACAATCAGTCCGGCGCTGGAGTATGCGGAGAAATCTTCTGGTGAAAGCTCAAACTCTTCACCACCTTGCTCGAGCGTGATGCGAACAAAATTCGGGTTGTAATCAACGCCCTGGACTTTGATCATTAAATACCGGCTGTTGGGATCATAGTCGGGAAACTCTTTCCCCGCCCGCTTTTGAATCTCATACATCTCTTTCAGCGGGGCCAGGTCAGCGTCCGTTGCTTCGCCAACGCTGGTTAGTTCCGGTGGAATCACTTCGTCGACTATCTCCAAAGCCACTGGCTCGCTCATCCCGCTTTGCTCGCCACGCAAAGGATTCAACACACGCAATCGGACGCGGCCGATTAGCTGTCTGGTGGTTCTGACGAAGAGCCCGACTGGCGCATCGGGCGCCGTGATTGGCCCAAGCAGTGCTGAGTTTTGTTCTATCGTCGCCACGTATCGCGCGTCGCCCTGCTCAAATATCACCGATGTCAATTTCGGCATTGGCTCGAGTGCACGTCGATGATCGATTGAGATCAAAAGCGATTGCCCGGCCCCGATGCGAGTTGGAGTCGCTGACAGCACTCGTGGCGCACTCACGTTTGGTGTCTCTGATGCACGTGTTACGTCGCTGATCGTCGCCGTCATCCTCACGGGATCGCTGAGCTGGCCATTTGCCTTGATGCGTATTTCCACTTCAGCCTTGCCTAACACGAGCGCCGCAGGGATATCCACTTCCAATTCCTCGCGTGCGGCGAGGAAACCCACCCCACCATTCATATTCCTGACTTGCGAAGCGGTGCTCTTGATCCTTGTAACCGCATCGTATTCCTGACCACCTTGCTTGAACCGGATCAGAATTGCTGAATTCGGATCGTCGGGATCTACGAGAGGGTTAACATAGACCGAGGCCGTAGTGCCGCGTTCGAGTCTCCAGCCCAAATCATTTCCCTGAAGCTTCGCAGGCAAGCTCCCTGACGCCTGGCCCCCGACGGCTAGGACTGCCGTGCTTCCCACAACCGGAGCTAAAGGCTTCTCGATGATTTCCAAGCTAATCGGATTTCCGCGTTGACCTTTATAACTGGCGATCACTTCCGCAGGTCCGGGATGCAATCCTTTCGGAACCACAAAACCCACAGCGTGATAAGAGCGCATCTTCATAGAGGCAACGTCAACGGCGCCGTTTGTTTTTCTGGGATCGAAATCGCTGACCATCGTGAACTTGGTGATGCGCACCTTCGCAGTTTGACTGACGCCGTCCTGCCACACGTCTACAGTAAAATCCGACTCGGGAAGAACAGTCGGAGCGGTACCGTTAGTTAGACCCTCGATCAAAACGTCCATCACTTGTCCCGGCACAGCCTTGTCATATGGTCTAATGCTGGCGACATTAAAGGACGGTTTTTGAGATCGAACAGTTGTTGTGAGTAGTAGGACCAGTACAAGGAAACTAACTGGCTTGAGTCTCATCGCTTCCACCTCTATCCACAGATTACGCAGATTGTATAGACAATCTGCGTAATCTGTGGATAGATCTGCACGAGCAAAGATGAATATAGAAACCTTACGAGACCTCTGCCGAACGCTTCCGGCGGTTACAGAAGACGTTAAATGGGGACACGATCTGTGTTTCTCCGTGGCTGGTAAAATGTTTTGCGTGGCCGCTCTGGATGGGCCATTATCCGTATCCTTCAAAGTAAGGGATGATGAGTTTGACGAGTTGTCGAGCTCGCCTGGATTTCGTCCAGCGCCATACGTCGCGCGTTATAAATGGGTGCTGGTTGAAGACGTGAACAAACTCAACCGCAAGGAATGGACGCATTACATTAAACAATCGTACGACCTGGTGAAAGCCAAGCTGCCGAAGGGCGTCGCTCGAAAACATGGTTTGGCATAAGCCTCATTTGACATGAAGATCTACAGCGTCACCGGATACTCCTTGATTGCTATTCATGTATTGGCTTCGGGGCTGGCAGCTCCCGACCACTGGGGATTTGTGCTCGGTGCAACAGTAGGGTTTCTGTATCTGGTATTCATTTGGTTCCTGGGCGGGTTGTATCTTTCCGATGTGATGCACATGGGAGTTGCACACAAGACTCTGGCTTTCAAAGAATGGTTCATCAAGGTCGTCACGATTTTTAACAGCATGGCCGGCATTTACATTAACCCGCTCACGTGGGTAAATCGTCATCGTCATCACCACGCTTTTTCAGATCATGAAAACGATCCGAACAAGTTGGCTGATGATGGTTTCTGGAAGACGATGTATCTCTGTGTCTTTCCTTATCGATGCAAGTCGAACCTTGCTCAGGATGCAATCTTCAAGAGTTGGACTTTCAGGCTGGTTTCCAGTTCAGTGTTTGGACTGGTTTCTCAGTTCGTTAGTTTCGCAGTGCTCTGGGTTTTAGTGCGAGACTGGAGATATACCTTGGTTCTCTGGTGTAGCGTGCGTGTCTTTGCTCTCTGGATCAATATGGTCCAGAACTATTGGACTCACGATCGCCGTTTCGGAACGCGCACGTACGATAACGAGCACGACAACGCCATGAACCTGGGTGAGTGGCTTCCCGTAACCGCGTCATTCAGCGCGAGCTTGCAGAACAATCATCATCACTTCCCAAACTTTCTGCGCACCAGCCATGACGCGAGTGAATATGATTTTGGTTTTCTGACAGTGCGTGCGATGAAAGCCATGGGATTAGTCAAAGCGACATCGTCCGGTGCTCAATTACCGGCAGGCGTTGCGCTAAAGGAAGTCGGGTTTTGAAGAGACCGTTACTCGCAATCGTTTTATTAACCGTGACGACGGCGTGCAGTTTTCGCGCCTTCAAACAAAGTCCAATCATGGCCGCTGCGAGTGCAACGGAGTTTGCTCAAGTTGCGTTCGTCGAGAAGAATGTCGACAAGGCTTTCAGCATGCTTGATCCTGAGGCACAGGCATATATCACGAAAGAAAATTTTTCGCAGGGCCTCACAAAGATGAATTCTCCGACAGCACCCACGTCAATAATCGCTACCGACTTCGAACCGATCCAGGGTCAGGAGGGGATGAATATCTACGTCAGGGGAGAGAACGATACGGAAACTTTCTACTACCGCATCCCGATGAAAGGAACCCAGGACAAGGGTTACAAACCCGCGGGACTATTCCGCAATCCGGGCCCCTACCCGAAGTCTCCCATGAGGCGCCCACTCTAATCGGGACTCATGTGAAAGCACGCAAACTGCCCTTTCAGGTCTGAAGCAAATCTATTTCCGTCGAAAGCTCAAAGGACCCACAATTGTTTTTCGGTAACGCGCGAAAATCAATAGCTCCTTGCTTGACACTTTGAAGTGGCAAGACTATACGACTTACATATGCTACACCGCTTAACCGGCAATTCCTCGCTGCGCGATCGTACTAGACGATTTATCAAAGCCAGATCCGATTTTGGCAAAGTGGAAATCCGCATCATATGGTTTAGCGCATTTCTTTTCTCTGTGCTCACGGTAAATACTCTTCTTACCCGTGAAGGCAGCGCCCAGAATACTGAGTTACGCAGTGTGAAGAGTTTGCTGCTGATACTGTTGGCGGGCATGGTTGGGCTAATCGTTCTACTCACGTTGATGGCCTATATAATCATCGCCATACAAAATCGCAGTAAAGACAGTAAGGAGATAGCAGAGTTAAAACTAAGGGTTAAAGAAGCCTATTCCAAAGCGCTCGATCAGAGCTCTTTCAATCCTCACCTTGCGGAGCCTAAACATGAGCAACCTGGAGCCCGGAAAAGGTAGTGAACTCCAACCAATAATTGAGGCCGCTGAACAGGAACTACGAAAAGCTAATGACACTCCGTTTACGCCTCGAGCCTTCGATAATCTTAAAGATAAGATAACTGAGTATTCTGTACTCCTTATCACTGAGGCAGTAAAGATAGCGAAACGTCATAACTCTGAAATGGTATCCAGTACACAGGTAGAACATGCCAGTGAATATTTAATTTCCAGTCCCAGTCGTAAATTCTATAGACATATGGGTGCCTTGGGAGGCGTATTTCTTGGTGTGGGCGGCTCTAGCTTTGTCTCTATGTTTACAATAAACCAATTTACTCAAAACGGCGTGGCAATAACTTTTGTTGCTACCTTACTGGGCGGAGTTCTTACAACTGTCCACATGGTAAAAGACTAAGCGGTCCCAGCCCCTACCAAACGTACTGCCACCCAACCGCAAACATGTTCAGGTCGCCACCGATGCGCGTTGTCACGCCTTTGGCCCAAGCGAATTTTAGGGATTGCTGCTGGGTTAAGGGGAGCGAGAAGGTTGCGCCGACGCGAGCGTTTTTTTGACGGTCCTCGCTAAGAGCTCCGTTGATTTTGGTTCGCCCGCCGCTGAAGTAAGTGCCGTTGACTGAAAGCCACATGCGGCGGCGCAAGGTGTAGATCACATGTCCCTGAAATGAGAAAAGCGACTGCTGTTCGCGTCTGGAAACACCAAGAAACTTCTTGTTCGGAGTGAATAGCCAGGCGCCGCCCATTCCTTCGATGGTCCACCTGCCGAGTGGTTTCGAAATTCCGATCTCCGGTTTGAAGGCCCAGCGGCTCGATCCAGGGTTAACGAGGCGCGCCGGGTCGTATTGACCGGTCGGTACGATCACTGAAAGACCAGCGCCGACGACCGTCTTTGGTTTGCGCGAAGCGAATTCCTCACGCCGGAGTGCTTCGCCGCCTCGAAGAAGCATTGAGAATCGCAAGCGGACGTCTCCTCCACCGGAACGCCTGACGTTCACGCGATCTTCGAATACAGTCCCACTTGCAGTGCCCCAAATGTAAGGGAAGAGCACGGCCACATTTGCCTGACGGCTAACCAGGCTGAACGTGCGACCGTAAGCAATCGAACCAGCATTAAACTTAACCTCGACGTCTCGTAAGGGAAGTGATGAATCCAGCAACACGTCACCGCTTTGATGACCGTAGGTGATAAGAACAAACTGGCTGCCAACCGGAGCAGGTGAAAAAGCCCTCGGCTCCATTTCCTGAGCATGGGCCAGAGAGGCGAAAGTCGCACTCAGTGCAATTAATAGCGATCGGACGGCTAGTTTTTCGAGGAGGTGGACGATCAAGTCCCTGAGACTCTAGTCAAAAGACAGGCCTAAACTACTGGCACTTTTGACAGTTCGCCCCTGGTCACCAGAACTTATTCGGTGAATGCCTGTTTGCGGAAGAAGCCGGCGAAGCGTTTCAGGACCGATGTGGTCATATACGGATGCGTCGTCGAGCCCGGTCCCGCCTGGACGAATAGGTGGCCGTGTTCTTTCAGGAAATCTTTGTACACTGGGCCGCTGCCGTGCGCGAAGAATTCCTGCTGGTTGGTCCACGATGAGTTGTAGACGAGGGCGTCGACTTGTGACGGCGGCAGGGCCATCGAGTGCTCACTCACGTCGGCAACACTCACTGTGTACATCAAGGTCGTCGGCTCCTCGGTGCGCACCGCTTCAACATATGGTTTAAGAGCTTCCTTCACTTTCTCCCGACAACCCGGTTTCATTACCCAACGCGCTTCGACCTGCCACGCCGTCATGACGTCGGCGCCCGAACGGATGAAGCCGTCGATCATCTCGAGCGACTGGACCATCATGAACGGAACGGTCGGACCGTACATATTGAGAAAGTACGAGCCGTTTTTCGCGAAGAACTCTTTCAGGATTGGCGACTTTGCGTGTTGGTGCCAGGCATCGCGATCTTTGAAGCCTTCTACGAAAGCCACCTGCTGCGGGCCGGGCATCGGAAATGTGTTGACGCCGGGATCGAGGTTTGGCGTGTGGAGCAGGTACATCCACGTGTCAGGCTCTTCTTTCTCAACCTGCGCCGCAAGCGCGCCGAGCGCTGCATACGCTTTCGCTTCGTTGCCGGGGATAATGGACCAAAAGGCGTCGATGATATACATGCGATTCGTCTCCTATGAACTTACACAACGTTGACTCGAATGGTGTCATAGCCCGCGATAGCGGGCGTAAGAGTAAAGCCTGGGGCGCAAGCCCCAGGATCAGAAAAGAAAAATATTTCAAAGCCCGTGAAACGGGCGACAGTCGTCGATGGTTTGGGCTGCCGCCCGCTATCGCGGGCTGCATCGTGAATTTATTTGCTAACCTGGGGCTTGCGCCCCAGGCTTTATGCTTACGCCTGCTGTCGCAGGCTAAGAACGAAAACGCTGCCGTTGCAGGCTAAGAAGTAAGCGCTGCTGTCGCAGGCTACGAACCAAGCGCGGCGATGATGCTGTCGGCTGATTTGAAGGCCAGCGCCATAAGGGTCAGAGTTGGGTTTGCGGTGCACACGGTCGGGAAGCTGCCGCTGCCGACGATCCAAAGGTTCGGCACGTCGTGTGAGCGCTGGCTCGCATCGACGACGGACGAACCGGACTCGTTCCCCATGCGATGCGTTCCCACTACGTGACCTGCGCCATAGTAATGATAGTTCACGCCTCTGTACGTGAAGTCGCCCGCAGAGCCCATGCCCGTTGTTGTGAACTCCTTCGCTCCCATCTTCTGATAAACCTGCGAACAGACGTACGCAGCCATGCGGAAACCCTCCATCGTGTACGGGTCAAGACCGTACTCGACTTTCGGCCGCGGAAGTCCGAGTCCGTCGACGTTATTCGGTTTGCCGTTTGTGACGTCGAGCGTCACACGATTTTCTGCCATCGGCGACTGATCGAACATGCAGCCGATACGAAACTGGCGCGTCAGAATATTGTTCAGCTTCTCCGCCAGTTGCACACCCGCGAGACGTTGCGGGGCTCCGTTTGGTCCACCGTCGTTGGTCCCCGTGTTGTTTGTTCCCTGAATGTAGTCGAGCGCGGTCGTGTAGGGATCGCCTTTCGAGAAGTTCCAACCCTCGTTGCCGATCTCCATGCGGAACGATGAGCGGTACTTGCGAAATTCGCCGTCGCGCAACGACTCGATTCCCGACGTCGCCAGCGGACCGCGATAGCCAAAGAGCGGCTCCGGCGCCAGCGCCCACGAAAGATAGAGCGGATGGTCCATGAGGTTGCGGCCGACCTGATCGCTGCTGTTGGCAATACCATTCCAGTTGTTCGACATCAGGAGCAGCTTTGCGTTCTCGATTGCGTGCGCTGCCAGAACGTAGATCTTTCCAGTCACAGACTTCGAAACCTTCGTCAGATTGCCGTTGGCATCGCGCGACCACACGTAGTAATCGATGCGTGTAGCATTCGTGCCGTCGACCGCGACGTTGTACGCAACTGACTGATAGCTCACTGTAACGTTGCCGGTGTCGAGAGCTTTGCCGAGAGTGACAGTCGGATCCCACTTGGCCTGGATCGGACAGATCGGAATGCAGTTGGTGTTGCCGGCGCACACGCGACGATCGTCGTACGGCTCGGAGTTACGTCCCTG
>DATNFX010000428.1:0-20972 GCA_035606195.1 Pyrinomonadaceae bacterium
GGTCTCGGGCTCTTTAATAAAACTAAGCTCAGTCAGCCCATTTAAATTCTTATGAACCTCACCAACCGGTTTCCCAGCCTGCTCATTCGCCGTCACAAACACGATCTCAACCTGCGGATGAAACAGCAGGATACGAAGCAACTCCGAGCCCCCATACCCGGACCCGCCAAAAATTCCAACCTTAATCCGTTCTTTTTCCGTGTTCATCTGTGGCTCAAACTACGACTGGCTCAGAGTTCGCTTCGACACTCTCCATCACGATCTCAAACAGCGCATTACCTTCACGCCGCGCGTTTGCCGCCGGCACGCCAAACTGTGTCTTGACGTAATCTTCACCCATCTTAGAATCCGTAACCGAACCCGAGATCACGTCGACCTCAACACCTCGCCGTCGCAGCAACTCAATCCCGCCCCACGCACCGACGTAGTCAGACGCACAGAACACGATCGCTGCCGTCGCGTCGATCAGTTCGAAATCGGCGAACACCGTATCGACTGAATACCCGCCGAGAATTCCATCGCCGAGCTCAATCACGATCAAATCCGGATTCACTTCATTCAACTTCGCGATAATGGCCTTCGCTGCCGGCGCGAGATCCGCGACGTCGACAGTCGAGGGCATACCGCAATCGAGAAAACTCGCCGTCGTCACCGCACCATGGTCCGCCATGTTCAACGTGTCGCGCAGGCAGGCGACTCCGGAGAGCTTCCCCGCAGCCACTCGCAAACCTGCGCGCGTGGCCTGCTTGATCAACTCCGTCGCGGCGTAAGTCTTGCCGCTGTTCATACTCGTCCCTGCGATCATGACGATCGGCGCCGAATCACCAAGACTAGTTCGCACCGGCAACGCGGCATCGGCAATATTCTGCACGCGCCCGTTTTCATCGCACACCAGACCGATCACTTCGAGCTTGATCGCATCGCCGAGACTCGAGTGATGTCCGGTGCAAAGACCAATCACGCCACCCATGTTCAGCAGGTGAAGCTGATCGCCACTCTTGAGTGACGCCGGAACATCGCCGACAAAACCCTTCAAAGCGCGACGACGGCCAAGCACGCCAATCAACAAATCACCCGGATTGATCTTTGCGAGTCTGCCCGTCGGCAACTCCAGCATGTTGTAGGTGGCACTGTCAGTGAGTGCACGAACGACAACAACGTCGCCTGCTTTCGTTGACTCAGAACTCGAAACGAACCCCACGGTCTTCGCTAAACCGAGCGGTGACGTTGCGGAGCCGATCTTGTCGACGTCGATTACGTTGATATTCTTCGTCATCGTCCACCTCCCAATCTGAGTCGCAGCGCGTTCAGCTTGATGAAACCTTCCGCGTCGCGCTGGTTGTAAACAGTGTCCGCCTCAAACGTGGCGACGTTTTCGTCGTAGAGCGAATGCGGCGAGCGCCGTCCCACGACGATCGCGTTTCCGCGAAAGAGCTTTAGACGAACATCGCCGCTCACAGTTGCCTGAGTCTCGTCGATCATTTTTCGCATCAGCTTAAATTCAGGCGCGAACCAGAATCCGTAATACACACTTTCGGCAAACTTCACGCCGAGCGAGTCGCGCAAGTGCATCACTTCGCGATCGAGCGTGATCGACTCGAGCGCACGATGCGCTGACTGGAGAATCGTGACTCCCGGCGTTTCATAAACCCCGCGCGACTTCATGCCAACAAAGCGATTCTCAACCAGATCGACACGACCGATACCGTGTGCGCCGCCGAGATTGTTCAACTTCTCGAGCAATGCCACTGGGTCGAGTTTGTTGCCGTCGATCGCTATAGGTTCGCCTTTGTCGAAAGAGATCTCGACGTACTGTGCTTCTGCGAGCGAGTTTTCGGGTGAACGCGTGAGTTGAAAAATATTCTCCGGAGGCTCGGCCCACGGATCTTCGAGAATGCCGCCCTCGTAAGAGATGTGCATCAGGTTCGCATCGGTCGAGTAAGGCTTCTCGGCCGTTGCCGTCACCGGGATGTTGTGCTGCTTCGCGTACGCGATCAGATCCGTGCGTCCCTTGAAGTCCCACTCGCGCCACGGAGCAATCACTTTGATATCGGGTTGAAGCGCGTAGTAGGTCAGTTCGAAACGCACCTGATCGATGCCTTTGCCGGTTGCGCCGTGAGCGACTGCGTCGGCGCCCTCTGTTTGCGCGATCTCGATCTGACGCTTCGCGATTACAGGGCGGGCGAGGGAAGTGCCCATCAGATAGACGCCTTCGTAAACCGCATTTGCTTTGACCGCGGTCCAGACGTAGTCGCGGACAAACTCTTCGCGCAGGTCTTCGACATAGAGCTTCGAAGCGCCAGTCGCAAACGCCTTCTCTTCCAGGCCGGACAACTCGGCGCCCTGGCCCACGTCAGCGCAGTAACAAACAACTTCACACTGGTAGTGTTCTTTCAACCAGCGAAGCATTACCGACGTGTCGAGCCCACCGGAGTAGGCGAGAACGATTTTGCGAATTTGTCTATCCGTCATCAGTGATTTTCCGTGCCCCCAAATAAGTCCCAAATCTCTTTGATTGCCGAGCGCTGTGATTTTGCGTCACGAACGGCGATGAAGATCGTGTCTTCACCGGCGATTGTGCCGACGATCTCGACAATTGCTGCGGCGTCGATCTCGACAGCCACGGCGGATGCGAGTCCAGGGACAGTGCGCGCGACTATCAACGTGTCGCCCGCCTGGTCTAAACTCAGCAGGCCGCGAGTGGCGGCTCCGTTTGTGCGGGGCATTGTGTAATGCCCGTGGTGTTTGACCACGCCGAGCTCTTCGAGATCACGCGAGACGCTCGACTGCGTAGCCGGCACGCCTGCTCGCTCGAGCAGGGCACGCAGGTCTTCCTGTGTGCCAATCGGCTTGGCTCGAATCAAGCTCAGTATCTGTTGCTGTCGCTCTCGCTTATTCATAGCCAATTATGCAGTCTACTTGCATAAACAATGCATAGATGCATAAACTACCACGACGGTTGCGCGAGCGTCAAACCGGCAAGACCTTTGACAGGATTGCAGGATTAGCAGGATTTACATGTTCATCCTGATAATCCTGTAATCCTGTGAAGCTAACGTTTTGAACTCTTAATCAATGACTGAATCAAAAAAACTTTGGGGCGGGAGATTTGAGGGGAAGATCGATCCGGATTTTGCCGAGTTCAATAGCTCCTCTCGCTTCGATCACAGGCTATTCGAGGTGGATGTCGCAGCCAGCATCGCATATTGCCAGGCGCTCGAGCATGCAGCTGTCATTACAGCCGATGAGGGAAGTCAGATACGCACCGCGCTCGACACCATTCTAAAATCCGGTGTTGATGAGAATTCCGCCGCAGAAGATGTGCACTCATTCGTCGAAGCGCGCTTGATTGAACTGATTGGCGACGTCGGGCGCAAGCTTCACACGGGACGCAGTCGCAACGATCAGGTCGCGACTGACTTTCGGCTCTGGATCCGTCGTTCGATCGACGAGCTCAACGAAACTATTCGAGCTGCACAAATCTCGCTGATCGATTTTGCCGACGCTCACAGGGATGTCGTCATTCCCGGCTACACACACCTGCAACGAGCGCAGCCCGTATTACTTGCTCACTGGTCACTTGCGTACTTCGAAATGCTCGCCCGCGATCGCGAACGTCTCCGTGATGTGCGGCGACGTGTGAATGTCATGCCTTTAGGTTCCGCAGCGCTGGCGGGAACGGCGTTTCCAATCAATCGTGAGGACCTGGCAAAGTCACTTGGCTTCGACGACATATCGCGCAACAGTTTGGATGCAGTAAGCGATCGAGATTTCTGTGTCGAGTTTCTGAGCGCATGTTCGTTGATCATGGTCCACCTGTCGCGTCTCGCGGAAGACGTTATTCTTTACGCGACGAGTGAGTTTGGATTTTTCGAGCTCGGCGATGCGATCGCTACGGGCTCGAGTCTGATGCCGCAGAAGAAGAATCCCGATTCGATGGAGCTCATACGTGGAAAGGCAGGACGCGTGTTTGGCGATCTGGTCGCGTTACTTACGACGTTGAAGGGACTGCCGCTCGCTTATAACAAAGACATGCAGGAGGACAAGGAAGCTGTCTTTGATGCTTTCGATACTGTGTCTTCGAGTCTGAGAGTGACTGCGACGGTATTCAAAAATCTCGGCGTCAATAAAGATCGCGCACGCGCGGCGTCAACCGGCGGATACATGAATGCCACTGAGCTTGCCGACTATCTGGTGCGCAAGGGCATGCCTTTCCGAGATGCGCATGAAGTGGTTGGGAAAGTTGTCAGACGTGCGATCGAGTTAGGATGTGAGCTCGAACAGTTATCTCTCACCGAGTTGCAGAAATTCTCAACGCTCTTCAGTGAGGATGTCCACATTGCTCTTTCGCTCGATCAGACGTTAAAGTCCAAGTCGCTAACAGGCGGCACGTCTCCGGAAACAGTGGCCGCAGCTATCCACAGATTACGCAGATTATTAGATCAATCGGCGTAATCTGTGCAATCTGTGGACAAGGAGTGTTATGAGAATCAAATTGTTCATCCTGCTTTTGGTCTCGGTGGTGGTCTCGGTAATGGCCCAGGAGCCAGAGAAGCCGCTCTTCTTCCCCACCGGAAACGAGGCTACTGTCGTTGGCACAATCACACTCAAAGGCACGCCTCCAAAGCTTCGCATCCTCGACATGACCGCCGACCCGGCATGCCAGCAGCAGAATCGCAAACCGCAACCGGATTGGGTCATCACAAAACAAGGCGCGCTCGCGAATGCGTTTATCTATGTTAAGGGCGATATCCTCGACGTCTATCGATTTGAGGTGCCTGACGCGGAGGTGATGCTAAACCAGCACGCCTGCTATTTTGAGCCACACGTTTTCGGCCTTCGGGTGGGACAGTCGTTGATGATAATCAACGGCGATCCGACGCAACACAACATCCATCCTACGCCAAAACTGAACCCGGAGTGGAATCAAACGCAGGCAGCCGATTCTCCGCCGCTCATGAAGACGTTTCGACGCGCGGAGGCAATGATACCCATCAAGTGCAACCAGCATCCCTGGATGAAGGCTTATGTCGGTGTGATGAATCATCCGTACTTCGCCGTCAGCGATAAGTCTGGCAAGTTTGAAATACGGAACCTGCCACCGGGGACTTATAAATTGGTAGCCTGGCACGAAGTATTTGGCGAGCAGGAGATAGACATAACAGTCGTACCCGGCGAGAATCGTACTGCCGACTTCACGTTTGACGCGCAGAAGATGCGTGAGGAAACGAGATATATGTTCGAACGAGACAATTAACGCTTCTTTGTCGAACTTGGAGACGGACTGGACGATGGGCTCGGCGATGGACTCGGCTGCGTAACATCAGGCTGGATTGTTTCCTGGTAAATAAACTTCAAGTCTTCCAACTTCAAAACTACCGCCGGCTTCACTGCATTACGATTGGCGTCCATGCTGATCACGCCTGTAACCCCGGCGAAGTTCCTTGTCTCGGCCAACGCCTCACGCAGTTTGTCGCTGTCAGTCGATCCGATTCGCGTGAACGCATCAAACAAAATACGTGCAGCATCGTAAGCGAGTGCCGCGTGAGCATCCGGAAGCGTATTGCTGTAACGTTGTTTGTACTGTTCCACAAAAGATTGAATCGCTGGTGACGGGTTGTCGATGGAGTAGTGAGTTGAAATGTAGGCTCCATTGAGTGCGTCGCCGCCCAACTGCCAGAGCTCCGGAGCGTCCCAGCCATCAGCGCCCAGCAAGGGCTGTGTAAGTCCAATCAGCCGTGCCTGCTTGGCGATGAGCGCGACGTCGCCGTAGTACCCGGGGATATAGATCACGTCCGGTTCCGCGGCTTTAATCGTGCTCAATTGACCTTTGAAGTCCGCGTCGCCCTGCATGTACGACTGCTCGCTCACAATTCGCCCGCCCAGCTTTCCGAAACTCAGGTCAAAATACTGTGTCAGCCCCCGGCCGTAAGGCGAATTGAAGTCGTAGAGCACTGCGGCCTTCTGCGCTTTGAGTGTGTTTACGGCAAAGCGGGCCATCACTTCACCCTGAAACGAATCGACGAAGCAGGCGCGAAAGATGTAGTTGCCGACTTGTGTGACTGCGGGATCCGTAGACGAGGGTGAAATTAACGGAATGTGTGACGCCTGAGCTTTTGGCGCCGCAGCACGGCTATTACCGGACGTGCCACCCGCGATGATCGCCACGACTTTGTCCTGGTCGATTAGCTTGGCAGTCAAACGAGCCGCTTCTTCAGGACTGCCTTTGTCATCTTCGAAAACGATATCGATCTGGCGCCCATTGATGCCACCGTTCTGGTTTATGTCTGTGGCCGCCATCAGCACGCCGTTGTAGGCCGACTTTCCGAAGTTGAAGGTTGGTCCAGTCAGATCGCCGAAGTAACCGATCTTGATCGTGGTCCGGTTCTGTGTGCCGTTTTCGTCGGTTGGCCTGGTACAGGAGTAGGCAAGAGCCATCAGGATGATGGCGACCGGTATAAATGCTTTTCGCAGTTTGTGAGTAGTCCGAGGTCGCACTGTGAAACGGGAGATCGACTGGCGACGAACGGTAGAACTATTCACCGAGATAGGCTTCTTTAATCCTGGGATCATTGGCCAGGTCTTTTGATGGACCTTCCATAACTATTCGCCCGGTTTCCAAAACGTACGCGCGATCGGAATGACCCAAGGCCGCGTGTGCGTTCTGTTCGACCAGAAGAATCGTAGTCCCCTTGCTTTTAATTTCGTCGATGGCTTCGAAGATGGTATGGACCACTAGTGGGGCCAGGCCCAGCGAAGGCTCATCGAGGAGCAACAGTCGTGGATTCGACATCAGCGCTCGGCCGATTGCCAGCATCTGTTGTTCACCACCCGAAAGAGTTCCGGCTTTCTGCGATTCGCGTTCTTTCAGACGTGGAAACATCCTGAAGGCGCGTTCCATATCGGCGGCGACGGCCTTCTTGTTCGTGTTCAGATACGCGCCCATCTGAAGGTTCTCGCGCACGGAGAGATTCGCGAAGACACCGCGTCCTTCGGGTGACATCGAGATACCGCGGGCGACCAGTTTGTGGGTTGGCTTGCCGCTGATGTCCTCTTCCTCGAAAGTTATCTTTCCGGAGCGTGGTTCGAGTAGACCGGTGATGGTGCGCAGCGTCGTAGTCTTGCCCGCGCCGTTAGCGCCGATGAGCGTAACGACTTCCCCCTTCTGGACATGCAGCGAAATGCCGGTCAGGGCTTCGATGGCGCCATAGTTTACGGAAACGTTATCGAGCGTGAGCATCGTTATTGCCGATTTCCAATTGCCAATTGCCGATTTATTCAAATTGGCAATCGGCAATCGACAATTGGAAATTTCCTAATCTCCTAAATACGCTTCGATCACCTTCGGATCGTTCTTGATCTCCTGCGGCAGGCCCAGCGCGATCGATTTGCCGTAATCGACCACCTGAATGCGCTCGCAGACGCCCATCACCACTTTCATGTTGTGTTCGACGAGCAGGATCGTGAGTCCGAAACGATCCCGGATCTGTTTGATCAGGTGCATCAGATCTTCCTGCTCCGAAGGGTTCATGCCGGCGGCGGGTTCGTCCAGTAACAGCAACTGCGGTCTGGTCGCGAGAGCACGGACGATTTCCAACCGTCGCTGTGAACCGTACGGCAGGCTGGTGCCACCTTCGTCACAGACGCGCGCGAGATCGAATATCTCGAGGAGCTCGAAACAATATTCGCGATGTTTCTTTTCGTCACTGTTGAATCGCGGTGTGCGCAAGACGGCGTCAATCAGGTTCTGGCCCATGTGAATGTGGCACGCCGTCATGACGTTATCGAGCACCGACATGCTCGGGAAAAGACGAATGTTCTGGAACGTTCGCGAAACACCACGCGCCGCAATCTGGTACGGTCGCAGACCATCGATGCGCTGCCCGTTAAAATGAATCGTGCCGGAGGTTGGCTGATAGACTCCCGTGAGCAGGTTGAAGATCGTCGTCTTGCCGGCGCCGTTTGGTCCGATTAGCCCGTAGATCTCGCCCTTCTTGACGGACATGTCGAGCTCGTTGACGGCGCACAGTCCGCCGAAACGAATCGTTGTTTTATCGGTTTGCAGAACTACCGGCGAACCGTTACTGCTCATCGAGGATTCTCGCCTCCGATTGAAGTCTCGCTTTGCGTCGGCGAACTCGCCGTGCCGCTGGGGCCTTCCGTCATTCGTCTGATCCGTTTACGCAATCCTGAGAATGCAGCGGTCGATCCCAACAATCCCTGTGGTCGCGTGATCATGAGTATGATCAGCAACAGCGAATAGATGACCATGCGATACTCGGCGAAGCCTCGCAGTCCTTCGGGCAGGATCGTCAGTACAATCGCGCCCAGCACTGAACCCACAATCGAGCCCAGCCCGCCGAGAATGATCATGATCAGGATCTCGAACGACTTGATGAACTCAAACGATTTCGGATTGAGATAACCGTCGAAGTGGGCCAGCAACACACCGCCTGCGCCGGCCATCGCCGACGAGATCACGAACGCCATCACTTTATATTGCGTCGTGTTGACGCCCATCGCTTCAGCAGCAAGTTCGTCTTCGCGAATCGAGATCAGCGCGCGTCCAAAAGCTGAGTTGACGATGTTGTAGACGATGACAATCGTCAGGATCGCAATAAAAAAGATCCAGAAGAAACTCTTGACGATTGGGATTCCGGAATAACCACGCGCGCCGCCGACGGCCTCGATGTTGTTGAGAAAGACAACGATGATTTGACCGAAGCCCAGGGTGACGATCGCGAGATAGTCGCCCTTCAATCGCAATGAAGGGATTCCGACTGCGAGGCCTGCGATGCCGGCGGCGATAGCGCCCACGATCGTGGCAAGTGTCAGTGCGACAACCCAACCGAGTTTTCCACCGCCGAGTGAATTCGCCAGATTCATTCCATACGTAACTGAGAAATAGGCCGACGAATATGCGCCGACTGCCATGAAGCCGGCGTGGCCAATCGAGAACTGACCGGTGAAGCCGTTGATGAGATTCAATGAAACTGCGAGTGTAATGGAGATGCCGCAGAGCATCAGGATGCGGCTGTAGTAAGGATTGATTAGTCGCCCCTGAAAGACAAAATCCAGCCCATAAAGGACGCCGATCACAATCAGCGCAATGATGAGATTACGAAGATACCGAGACATATCAATCCAGTCCACAGATTACGCAGATTTCACAGACCAAATGAAAAGAAATTCTGTGTAATCTGTGGATGGTTTTAAACTTTCTCCTGGGCGACCGTACCGAGAAGCCCGGAAGGTCGGAAAAGTAGTATCAGAATCAAAATGGCAAAGGCCACTGCGTCTTTATAGGTCGGTGAAAGGTAGCCAACGACCATTGTCTCCGTGATGCCAATCAACAATCCGCCCAGCACGGCTCCGGGAATATTACCGATACCGCCCAGCACTGCGGCGACGAACGCCTTCAGCCCGACGAGGATGCCCATCAAAGGATCGATTCGCGGGATGCGAATCGCAACCAGTACGCCCGCGGCCGCGGCGAGCGCCGATCCAAGTGCAAACGTGAAAGCGATGATGCGGTCGGTGTTGATTCCCATCAGCTTTGCTGACTGCAAGTTGAACGACACCGCACGCATCGCTCGTCCTGTCTTCGTGCGATAGACGATCAACTGCAACACGATCATCAACGCGAGGGCGATAATCAGCACGACGATGTCGGCGCTGTTGATACTCGCGCCGCCAACAAGGTCGATATTGCGTTTGGTAAACAACTCAGGGAAGAACTTCGGCTCAGCGCCGAAAACAACCTGACCGCCATTCTCGAGCAGGAGCGAAACGCCAATCGCGGTGATCAGCGCAGTCAATCGCGAATACTTGCGGACAGGACGATACGCCAGGCGTTCGATGACGACGCCTATCGCTGCACAGATCGCCATCGCCAGCAGCATCACCACAAGCGCGGTGATCAGCGAAGGTTCGAGTGTGCCACCGCCGAGTAATCCGCGTGCGATGAGTCCATCGGCGCTTAGTCCGAGTGCTTGTGCGCCGCGTTGGCCGAGACCGTTGGCAAGGTAGTAGCCCATGAAGGCGCCAACCATGTACACGTCGCCGTGGGCGAAGTTAATCAGCTTCAGTACCCCATAGACCATCGTATAGCCGAGCGCAATCAGCGAATAGATTGCGCCCAGTGAGATACCGTTAATCAGTTGTTGGAGGAAAGTGCTCATACTCGTGATTCACTGTTGCTTGCGTCCGAGAACCGGGCGGGCCGTAGCGATCACGGCTTGGTTGCTGGCGCCGTAGCCGCACTTGCGGTTGTAGGAGCAGCACCTTCCACGTTGACGCGTTCCTTCACTGCATATGTGCCACCGGGTTTGATCTCGATCATCACGATTGGCTTAACTGCGTCGCGTTGTTGGTTGAAGGTGACAGTGCCGGTCACGCCGGGAAAGGCGTTCGTGGCTGCCAGTGCGTCGCGAATGTCAGGTCCATTGAGCGACTTGGAACGCTTGATGGCGTCGAACATGATGTTCGCGGCGTCGTAAGCGGTAGCCGCGAGCGCGTCAGGCGTGCTGCCGTTGTATTTTGCTTTGTAGTCGGTAACAAACTTCACCACATTCGGAGCCGTATCGAATGGCGAGTAGTGGTTGGTGAAATACGAACCGTTCAGGGCGGAGCCGCCGATCTTGTAAAGCTGTTCTGAATCCCATCCGTCGCCGCCAATCAGCGGGACCGTGATGCCTTTGTCACGCGCCTGCTTGGCGATCAAGCCGACGTCGTTGTAGTAGCCCGGGACGAAAATGACTTCGGGATTCGTGCCTTTCAGTGACGTCAACTGCGCGTTGAAGTCCTGGTCGCCTTCCTGGTACGACTGGGTGGCGACGATCTTGCCGCCAAACCTGGTGAAGGTTTCGTTAATGACTTTCTCGAGTCCGGTTGAGTAGTCGTTCTTGCGGTCAACCATGATCGCGGCTGTCTTTGCGCCGAGTGACTTGGCTGCAAACTGTGCAATCGCGGCGCCCTGGTAAGGATCGATGAAGCAACTACGGAAGATGAAGTCACCCTTCTTGGTGACTTCGGGATTTGTCGAAGACGGCGTCAGCATCGGGATCTTCGCGTTTTGCGCGATTGGCGCGGCCGCGATCGAGCGCGAGCTGGCCACTTCGCCGATCACGGCGTGAACCATATCCTGCGTGACAAACTTGGTCACGATTGTGGCTGCCTCTGAAGCATCGGAGCGATCGTCCTGCACCAGCAGCTCGACCTGCTTACCGTTGATGCCGCCGGCGGCATTGATCTCGTCTGCGGCCATCTTAATTCCGTTGACAGAAGAGATACCGAAATTTGCGGTGGTGCCGGTTGTCGACATAAACACGCCGATCCGAACTTTGTTGTCGCCACCTTGCGTATTGCACGCGCTCAGCAAACTCGCAATAACAAACGAAGCTAACAGAATACGTTTCATACAAATCCTCACAGGGCTAGAGTTTCTGACGAACTTAAGTCCGAACCGGTACTGAAGACTGGAAGGGAGACTCGACTTTGATATCTGCCGTAATCGCGCTGAATAATAGCTTTCAGACGCTAGTTAGTCAAAAAGGTTGATATAGGTCCTATAGGACTTATAGGACCTATTGTAAGATTACGCCCGTGAATAGCCCCAAAACCTATCTTGCGCCCGAGTTGGGCGACATGAATGCGGAAGAGTTTCGGCGTATCGGTCATGAGCTGATTGACTGGATTGCCGATTACTTTGAAAAGATCGACGATCTTCCCGTGCTCGCCGCGGTGGAGCCCGGCGACTTAAAAGCCAAACTTCCGTCCACACCGCCGGCACAGGGCGAACCGATGGCAGATATCGTTGCTGACCTCGATCGCCTGATCGTTCCGGCGCTGACGCACTGGAGTCACCCCTCTTTTTTCGCTTATTTCGCGACCTCAACCTCGGCGCCCGGCATATTTGGTGAGCTATTGAGCGCGGCTTTCGATAACAAAGCCATGCTCTGGCGTACTTCGCCCGCCTCGACTGAGCTGGAGGAAGTCGTGCTCGACTGGTTGCGGCAAATGATGGGGCTTGACCCCGGAATGCAGGGAATCATTTACGACACGGCCTCGGTTTCGACTCTGCATGCACTCGCCGCCGCGCGCGAAGGTGTCGAACAGCGCATTCGCGAAGAGGGAATGAGCGGGCGTCCCGATCTGCCGTTGCTGCGAGTCTACGTTTCCGAGCAGTCTCACTCCTCGGTCGAAAAGGCAGTTATCACGCTCGGTCTGGGCCAGCGTGGCATGCGCAAGATTCCCACGGATTCCGAGTTCCGGATGAATGCGAAAGCGCTTGCCGAAGCCATCAACGAAGACAAACGTAACGGCTATCTACCGTTTTGTATCGTGGCGACTGTTGGCACGACTTCGACTTCGAGCATCGATCCGGTGCGTGAGATTATTCCGATCGGCGAAGAGCATGCGATGTGGTTGCACGTCGATGCAGCTTATGCGGGTTCGGCCGCGATCGTTCCGGAGTTCAGAAAGATCCTTGACGGTTGTGAGCGGGCCGATTCGATTGTGACGAATCCACACAAGTGGTTGTTCACGCCGTTCGATCTTTCGGTGCTTTACTGCCGTCACATGGATCTGCTCAAACGCGCGTTCTCGCTCGTACCGGAATATCTTCGCACTCCTGAGGAGGAAAAAGTTCGCAGTGGCTCAGACTACGGCATTCAACTGGGCCGTCGCTTTCGCGCGCTGAAGTTGTGGATGGTGCTGCGTTACTTCGGACATGAAGGATTGGCAGCGCGAATCCGCGAACACTGTCGACTCGCGCAATTGTTTGCCATCTGGATCGACGAATCTGACGATTGGGAAATAATGGCGCCCGTTCCGCTTGGCCTCGTTTGCTTTCGCGCGAATCCGAAAGACAGAGATGGCCTGGATGCTTTGAATGAAGCGATCATGCACGGCGTTAATGCGAGCGGTCGCGCGTTACTCTCACACACACGCCTGAACGATAAGCTGACGTTGCGACTCTCGATCGGAAACATTCGCACCACTGAGCAGCACGTGCGACAGGTGTGGCAGTTACTTAACGAACAGTTGCAGTTGCTTCGCTGATCAAATCTGGAGGAACACATGAGCCGAATTCTTCAACTCGTCGCCGGAATCGTAGTTTGTTGTGTACTGGCCACAGCGCAAACATCCGACTCAAAAAACTTTTCGAAAGACGGCCTCTCGTTTGACTATCCGGCGTCGTGGCAACTTCTGGACGACAGCAATTCCGACCTGCAGCAGATCACGTTGAGCAAGGCAGACAGCGATGTGAAGATTGGCGTCTTCGTTCACAAAGGCCGCACGACGCCCGAGAAAATGGCCGATGCAAAGAAGGCTTTAGTTGATCCTTTAATCGCTGGAAACGCAAAACAGTTTGCGGCAACGGGAGCAAAGACGGAACAAGTTCCTGACAGTACTGAGATCGCGGGTCTCAAAGCGGAAGGAACGAGCGTTAATGCCTCGTTTGGCAATGAAACTGGGGCCGCCAAAATCTACTGGGCGCTCGTGGGCCAACGCTTCGTCGTGTTGACGCTCTTTGGTCCCGACAAAGAACTAAAGCAGCGCGCGGCTGTGTGGGACCTCGTACGCACCAGCCTAAAGATCGTGGACCCAAAAGCCGTCCCCGCCGCGAGTCCGAAACCATAGCCTCGAGTAACGTTTTTGTGCTTTTTGTGCCTTTTGTGCTTTTTGTGGCTAATATAGGTGGCTCACCTTGAACGTCGATATGGAACAGATCAAGCGGGTTTTGGGCCGCTCAATGAGGCTCCGTTGTCCTGCGTGTGGCGAGTCGAAGATTGTTAACCAACCGTTCCACATCCGGCACCACTGCCCGCACTGTATGGCCCTTTTCAAACGAGAAGACGGCTTCTTTGTGGGCGCAATTCTCGCCAACGTCGTCACTACGGAACTCTTCATTCTGCTGGTCTGTTTCTTTTTCCTACTGATAATCGGCGCGGACTACGAACACGTCCTGGTCCTACTCTTTATCATGGCCCTGATTTTCCCCGTCGCTTTCTATCATCACAGTTGGAGTTTGTGGTTGGGCTTCGACTTTATTGTCGAATCACTGCCGAAGTACAACCCCAGAAACGAACAATAAGTCGTATAGACATATGGGACCTATTCTTTAGATTTTGCGTTTTGTGGCCCTTTGTGGCTATACTCCGGTGAGTTTGCCCGCCCGCAGGTTACGAGCACAATGAGCTTGCTCCCTGAAATTCGATAGGTCGGCGACTACAAAGTTTCTGTATTTGAAAGAGAATTATGCGCCACTCTAGGCGCCATTCCGCAAGTACCCACATTAATCTCTGCGCAGAGAAAACGCCTCGCCTAACGGCTTGCAGGCGTAGCTCTGTGCCTCAACAACTCTTGAAGAAGGCTGGTAATGGCAAAACAACTAATTGTGAGCGTCAACGGACGCGAGAAGAAGATTGCGATCATTGAAGACGATAAGGTCTCTGAGTTCTACATCGAACGTGGAGAACAACACCAGGGCATCGTCGGTAACATTTATAAGGGACGCGTGATGCGGGTTTTACCCGGAATGCAGTCCGCTTTCGTCGACATCGGACTGGAACGCGACGCCTTCCTTTACGTTTCCGACTTCTTCGATGAAGAAGAAGAATTTGAAAGAATCGTCATCGACAAGGCGAAGAAGGGCACACCTGACGCTGAACACGCTGCCGCTGAGGAAGTAGCTCTCAACCGCGTCGAACGCGAACAACGGATCGAACTTACTCAGGAACGCGTCGAACCCCTCCAGGAAGTCGAAGCAACCGAAGCAACACCCGCCGAAGAAGTTTCGGAAACACAGGAAACCGGACGTCGTCGTGGACGCCGCGGCCGTCGCCGTGGACGTTGGGAGAAAACCGACGACACCGCACCGGCAGGTCCGCCGGCTGCAACGCGCTTCGAAGCGCCTGACACACCGTTCGTCGCCGGCGATCCATCAATCGAGCGCATCGTCGACGAAGAAGAGACGGCGTTGAATGGCGAGATGTTCAAAGACGCTCGCCTGCAGGAGCGCCTGTTCGATCAGATACACGCAGTCGAGTTCAACATGGAAGACGATTTCAGGAATGCTGAAGTCGGTTCAATACTATCCGGAGGTTTCGGTTCCGAGTCGTTCGAACGAATTGACGACGGCGAGACTGACGCCGAACCCATTCGCGAGGCCGGCCGGCCACGTGAAGCACACCTCTCGACTTTCATCGACGACGTGACACCGCAGACGTTCAGCGGCGGAGGCTTCGAGCGAATTAGCGACGACGAAGAAGATGCTGTCGCCGCACAAGTCGAAGATGAAAAGCCTGCTAAACGATCACGCAAAGCCGCGGCTGGTGCTGAGAAGAAGAAACGCGCTTCGAAGGCGGCAACCAAGACTGCGGCTTCGAAGAAGAAATCATCGAAGAAGTCTTCGAAGAAACGTGCTGCTGAAGGAGACGTCGCAGAAGCTGAGTCAATCAGCGACTACAGCGACGCGGAAGCGCGTGTGATTGAGAGTCAGTCACGCGGTGAATTCGCGACTCGTCGCGGCGGACGTCGCAGACGACGTCCCAGCAAAGGCAAACCTCAGCAGGGACAGGCCGAGGCCGACGGCAACCAGATAGAAGCAACAAACGGCCAGGATGACGATTTTGAGCCGGCACAGTTTGTTGAGCCGCCCGAAGAGGTTGCTCCTCCGGCGCCGGAACCGCCTCAACGCCAGCGGCGAGATCAGCGGGACGGGCGAGATCAGCGCGGCGAGCGAGATCAGCGGGGACAACGCGATCAGCGTTCCTTTCGTGGTCAGTCGCGGCGCGAGCGTCATCAACCGGCCATCACGGATCTGCTGAGTGAAGGTCAGGAAATTCTGGTCCAGATTGCGAAGGAACCGATCGCCAAGAAAGGCGCGCGCATTACTTCGCACATCGCACTGCCGGGACGATTTCTGGTCTATATGCCGACTGTGGAACACGTCGGCGTGTCGCGGAAGATTGAGTCAGACAATGAACGGCATCGTTTGCGGAAACTGATCCAGACGATTCGCGCTGAAGAAGACATTCCCTCCGGCGGCTTCATCGTGCGCACTGCCGGTGTCGGCATCAGCGAAAAGGACCTGCGCGACGACGTTCGTTACCTGGTTCGCACGTGGCTCGATATCAGAAGCTCCGCCGAGAAGTCGAAAGCGCCGGCTCTGGTCCATCGTGACCTCGATCTGGTCCAGCGTCTGCTGCGCGATCAGTTGTCCGACGACTTCGAATCGATCCGGGTTGATTCAGAAGAGGAGTACCAGGTGATTGTCGAGTTCATCAATCGAATTCAGCCTCGACTGGTGAAGCGCGTCAAGCTCTACACGAAGGAACAGCCGATACTCGAAGCCTATGGGGTGCAGGTCGAGATCGACAAGGCGATCAAGCCGCGCGTTTGGCTGAAGTCGGGTGGTTACCTCGTCATCAATCAAACGGAAGCGCTCGTCGCGATCGACGTCAACACGGGCAAGTTTGTCGGTCGTGGCAGTGGCCGGCTCGAAGACACGATCACCCGCACGAACCTCGAAGCAGTTGACGAGATTGTGCGGCAGATACGTCTGCGCGATCTCGGCGGAATCATCGTGCTCGATCTGATCGACATGGAAGAGCGGCGTAATCGTCAGAAGGTGATGCAGGCGCTGCAGGAAGCTCTGCGCAACGACAAATCGCCGACGAAGGTACTTTCGTTCAACGACTTCGGCCTTGTGATCATGACGCGGAAGCGCGTGAAGCAGTCGCTCGAGCGGACGCTCTGTTCGCCCTGCCCGTACTGTCAGGGAGCAGGCCTGGTGAAGTCGCCGCAAACGATTTGTTACGAGTTACTCGAGGATGCGCGACGATTGGCGAAGGAATTCAACGGCGACAAGGACAACAAGCAGGTTACGCTGCGAATCAATCCCGATGTCGCTAAAGCGCTACGTTCGAGTGAGCGGGATGTAATGATCGAGATCGAAGATTATCTTGGCCCGATCGACATCACGAGCGATCCGACGATCCACCAGGAGCAATTCGATTTCGCGGTGACTTAAATCCAACCACAGATTACACAGAAACAATTTCTGCGTAATCTGTGGATTGCCTTTCTACGTGTTTGTAAAGGATGTCGCGTTGCTGGGGGATGAACCCGGCTTCGCGAATTAGAAATTGCAGCATCTGCTCGTCGGCTCGATTGTGAGCGCCCGCCGCTGACACGACGTTTTCCTCAATCATGATCGAGCCCATGTCGTTAGCTCCAAAACGCAACGCTACCTGACCGAGACGCAATCCCTGCGTCAGCCACGACGATTGGAAGTTTTCCACATTGTCGAGGAAGAGGCGCGATACCGCCAGCATCTTCAGATAATCGACGCCGGTGGGTTCGTCTTTGATCTTTCGTCCCAGTGCGGTGTTCTCACGCTGAAACGTCCACGGTATGAAAGCAGTGAAACCGCCGGTCTCGTCCTGCAGATCGCGTATGCGTTGCAGATGTCTGACGCGATGCTCGATCTTATCGCCGATACCAAACATCATCGTCGCAGTTGAACGAAGCCCGACGCGATGGACCGCGCGCATCACGTCCAACCATTCATCCGTGGTGCACTTCGTCGCCACTCTTTTGCGCACCTCGTCGTCGAGAATCTCAGCGCCGCCACCGGGCAGGCTGTAGAGTCCGGCCTTTTTCAACCGCGCCATGATCGTCTCGTAATCCAGTTTCGAGATCAGGTGGATATTGTGTATCTCCGGCGGCGAGAAGCAGTGCAACTGAAAGTCCGGATATTTCGCACGCAGCGAGCTCAGGAGATCTTCATACCATTCGATTCCGAAGTCGGGGTGCAGTCCACCCTGCATCAAAACTCCGGTGCCGCCGAGCGCGATCGTCTCGTCGATCTTCTTGCAGATCTCGTCAAAGCTGCGTACGTACGTGTCGGGTGCGCCGGGGCGACGATAGAACGCGCAAAAAGTGCACACGACGTTGCAGACGTTCGTGTAGTTGATGTTGCGATCGATGATGTAGGTGACGATGTTGTCGGGATGACGGCGCGCGCGTATTTCATCGGCGGCGGCACCCATGCGTGCGATGTCGTGCGATTCGAGGAGGGTCGTGCACTCGGCGACAGTCATGCGCTCGCCCGCGAGCACGCGATCCAGAATCGGTTGGATGTTGGACGACATTAAATAAACCTCAGCGGCTTCACGCGTTCAATCAAACCATGCTTGAACGCCAATTCAAAATAGAGTCGCAAACCTTTTTCCATCGACTCATCTACTTTGAAAACGATGTTTTCGGTCAAGTAGTTTCTAAGCTCGTCGACGCGCATCGGTATTTTATCCTGATACGAACGGACAATCTCCTCGATGTGTGCTAGCCCAGTATCTCTGGCGCTCGCGAAATCAACGACCCGCGCGCGTTCTTCGCACCCGTCGCCGACCATCCACATCGCAAAGACAAATCCCAGGCCCGTGTGCTGTTTCCAAAGCGCTGCCATGTCCCAGATGTTCAATCCCTGTCGCGGAAACGCCATGCCAGGGTCACCGATGATCAGCGCCGCATCGTTTTTCTCGAGCATCTCTTCGAGCCGCGGCGCGCGCGTGGTCCATTCAGGTTGGCGGTCGAGAAACTCCCGGAAGATTATCTTTACGAGTGTTGCGGAGGTGCGCGATGATTCGTCGAGAGCAACTGTCCGAATATCTTCGAGTCTTTTGTTCTTCGCCACGAGCACAACGCTGAGCACCTCTTTTTGCGAGCCCACACAAACGTTTTGCACCAAAGAGCCGCCGTCAATTCGCTGATATTCAATCACCGGCACGAGCGCGCCTTCGACTTCCGAGGCAGCTAATAGTTGCGCACAGCGCGCGGGCACAGCCTCGATAAAGTCCACGCTGCCACGATGCGAGCCGTGTAAAAAGCTCCAAATCAAGGGCGCTGAATTTAAGTAGCTGGAAGCGGCGAGACGAAAGGGCGTGTTCATGTAGTTGCCAGTATAGCGAAAGGAATTCTCGGATCAAATTGACACTCGGATTTGCAGGAAACTACTATTCGCCGATGCCTATTTACGACGTTACTGTTCCCGTTTCGAACGAGTTGCCAACCTGGCCCAGCGATCCTGCTGTCGATATCAGCGACTTTCGTAGTTTCTCGGCGGGCGATGGTGTGAACGTTTCGAGGTTGAACCTTGGTGCGCACACCGGCACGCACGTCGATGCGCCGGCGCATTTCATTGAAGGCGCTGCAAAGGTTGAATCGTTGCCACTCGACGCGCTCATCGGTGAGGCTTGTGTCATCGAGGTTCCGGAAGAGTTTCACGCGATCGACGAGGAGTTTGTTAAGAAACACTACGTGCAGGGAAGTGCTCGTGTGCTCTTTAAGACACGCAATTCAGCTTTCTGGAGCGAACCGGATCCACAGTTTCATACTGACTTTACTTACCTCGATCTTCCTGCCGCGAAGTGGCTGGTCGAACAGGGCATCAAACTCGTCGGTATCGACTATCTCTCGATTGAGAAATACGCTTCCGAGAAACATGAGACTCATCTCGCGCTCCTCTCGCACGGCGTTGTGATTCTCGAAGGCTTGAATCTGACCGGCATTTCAGCGGGCCAGTATGAACTGATCTGTTTGCCGTTACGTTTAAGAAGCAACAAAGGCGACGGCGCTCCGGCGCGCGTCGTGTTGAGAACATCTGTGTAATCTGTGGATAAACAGGCTGATCCAAAGTATCGCGAGCGCGTTTATACAATCGTGCGACGCATTCCATCAGGCCGTGTGATGACTTATGGCCAGATCGCCGAGTTGCTCGGCGACGGCTACACGCCGCGGACCGTGGGGTTCTGTATGCACTCCTCGCCCGAAGGTATGCCGTGGCATCGCGTGATCAATGCGCAGGGTAAGTGTTCAACAGGCAGAGTTGTTCTTCCGCACAACAAGCAGCAGCTGATGCTCGAACACGAGGGTGTGGTGTTTGATGAAAATGGCCGCTGCGAGTTACAGCAGTTTCTCTACATCCCCAGACAAGGAAAGAAACGATGAGCTCTGATTCAATGCAACCAGGGGTTCCGTACGCAGTGAGCCCGCCGCGCTATTCAGTCTCGCATCAAATGGTGACGACGGCTTTCGAGTTGCCGAATCATCGCGTGGTCCAGAATCTCGGTGTCGTGCGCGGCATCGTCGTGCGTTGCAGAAATATCTTTGCGACGATCGGCGCGGGGCTGCAGACGATTGTCGGCGGCAACATCACCGTGTGGACCAAGCTCTGCGAAGAAACACGCGCGCACGCCTTCGACATCATGATCCAGCATGCGACGGAGATTGGCGCTAACGCGATTGTTGGAGCACGCTACGAGAGCACCGAGATCGCGCAGGGTGTTACAGAAGTTCTGGCGTACGGAACGGCAGTGATCGTTGAGCCGGCGAATCCGGGAGAGAGTTATCGTTCATGACGCTCGATCACGTTCCGTTTGCGAAGTTGCTTGGCATTGAGGTTGATTCGGTCGAACCGGGACATGCGGTGCTATCGATGAAGCTCCGTGACGATCTGATGCGCAACAGTGGGATCGCGCATGGCGGCGCGATTGCGACGTTGATCGATTCGGCGATGGCGATCGCGATCATGGCGCAGTTGGAAGAGAACGAAAGCACGGTGACAGTCGACCTCACGATTCATTATTTGCGGCCGATTAGTTCCGGGACTGCGCGTGCTTCAGCGCGCGTGGTGCGTTTCGGCCGCCGTGTGATCACGGTTTCTGCAGAGCTCTTTGACGACGCCGGAAAACTCGCCGCCACCGCCATCAGCACCTACCTGAGATATTAATTACCCCTCGGGACGTACTGTAGGGGCGGCCCTCCGGTTCGACGCAGGGCGGCCACGGAGGGCCGCCCCTACAGTACGTCCCGAGGGGCGGTCTGCTATTATCGTCGCGTGGAAGATTTAAGGAAGTTTGCGCTTTACTTTCGGAATTATAAGCTTCAACTGACGCTTGGTATCT
>DATNFX010000429.1:0-4552 GCA_035606195.1 Pyrinomonadaceae bacterium
CTCGAACCCTGGGCTGGGGTTAGCGAACGCCTTCGGCGTATTTCAAGTTCAAACTAACAGAGTACACAGGAATAACATGAAAGCAGTTCGCGTAAAAGGTTTTGGAGATGTGGACCAACTGGAGCTGGTCGAGTTGCCGGATCCGGAGCCGCAAGCGGGACAGGTGCGAATTCGTGTCGAAGCAAGCGGGCTGAACTACGCCGATGTCACGCAGCGCGCCGGTCTTTATCCGGGTGGACCAAAGCCACCGTTCATTTCCGGTCTCGAGGCAGCGGGTGTAGTCGAGGCAGGCGAGAGGTTGCCGGTTGGCGCGCGCGTCATGACGGTTTCACCCGGTGGTTGCCATGCGGAGCGTTTGTGCGTTAGCGCGGCAGCGTGCATGCCTGTTCCCGAGTCAATGTCTTTCATCGAGGCCGCTGCGTTTCCGGTCCAATACCTGACTGCGTACCACGCGCTCACGACTGTTGGCAGGGCTGTAGCGGGGGAAACAGTTCTCATTCACGCAGCGGCCGGCGGTGTGGGCACGGCAGCAGTACAGATCGCGAAATTGCTTGGGTTGCGTGTGATCGGCACAGCGTCGGCGGAAGAGAAGCGCGCCCGCGTGCTCGAACTGGGGGCCGATGAGGCACTCAGCTATGAAGAATTCGATCAAAAGCTAAACGGTAAGAATGCACCCACGTTGATACTTGAAGCAGTCGGCGGCGAAGTGTTTAGTCGCAGTCTGGCGATCCTGCCATCCCTCGGCCGGCTGGTTGTTTTTGGCGCCGCGAGCGGCGAGGTACAGCCGATCGACACATTGAAGTTGCTGTTTCGATCACAGGGCGTGTTTGGTTTGCACCTGAATGCGATCTTCGAACGGCCGCATCTGATGGGTGAATCGGTGAAACAGTTGTTTGAGTGGATCGGGCAAGGGCGGTTGAAGATGCAAGTCGGTCATGTTTTGCCGTTAGCGAAGATTCGTGAAGCGCACGAGTTGATCTCGAGTCGGAAGAGTTACGGAAAGATCGTGCTTGCGGATGAACGCGGATCTTAAGACGCGGATTTATGTTTTATCACCTCACGGACTATTTGCATTTTGCGAGGATGTACGGCCGGAACCGGCGACGGCAGCGCGTCTGGGGAAAACTGTACGAAGAGGCCGTGCGATCGCAGTCGTTTAAGCTGCCGGCTGCGACTGTGGTCCAGCTAATTCCTACCGAAGCTTGTAACCTGCGGTGCCCGTTCTGCAATCAGTGGGGAGAAAACGGTTACTTCTTCGATGGTGTTCGCCGTGTTGAGCACATGGACGCTGAGGGATTGACCGTATTGATGCGTGGACTCTCACCACGAAATTCGCTGATCAGTGTCCATGGTGGTGAGCCGTTCGTTTACAAACACATCGACACACTGCTCGAGCTGCTGCGCGAACAACAGTTCGACGTCATCTTTTCGACTAACGGGACCCTGCTCAAGTCTCATTTGGACGGCCTTGCGAACATACGAAACCTGATCTTTCTGCTGTCGATTGACGGCGACGAGCAGACGCACGACAAAATTCGCGGCAAAGGAACTTTCAACGCGGCGCGAGATTCCATCCGAGCGCTTTGCGAACTGCGACGTCGTCGCGGCGTACCTTTACCGGCAGTCATCATGAGTACGGTTGTATGCGAGTGGACTACAGACGTGCTGGAGCGCGTGTACGATGTGGCGCGTGACTTCCAGGCACTAGCGATCAACTACAACTTTCGCTGGTTTCTCACGGAAGAGATCGGCCAGGCTTACGAGCGGCACCTGCAACACGAATTCGGAGTAAAGTCGAGCGGCGCGTGGCGCGGCTGGGTCTCGCCGAATCATGAAAGCCATGATTACACCAAAGTCGCTGCCGCGCTCGAGCGCGTCATCCGAAAGCGACGACGCTTTTCACCGCCGTTTGTAGTGACCACGCCTAGTCAGTTGCGTGGCTCAGATTATCAAACCTATTTCACCGACTATCTCAACACGTTCGGCAACGAGAGCTGCTTCATGCCGTTTTACTGGGCGCGCGTGCATGCCAGCGGCGAACTGATCTTTTGCCCCGGACATCCTGACATCATCGCCGGCAACGTCTTCCGCGACGGCTTCATGGAATCGTTCAATTCCGACGTCGCAATAAAGTTTCGCAAACACATGCTTGCCAACCGGCTGCCCATCTGCAATCGATGCTGCGGACTTTATATGACCAATCCGGCGCGTGCCTTCGAACAGAAAGCAAGAAAGAGACTCGCGCTACCTAAACAAGTAAACACCCATTGGCCCGAGGTGCTCCCATGATCACTTTGACTGTATTGCTCCTCGCGACGCTTTTCCTTGCCTATTCAAACGGCGCAAACGACAACTTCAAAGGCGTGGCCACTCTCTTCGATCCGGGAGAAGCAAACCGGCGTGTGGTGTCCGGAATCTTGATGTCGTGGTTACTTACGTTGCGATCGCCGCGATTATCAGCGTGAAGCCTGCGAAGCAGGCGCGAGCATAAAGCCTGGGGCGCAAGCCCCAGGATCAGAATTAAATCGAATTACGAGCCCATGAAATGGGCGACAGTTCGCGGCCGTCAAAATCATTAGGCGTTTGTCTCGATTCGGACTATCGCCCGCATTCGCGGGCTTGAAAAATCTGTGGTGCTTTGATCCTGGGGCTTGCACCCCAGGCTTTATGCTCACGCCTGCTTCGCAGGCTAAACGGCACTCTTAGTGCAGCCCGTGGTAGGGATTTAATGAAGCATCATTATACAGCCCGCGACTACTTGCACTTCGCGCATTTTTACTGGCGTGGGCGGCGCCGTCTGGAACGGTGGAGAAAAGACTTTGAAGCGTCTGTGCGTGACGGCACCTTTAAACTGCCGAACGCCGCCGTGGTCCAACTCATACCCACCGAAGCTTGCAATCTCCGTTGTCCATTCTGCAACCAGTGGGGTGAGGCCGGTTACTTTCTCGCCGGCTCGCGCAAGGTGGAAAGCATGGACGAAGATGCGATTACGTCGCTGATCGGCGATCTCTCGCCACGCTATTCGATGATCAATGTTCATGGTGGTGAGCCTTTTGCCTACAAACAGATTGACGGTTTACTCGAAACACTCGCTGACCGCGATTTCGATGTGCTGATCACGACCAACGGCACCCTCATGCAGAGCCATCTTCCTGCGGTGGCGAGAATCCGGAACCTCGCGGTCATTCTTTCCGTCGACGGCGACGAAACAACTCACGATAGTGTCCGCGGTAAAGGTACTTTCGCGCGAATCACCGAAGGACTCGATTGTCTTTTCGATCTGCGTCGCGAGCTCGGCTTGCCACTGCCGCTCGTCATCATGAGCACTGTCGTTTGTGAGTGGACCACAGACGTGATCGAGCGTGCCTACGAGACGGCGAAGCAGTTGGGCGTGTTTATGCTCAACTACAACCTGCGTTATTTCATGCCTGAGAGTGCGGGCGTTGCTTACGAGAAGCATTTGCAGGAAGAGCTGGGCGTGACTTCATCGGGAGCGTGGCGCGGTTGGATCGCGCCGGTTCACGACCAGCACGATTACAGTGACACAGTCGATCGGTTGCGACGTTTGCTCACACAAAAGCGATTTCGAGTGTTGCCGCCCTACGTCGTCACTGGTCCCAGCCATTTACGCGGCAAGGACTTTGACCGCTGGTTCTCTGATTATCTCGACACCTTTGGAAACGAGAGCTGCTTCATGCCGTTCTACTGGGCCAGGATCCACGCAAACGGCGACCTGATCTTCTGTCCGGGGCATCCTGATGTCATTGCCGGAAATGTGTTTCGCGATGGCTTTATGGAGTCGTTCAATTCCGAGATGGCGATCAGGTTTCGCAAGTACATCCTTACGAATCGCCTTCCGATCTGCAACCGTTGCTGCGGCCTCTACATGACGAATCCCGCGCGCGCGTTTGAACAAAAGGCGCGGCGTAATCTCGGTCTCCGCAAGAAGGTGATGGTCCATTATCCTTGAAAAACGGCACGGTCAAGTCGATGCGCTTTTATGCCGAACTGTACGTCGAGCAAAGCCCTGCGACTGTCTGGTCCTACTTTTCCGACCTTACACAATGGAGTCGCTGGAGTCCGATCTGTCTCGAATGTCGTCTCGTTGAGGGCGTGCAACTCGGAACCGGTGCCGTGATGCGAATACGGTTCCGCGTGGCGCGGATCAGCACCGTCGTGCTGGCAAGCGTTATCAATATGAAATCGCCGCATGTCATCACATGGACCGGAACGAAGTATGGCTTGAGTGCGGTGCATTCTTACCGGTTCAAAGGGCACGGCAGCGGCACATTAATGATCAACGAAGAGCGAATCTTCGGCGCGCCGTTTCCGATCAGTAATGCAATCAGGCGTTGGTATCGCGACAGTGATCTTTCATTTCAATCGCTGGCTGGAATTAAAAGGGAGTTGGCGCTTTGCCTCAAAAGTCGGACCCCACGCTTGGATCGGGTCAGTACAGGGAGCGGTAGCGACCTGGTCAAACGATAGGAGTCAAGGATCATTAGGAAATGTCGCATGCTGATCACTGACCAGGTCGCTACCGCTCCCTGTA
>DATNFX010000430.1:0-4385 GCA_035606195.1 Pyrinomonadaceae bacterium
CTCGCCGGCGCCGGACTCATGCTGCGAAGCTTCCTGCGTTTGCAGAACACGTCGCCGGGCTTCACGGCTGAGGGCGTGCTTCATCTGGAGATCAATCCCACCTATCAACGTCAGGAAGACTATCGGGTTGAATTCATGTCGCGGCGGTATCAGCAGTTGCTTCAGCAGGTCGCGCAGGTGCCGGGTGTGATTGCGGTGGCGGCGAACAGCGATTTGCCTTTTGTCGGTCAAAAGCCCTGGTATAGAGGCGAGTTTTCGATTCAGGGTCAGTCGACTGATGAACAGAAGCAAAATCCGCTCGTTAATTACCAGGCGGTTTCGCCTGACTACTTTAGCGTGATGCAGATTCCCGTACTTCGTGGTCGCGTCTTCAATGACAACGACACGTTTAAGCCCGACGGTTACCGCGATGTTGCAATTATCAGTCGTCAACTTGCAGAGCGAATGTGGCCCAATGCCGATCCGATCGGTAAACGAGTCAACTGCAACGACGATGGTACGGGCTGTGGCGAAATCATCGGCGTGGTCGGCGACGTTAAGCACAACAGTTTGGTCGATGATGTCGGTTACGATCTCTACTACGCCTGCTATCAGAGTTACGCCAAGCAAACTCACTTTGTAGCACGGACGCAGGGCGATCCCATGATGCGCGCGAAGGAGATCCAGCGTGCGATCTGGCAGATCGCTCCGGATACGGGTGTCTTCAATGTGATGCCTGTGGCTTCGTTATCGGCTAACACGGTATGGCAATCACGTGTTTGGGGATTGTTGTTCGCAATCTTCTCAGGCATTGCCCTCGTGATGGCCGCCGCCGGCATATATGGAACGATGGCGTATTTCGTAACTCAACGCACTCGCGAGATTGGTGTGCGAATAGCGCTCGGTGCGGAGTGGCGTGATGTGCTGATGCTGATCTTGAAGAGTGGTATGTCGCTGGTCGTGCTCGGTCTGGCAATCGGTCTTGCCGGCGCGCTCGCATTAACGCGTCTGATGTCGACGCTTCTGTTTGAAGTTTCCCCGAGCGATCCGCTCACATTTCTTGCCGTAGTGTTTTCTGTGATCTTCGCCGCGCTGCTCGCCTGTTACATCCCGGCAAGACGCGCCACTAAGGTCGATCCTCTGATCGCTCTACGATACGAGTAGTTGACATAAAAAGGCACAAAAAACATAGAGGCCATCATTTGTGCTTTTTGTGCCTTTTTGTGGCAACTCACGTGGCTGGAAGCGCACGCGAAGAATGCGGCGGCCGTCGACTTTCTCAATGTGAAACGTGCCGCTTTCGTGGTCGACCTCGTCACCAACATCGAGGACCCTGCCTGCGCGAGACATCAGGAAACCTGCGATCGTCGTGTAACCGTCGCGCTCGGGAAGTGACAAACCGAGTTGCTGATTCGCAGCACGCACCGCCAGCATACCATCGAGTACAAAGCTCTCTCGATCGCGTTTGATCTGCGACTTCGTTTCTTCGTCAAACTCGTCGTCGATCTCGCCAACAATCTCCTCCAGCAGATCCTCGAGCGTGAGTATGCCCTCGACACCGCCGTGTTCGTTCACTACGAAAAGGAAGTGCACTCTCGTGGATTGCATCTGCTTCAACGCCTCGCCTGCTGAAACAGTTTCCGGAATAAACGCCGGCGGCCGCGTCAGATCTTCCAGCCGGAACGTCCGTGCATCGAGCCGGCCCATGTCCACGTCCTTTCGATAGAGAACACCAACTACGTCGTCGAAGTTGTGTCGATACACAGGCAGACGCGAAATACCAGATGAACGAAATGCTGCTCTCGTTTCATCGAGGGAAGCCGTGACGGCGAGTGCCTGGATCTGCGTGCGCGGCACCATCGCTTCTCGAACGTTCACTTCGGAAAACTCGAATATACGATGGATCAGTTGGCGCTCCTCCGCGGCGACGTGACCGCTTTGTTGAGAGATGTCGATCAAGTGGCGCAGCTCGTCTTCAGTGTAGACGGAGGCGTGTTCACCCGATGGGTGTAAGCCAAGAAGTCTGACGGTGCGGATGCCTGCCCAATCGAGCACTCGTATGGGCCAGCGAAAGAATTTGTAAAAAGCCTCCATGGGCCAGGAGATCGCGAGGGCCACTTTTTCCGCCCGCTCCAAAGCCAGTGTCTTCGGCGCGAGCTCTCCGAGCACGATGTGAAGAAACGTGATGATTGTGAACGCTATAACGAACGAGAGAGTGTGAAGTGTTACTTCCGAGACGCGTCCTTTGAGAGGCGCTTCGAGTATGTGAGCGAATACCGGCTCGCCGACCCAGCCGAGAGCAAGCGAAGCCATCGTGATACCCAACTGTGTTGCCGAAATGTAGCCGTTGAGATTACTCAGCAGACGCAGTAACCGCTTCGCCCCGGCGTTGCCGCTTTGCGCCAGCATCTCGACGCGCGACCGCCGCACGCCTACGAGCGCAAACTCCGATGCCACAAAGAAGCCATTTGCTAAAACGAGGAAGAAGACGAGGGCGAGATAAAGAACTGTGATCATTGCGCATTCAGTCTATTCGATCTGGCGTTAGACCTGAAATGCGCAAACACTGGCGTACATTCATTGTGGGAGTTTCTTGACCCACGCTGCAATATCTTCGACCACACGCTCATCGACGTGTCCAACCTGTTCGTATTCTGAAGGCGTGCTTCGATTGATGCCGGCGATAAACAGATGATTGAGTGATGGGTACGACTTGAACGTGACATTGCTTTTGGTCGACAACGCTGCGGTCCATCTCTTGAAGTCTTCCATAGTTACTTGGTAATCCCGTTCGCCCTGGAGAATTAGCAGTGGCTGTTTGAGTTCCTTGGCAGTTTCGGGCGGGTTATAGCCACGCAAGTCGAGCCAGTATGAGACGGGCGCGCTGAACATAACGGCGGTAGAGTTAGCGTCCTCAGGCTTGAGCGCTTTTACCTTCGCAGCTTGTTCTTTCGCGTGGTCTATTTGCTTTTGCTCTTCGGGTGAAACGCTGCCGTCGAGGGAAAAGATGTATGCGAGCTGTTCCGGTATAACGTCTTCGAGCGGACGTGTAGCACCTGCCATAGCGATCAAGCCCGCAATGTTTGAATCGAGCCGGCCGATTCGTGGAATCAGCATTCCACCCAGGCTGTGACCCAGAACGAAGATACGCTTGCCATCGATACCTTCCGTTTTGCGTAGCAACTCAACAGCGGCAAGCGCATCGTCGAGCACTTCGTCTTTGACGGTGAAGTTGCGAATTGAAGCAAGCTTGGCGCTGTGTTGTTTCGTGCGTTTCTCATAACGCAAGACGGCAATGCCTCTTGATGCAAGTCCGCCGGCGAGATCCTTGAAAGGTTTGTTAGGACCGATGGTTTCGTCACGATCGTTTGGACCAGAGCCATGCACCAGAACCACCGCGGGAAATGGACCGGAACCCACAGGAGTGGTTAACGTACCCGGCAGCACCCATTCGCCCGTTCCAATCGTGACTTCCTTCTCGTGAAACGAATCTGTCTTGACGTAACGGGGAGGCGCGTAATCGACGTTTGTGGCTGGAGCGAAGAACAGGCCAGCAATGCGTTTTGATTGATCGAAGACGACTTTAATATCGAGAGCGGCGTTTTGAAAATCGGAGGTCACAAAAACGATTGTGTACGCGCCGCGCTTTTCCGTTCTGGTCTTAGCGACTTGCCTGAATGCGCCCACCTGCGTGACGACGGCATTCCACGTCTCCTGCAACTTCGCTTCAGGCATCGCAGCCTTCATCGTGTCGTCAAATGTTGCTACAGCGTTCGCGAAGTCTTTCTTGACGAGTAACTCGACAAACGCTCGCGCCGTCGCGATCAGATCATCCTGACTCGACGCAGCCTGTGATCGCAAAACGACGGGTTGACTAGCGACGACTAATAAGACGAGACCTGCAGTAATGATGGGCTTGTTATACATCCTAAGTCTCTTCACCTAACGTTGTTGGCAGCCTGAGTCTTTTACGAAGCAGGAACTGGTCCAAATTTGAAAATACGCCGAAGGCGTTCGCTAATTTCAGCCCAGTGTTGGAGCGTAGCGACTACCCTGGGACATAATTTTAAATTGAGGACCAACCCTGAAAGGGTTCGGCAATTGGCGGACCTTTTCAGGGTTACCACGATCTTTTAATTATTAAACCCAGGGTTGTCGCTGGCGCTCCAAACCCTGGGCTAAAATTAGCGAACGCCTTCGGCGTATTCAGCCAGGTTTCGAAACTGAACCACTACTCCGAAGCCGCATCTGGCTGCGGACTTTGAAATCTTATGTTACTATGCCGTGTCTCACGAAGCTCGACTTAGGGTTTTTGACAATCCTTCCACTTTAGGCGCGTAGCTCAGGGGTAGAGCACTACCTTGACACGGTAGGGGTCTGCGGTTCAAATCCGCACGCGCCTACCA
>DATNFX010000431.1:0-2434 GCA_035606195.1 Pyrinomonadaceae bacterium
GCAGTGCTGGCGCATCTCGAAAAACTCCGCGACGACGGATTGCTGTCTGTGTAATCTCTGGATAAAGAGTTAGAATCTCTCCCCGACCAAAATATATGGATTACCCAAGAACCCTTCGCGAACTCAGGGCGGCCAGGTATCAACCCCTCTCCGTCAAAGACGAACTGCGTCTCAACCTAATTCGAAAGCTACGCTCAGGCGAGAAGTTGTTTCCCGGCATTGTCGGTTACCAGGACACGGTGATTCCGCAACTGATCAATGCCATCCTGTCGCGGCACAACGTCATCCTGCTCGGCCTCCGCGGTCAGGCAAAGAGCCGGATAATTCGTCTCTTTACGGATCTTCTGGACGAGCGCATACCCATCATCGCCGGCTCTGAAGTTAACGACGATCCGTTCCGGCCGATCTCCGCTTATGGACAGCAGACGCTCGAGCAACACGGCGAACTGACGCCTCTCGAGTGGATCGGACGCGACGCACGTTTTGTCGAGAAGCTTGCGACGCCCGACGTGACTGTGGCGGACATCATCGGTGACGTGGATCCGATCAAGGCGGCAAAGGGCGGTCACCTGCTGAGTGATGAGTTAACGATTCATTACGGCCTGCTGCCGCGCGCGAATCGCGGCATCTTCGCCATCAATGAACTCCCGGACCTCGCCGGAAAGATTCAGGTCGCGCTCTTCAACATCATGCAGGAAGGCGACGTGCAGATTAAGGGATATCCCGTGCGCCTGCCGCTCGACGTGATGCTGATGTTCTCTGCCAACCCTGAGGACTACACCGCGCGCGGAAAGATCATCACGCCGTTGAAAGACCGCATTGGCACCGAGATCATGACGCACTATCCGAAGGAACTGCCGTCAGCGATTGAAATCACTCGGCAGGAAGCATGGACCGATCGTTTCGACAATCGCGACCAACTGCTGGTTCCGGAGTTCATTCGCGAAGTGGTCGAGCAGATTGCGTTTGAAGCTCGCGATGATAACCACGTCGACAAGCACTCGGGTGTCTCGCAACGAATGCCGATCACGGTGATGGAATCGGTGGTTTCGAATGCCGAACGACGGGCGCTGTTGACTGGTGATGAATTCGTCGTGCCTCGTATTTCTGACGTCTACGCCGCCATCCCTTCGATGACGGGAAAGATGGAGTTGGAGTACGAAGGCGAGCAGCTCGGCGCGAATCGCATCGCGCGTGATCTCATCAAGCGCGCGGCTGGTGAAATCTTTGAAGGCTATTTTGTCGGCATCGATTTTTCCAGGACCGTGCAATGGTTTGACGAAGGCAACAAACTCCTGCTCGCCGACACTGCCGCAGCCGAGGAATGCATAAACCTGATCGAGGCCGTTCCGGAGTTGTTGGAGACCGCGATGATTCCATTTGATTTCCAGCGCTCCGACATAGCGCGGCTCGTCTCGGCTTGTGAGCTCGTGCTTGAAGGTCTGTACGCGGAAAACAAGATCAGTCGCAATGAAGAGGGTGGCTACGCGGCGGTAACAAAAGCGAAGAAAGATCGACGCGGGATGATCTACGACGATTTAACCGAGACCGGCAAATACAGTTAAAGATCCGCGTAAATCCGGATTTAAGATCCGTTTAATCTGTGGCTAATGAAGTTTAAGTATTCAAAGTTTCAGGGGTTCGATGTCTTCGGTATCAACCTGGGCGAGTTGATGGACAGTATGTCCGACGCTTTGCTCGACTCGGGCTACGACGACGACTATTACTGGACTCGTCAACAAAAAACTACCGACACTTCACTCGATGCTTTGCGGCGCGCGTTGCTTCAGGCGCTCATGAATCAGGGGCTTGTAAACGAGAACCAGATCCGTGAAATGCTTGCGCAGAACCAGGGGAAGTTTCGCGACTCGCTGCTCGAGGAATTGTTGAATCAATTGATCGAGCGACTCGTTGAAGAGGGCTATTTGACTCTTCACGAGGAACCACCACAACGAGCAGAACAGCGTCGCGGATCTCCCCAGCAGGGCCAGATGTTTGAAGAGCCGCTGCCACGTGACGTTCGTTTCGAAGTTACTGAAAAGGGGTTGGATTTTCTCGGGTATAAAACGCTTCGAAATCTGCTGGGAAGTTTCGGTAAGAGCGCTGCCGGACGTCACGACACAGTTTATCTTTCTACCGGTGTGGAAGCTGCCGCCGCAAGCAAACGTTACGAATTCGGCGACACGATCAATCTCGACGTTAACACGACGTTGCTCTCCGCGATTCAACGCGAGGGACTGAAGGTCCCGCTTAATCTTGAGTATAGCGACTTGTACGTTCATCAGTGTGATTACCAGTCGTCGTGCGCCACGGTTGTTATGCTTGACTGTTCTCACTCGATGATTCTTTACGGTGAGGATCGATTTACACCCGCGAAGAAAGTTGCGTTAGCGATGTCGCACCTGATTCGCACACAGTATCCGGGCGATTCGCT
>DATNFX010000432.1:0-5947 GCA_035606195.1 Pyrinomonadaceae bacterium
ATAACGACTGCCGAGGTTAAGCGGCTGCCGCAAGCAGGTCGCGATCCTTACGAGCTGACTCGGCTCACACCAGGCGTATTCGGTGACGCAGGACGAAGTCCGAATGGAAACTCCTCTGGTCTGCCGAATTCTCCCGGTCCCGGCGGTTCGAGTAATTCCATCTTCCAGATTGAGAACCAGCCACAGATCAGCGCTAACGGACAACGCATCTCCGCGAATAATTTTCAGATCGACGGTGTGAGCGTCAACAGTCTCAGTCACGGTGGGGCTGCTGTAGTTACGCCCAACCAGGAATCAGTAAAGGAAATTCAGATTTCGTCGACAAGCTATTCCGCGGAAGACGGTCGAAACTCCGGCGCGCAGATCAAAGTCGTCTCACAGAACGGAACCAATGATTTCCATGGCAGCGCGTTTTTAAAGTACGACAGTCCGAAGCTCAACGCGTTCAATAAGTATCCAAACGATTTTGGTCGTGGACGCACGGAGCGAGTCGAGCGATTCTTCCGCCAGTTTGGCGGCAGCCTTGGCGGCCCAGTCGTCCTGCCGCGGTTTGGCGAAGGTAATGGTCCAGCGACTTACAACCTTCGCGATCGCGCGTTCTTCTTCTTGTCTTACGAAGCACTTCGTGAAAACTCAACCACGCCGACGACTGCTTATGTCGAGACGCCGCAATTCCGGCAAACAGTCATCAACGCGCGACCGGGTGGAATTAGCGCGAGAATATTAGCCAGCGACGGTATCAACCCGCGCTTTAGCGCTGTGCTGACACCATCCTGCGCGGACATTAACGGCGGCATTCCCTGTCAGGTTGTTGGCGGCGGACTCGACGTCGGCTCACCTAGCGGCGCTTTGGGCCAATACGTGCCCTTTTCAAATCTTGGCGGCGGCGGTCTGGACGGAATCCCTGACATTCAAAAAGTAATCATCGCAGCTCCCACAACCAACAGGCCTAAGCAATACAACGCACGTTTCGACGTTTCACCAAACTCCCTCAATCAAATAACTTTCAGCACGTATCTCACGCGCGGCTTTTTTATCGGCAGCGATACCGGCGGCGATGCGCGTCCGCAGGCCGACATCACCACTGAGCCACACAATACGGCTTTCACAGTGCTCTATAACCGCACGTTTTCTCCGAGTCTGCTAAACGAGGCCCGCTTCAACTTAACGAAGTTTGCTTTCAACGAACTTGAGTCTTCCACTAATACCAACTTCGGCATTCCGCGCGTCGAGATCGAGAGCCTGTTGCGCGACGGCAGCCGTATTCGCTTCGGCGCTAACCAGTCTGAAACGACACCGGGCGACTTCTCGGAGAAGACGATGGAGTTTCGTGACGTGGTCAGCAAGGTTCACGGTACTCATGGGTTCAAATTTGGTGGCGAGTTTCGACGCGAGTTCAATGACAATAACCTGAACGGCGCTTCGCGTCCGCTTTACACTTTCGCGAGTCTCTTTAATTTCGCCAACGATACGCCGCTGTTTTATCAGATCAACGCAGATCCGCAGACGGGTGGACCAGCAGACGCACAGCGACACTTCCGCTCGAACAGTTACGGTTTCTTCTTCGGTGACGACTGGAAAGCGAAGCCGAACCTGTCGTTGCAAATCGGTCTTCGCTACGAGTATTTCGGAGTCCTGAAAGAGCAGGACGACAAGGTCGCAAACTTCATCTTTGGACCAAACGGTGGTTTGGCGGGTTCGCGGGTTGAACCGACGAGCCAACTCTACAATGCGGACAAGAATAACTTCGCGCCACGCTTAGGCTTTGCCTACAGTCCGAAATATCACAATCTTGAAGACAAACTCGTCATTCGCGGCGGCGCGGGAATCTATTACAACCGCATTCCGGAAGTAGTCTTTTCAAACACGCGTGGCAATCCACCGTTCTTTGCTCGTTACTCGATTTGTTGCGGCACAGCAGCCACTGATTTTGGTTCTCCTTTTGCCGGCGGCCAGATTCTTTATGCGTTGGGTAGCAGTAATTCACCGTTTAGTTATCCTGCAAACCCGGCGCTTGCAGTCGGCATTGATCCCGTAACAGGCACGCCTCCGAATCGCACTGTTGAAATTTACGGCACTCTGCCTGATGTTCCAACGGCCTATGCTTATGCATATTCATTGGATTTTCAGTACACACTTCCGTGGGGTCTTGTCGGCACACTTGGGTATCAGGGAAGTTCGACTCACAAGCTAATTCGTCTCGTTAATCAAAACCTCGTCCAGCCTGTGATTCCGGCGAACTTCTTCGCCTTCGCAGTATTCATTCCGACACCGGACGTGAATTCAAACTACAACGGGATGAATGCCCGTATGACACGTCGGTTCTCGCAGGGTTTTCAGTTTGACGTTCTCTACCGTTGGTCCAAGAGCATTGATACGCTTTCAAACGAAGGTCCTGGTGCGGAGACCAATCAGACGTTTCCGCAGGATCTGCGTCAGGAGCGTGGTCCGTCCGATTTTGATGTCAGACACAATCTGAACATTTCGGGCTTGTGGGATCTGCCATTTCTCCGCGGCCGCCGCGACTTCGTCGGTAAAGCGTTTGGCGGTTGGCAGATCGACGGCATCCTGACCGCTCATACTGGTTTTCCGTGGACTCCGCACACCGGCCAGTGCGTGCGCTCCGCGAACTCCAACAACTTTGTCTGTCCATCGCGGCCGCCGCGATACTTTGGCGGTGCGCTTGACGATACCAGCAACGAAGCGTTTACAAGACCGGGTGGAAATTTCCCGGGCGGCGGGCTGAAGTACTTCGATCCGAATAATCCAAACGGATCGTTATTGCCCGGCATCGGTCGGAACTCATTCCGTGGTCCAAAATACTTTTCCGTAGACATGAGCCTCGGTAAGCGGACCGGAATGCCCGCATTTTTTGGTGAAGGGTCGAATCTGGAAGTTAAGGCAAACTTCTTCAACATCTTTAACAACTTGAATCTCGCGCCATTTGGCTTTTTCTCGCCGAACGTCGACGACATAAACTTCGGGCGCGCGAAAAATGCGCTGGCCGGACGTGTAGTAGAATTCCAGGCGCGATTCAATTTCTAAAGTAGGACTATCCACAGATTACACAGATAAATCCTTCTGTGTAATCTGTGGAATCTGTGGACAATATGAAGCAACCCATTCGGCTTGCAGCGTTACTGCTGTTTGTTCTCACTTCTCTTCTCTTTTCGACTTCTCCGACACATTCACAGCGCGCTCCCAACGTCGAGCAACGAGTCAACGAACTGCTCGCGCGGATGACGCTTGAAGAAAAGCTGGGACAACTTCAACAGCTCGACGGCGAAGGCAATGGCAACTTTCGTCCGGAACATCTCGACATGATTCGCAAGGGTCTGCTGGGTTCGACGCTCGGCGTTCGTGGCGCCGCACGCACAAACCAGGTGCAGCGTGTCGCGATGAATGAGTCGCGCCTGAAGATTCCGGTTCTCTTTGGCTTCGATGTGATTCATGGTTATCGCACGATTTTTCCAATCCCACTCGGTGAAGCGAGCAGTTTTGATCCGGCACTGGCCGAGCGTTCTGCGGCCGTTGCGGCGCAGGAAGCAAACAACGTCGGACTGCGTTGGACCTTCGCTCCGATGGTCGATATAGCACGCGACCCGCGTTGGGGACGAATCACGGAAGGTGCCGGTGAGGATCCGTTTCTCGGCGCAGCATTCGCTCGCGCACGCGTCCGCGGATTCCAGGGCGACGACTACGGCGCGGCGGATAAGATACTCGCCTGTGCGAAACACTGGGTTGCATACGGCAATGCGGAAGGCGGTCGCGACTACAACACGACCGACCTCTCCGAAAACACTCTGCGCGAGATTTATTTTCCACCCTTCAAAGCCGCAGTCGATGCAGGTGTCGGAACTCTGATGAGCTCGTTCAATGCAATCAACGGTGTGCCTGCAACGGCGAATGCGTTTACGTTGACGAAGGTGCTGCGACAGGAATGGAAGTTTGATGGGTTTGTCGTCAGTGACTACACCGCCGTCAAGGAGCTGATCAATCACGGCGTCGCCGGTAACGAAGAACAGGCTGCGGCCCTGGCGCTCAATGCAGGTGTTGAGATGGAGATGGTGAGCCGCAGCTATAATCAGTTTGGCCCACAGCTTCTGAAGCAGAACAAGATCACACAGGCAACGATCGACGAGGCAGTCCGGCGAATTCTACGGATCAAGTTTCGTCTCGGCCTCTTCGATCATCCCTACACCGACGAAGCACGTGAGCCGAATGCGTTGTTGAGGCCGGAGAGTATTCGTCTCGCTCGCGAAATCGCGGGACGTTCGATGGTCCTCCTGAAGAATGAGCGCGAGACGTTGCCGCTGAATAAGAACATCGGATCAATCGCAGTGATCGGACCGCTCGCCGATGATCGACGCGTACCGCTCGGCTGGTGGTCCGGTGATGGTAAGGAAGAAAACACGGTCACCCCTCTCGCTGGAATCAAGGCGAAGGTGTCGCCGCAAACGATGGTACTTTACGCGAAGGGTTGCGAAGTCAAAGACGATTCGACGGCGGGCTTTGAGCAGGCAGTCAATATCGCCAAGCAGGCTGATGTTGCGGTGGTGTTTGTCGGCGAGACGCATGACATGACTGGCGAAGCTGCTTCGCGTTCCACGCTGGATCTTCCCGGCCGCCAGATGGAACTCGTGCAGGCGATTCATGCAACGGGAAAGCCGACGATCGTGGTACTTGTGAACGGACGCCCGCTTTCGGTCGGCTGGATCGTGAACAACGCTCCAGCGATTCTCGAGTCGTGGTTTGGCGGCAGCGAATCGGGCAATGCTATTGCCGACATTCTGTTTGGCGATGTGAATCCGGGAGCGAAGCTTCCGGTGACTTTCCCACGGACGGTGGGCCAGGTTCCGATTTACTACAACCACATGAACACCGGTCGCCCACCTGAAGCTGAGAACCGGTACACATCGAAATACTACGACGCGCCCTGGACGCCGCTCTATCCGTTTGGCTACGGGCTGAGCTACACCACGTTCAAGATCTCGAATCTGCAACTCAGCGCGCCGCGCATTAATGCGTCTGGAAGAGTAACCGTGACCGTGGACGTTGAAAATACGGGACGTCGAGCAGGTGATGACGTGGTCCAACTCTACATTCGCGATCTTGTAGCCACGATGACGCGCCCGGTCAAGGAGCTAAAAGGTTTTCAGCGCATCTCTCTGCAGCCCGGCGAGAAGAAAAAAGTTGAGTTTGTCTTAGGCCCCGAACACCTCGGATTCTGGAATCGTGAGATGCGCTACGTCGTCGAACCCGGCGAGTTCCGCGTGATGGTTGGCTCTAACTCGGTCGACGTGATTGAAGCCAAGTTTGATGTAGCCCCAAACTAAATGTTCAAGCCAAATAGCGGCACTCAAATCACAAAACAATTCTTTTGTGCTTTATGTGCCTTTTTGTGGCTACTCCTTCTTTGTAGCAGCATCGAGGCGCAGTTCCTCGACGATCTTCAGCGCCGCTCATTTCAATACTTCTGGCAACAAGCTGATCCAAACACCGGACTCGTGCCTGACCGCGCGCGTATGGACGGCAAACCGTTGGACGCCGATCATCAGAACGTTGCCAGCATTGCTGCCACTGGGTTCGGTCTGACATCGCTCTGCATCGCCACCGATCGAAATTGGGTGGCAAAATCACAGGCACATGAGCGCGCTCTCAACACTTTGCGCTTCTTCGATTCGCGCGCCTATCAGCAGCACGGTTGGTTCTATCACTGGCTTGACGCGAAGACTGGTGAGCGACGTTGGAACAGCGAGGTCTCGTCGATTGATACTGCTTTGCTGCTCGCGGGTGTTCTTACGGTCCGCCAGTGTTTTCGTGACGATCCGGAAGTCGTGCGACTTGCGAGCCGGATCTACCAGCGCGTCGATTTCCGCTGGATGCTCAATGGCCATCCACGTCTCTTATCGCACGGTTGGAAACCTGAAACAGGATTTCTGCGCGC
>DATNFX010000433.1:0-11066 GCA_035606195.1 Pyrinomonadaceae bacterium
TCCGGGAAGCTCTCGATCGCAAAGGTCTCTGCAGGTCGCCATTCCGTGCGGGTTCGGGCCAATGGTTTCAAAGAGAGCGTGACGCCCCTGCTTCCGGGTCGTCGCGCCCTGGATGTGAAACTCGTGCGCACGACCGATCAGGCGGAACTGCTGTTCCAGGAAGCTGAGACGGCTCGCGAGAAAGCTCGCGACGATCCTTCCATGCAAAAAGCCGCGGATCTGTATCGCCAGGCAATCAAAGCTAGGCCCGCTTATCCAGCGGCACAAGTTGGGCTCGCGCGCGTGCTGATGGACCTTAACGAGTTCAAAGATGCGCATGCGGCGATTGACGCGGCACGTCGAACGAGACCTGCGTACGCCGAAGCTTCGGCCGTTGAAGGACGCCTTTATCGCGAAGAGGCGTTCGGTGACGATGCGATCCGTTCATTCAGGCGTGCCATCAGAGAAGGTGGCGGAGTTCAGCCTGAAGCATACGTCGGCATTGCGCGCGTTTACGAGGATAAAGGTCAGTTCGCAGAGGCGATTGTCGAATTCAAGAAAGCGTTGGCTCAACTTTCGGACAGCGAACCGGTTATCTATCAAATGATCGGCGCCGCCTATGAAAAGATGGAAAAGCCGAAAGAAGCGGTCGCGGCTTACGAAAAGTATCTTCAACTCGCACCCAACGGCAGCTACGCCGCCGCCATTCGCTCCATCCTCGACCAACTAAAACGCGAAGCCGCAGGCGAACAGATCATTCCTTAGTAATCCGCGTGATCTGTGGTTAAATTGCTTTCCTTATGACTACCCCTTCGCTATCAAAGAGCAGGCATGTGTCGAAAAAAGCGAGCTCGTTCACCGAGTCAGTGATTCGGGAAATGACTCGCGAAGCCCTGAAGTTCGGAGCCGTCAACCTCTCGCAGGGCTTTCCGGATTTCTCAGCGCCCGCCGACATCAAGCACCGCGCGATGGAAGCAATCGACCAGGACATCAATCAATACGCGATCACGTGGGGTGCAAAGAATTTTCGCGACGCGATCGCTGCCAAGACCCATTCTTACCTTGGAATTCAGATCGATCCCGAAACAGAGATTACGGTCACCTGCGGTTCAACTGAAGGCATGATCGCCGCGATGATGGCGACGGTCGATCCCGGTGAGGAAGTTATCGTTTTCGAACCGTTTTACGAGAACTACGCACCCGACGCGATCCTTTCCGATGCAAGCCCGGTTTACGTGCCGTTGCGAGCGCCCGATTGGAACTTCGATCGCGACGAGCTTCGCGCCGCGTTTAATAAGAAGACCAAAGCCATTATCGTCTGCAATCCCAATAACCCGACCGGAAAAGTTTTCACTCGCGATGAGATGGAGTTCATCGCCGGACTTTGTCAGGAGTTCGACGCGCTCTGCTTCACTGACGAGATTTACGAACACATTCTTTATCCTCGAGAGGGCGCGGAGATCAAACACATTTCGATGGCCCAACTCGACGGTATGAGGGAGCGAACTGTCGTCGTCAACTCGATGTCGAAAACTTATTCGGTGACCGGCTGGCGTGTGGGTTACTGTATTGCACCGCCGGAGATCACGAACGGTATTCGGAAAGTTCATGACTTCCTGACTGTAGGAGCCGCGGCGCCGCTTCAGGCTGCGGGCGCCTATGCCCTCTCGCTGCCGCAGGAGTATTACAACACATTGCAGAAGGAATATCAGGCGCGACGGGATTTGCTGTTGCCGGTGCTGGAGCAGTCGGGCTTCAAGACGTTTTCGCCCGATGGCGCTTATTACATCATGACCGACATCTCCGCGTTTGGATTTTCAAATGACGTCGAGTTTACGCGGCATTTGATCCGCGAGGTTGGCGTCGCCTGTGTACCGGGATCGAGCTTCTACAGCAACCCCGCGAGCGGCGCGCAACAGGTGCGGTTCTGTTTCTGCAAGAAAGACGAAACGCTGCATAGCGCCGCGGAACGATTGGCCAAATTAAGATTGGGCTGAAATAGGTCCTATTGGACCTATAGGACCTATATTCATGAAATTCTTAATTCTTGCCCTCCTCCTGATCTGCACTGTCGCCGTTGGCCAGCAGATGGCCGATCCCGAGTTCAACACTTCGGTCGAAAACCCTGCCTACAAAAAAGGCGGCCCGCGGGTGATGTTCGACGAAGCACATCACAACTTTCACACGACTGAAGGTCGCTACAAGCCATTCGTCGACCTGATGATGAACGACGGTTATCAAGTGATTCGCAATCGCCAGTCGTTCAGCAAACAAAGACTCGACAGCTACAAGGTTCTCGTTATCGCCAACGCCCTTGGCGCTGAAGAAGACGACGACGCCGGCGCTGACTCGTCGGCATTCAACGACGACGAGATCACAGCCGTACACGACTGGGTGAAGGATGGCGGCGCGTTACTGTTGATTGCCGATCACGCGCCGTTCGGCGGCGCCGCTGCTACACTCGCGAACAAGTTCGGCGTCGACATGAGCAAGGGTTACACGTTCGATCCTGCAAACTGCGCCCCTGGTCTCCCAACCCAACTGATCTTCTCGCGCGAAAACAAGCTGCTGGGCAGTCATCCGATAACCGAGGGTCGCAATGAAAAAGAGCGGGTCAATACCGTGAGGAGTTTTACGGGCCAATCGCTGAAAGGACCTGAAGGCAGTGCGGGGATCCTCAATCTGGCAAGCACAGCCTTTGACCGTACGACCTTCTCAGCAGAGACGAACGTTTCAGCCGCGGGACGAACTCAGGCTGTCGCGTTTAAATTCGGCAAGGGGCGCGTGGTGGTCCAGGGCGAAGCGGCAATGCTGTCAGCCCAGATCTCGGGCAATGATAAGCATCCGATGGGCATGAACGTCCCCGGCAACGACAACAGGCAATACGCGCTCAATTTGATGCACTGGTTATCCGGGATACTGAAGTAGTGTGGGACAAGAAACGGCAGTGGATATGGATTATCGGCGGGGTTCTGATGGGAACTTACGTCGCTTTTTCCAACTCGTTTACTGACGATGACGGAACTTTCTCACTGAGTTTTTTCATCTTCATGGAGTGTTTGATTCTGGCGATTATGGCGGGACTCTTCTACTTCTACTCGCGAAAATAAAACCATCCACAGATTACACAGATAATCTGCGTAATCTGTGGATGGATTAATTCGGTTGCTGCATCGACTTTGATCTCACCGTTATTCCCTGATTCCCCAAAACCAACAAACTCCGCTTTTGCCCGAAGGGCGCGCTGGAGGGGACGTACGAAAGCACGTACCGGTTCTGTCGCAGCTCATCACAGATCGCCTTTGCCGCCACGGACGGTTCATCTATCGAAAAAATTTGGCCGCCAGTTCCTTCTGCCAATTTGTCGATAACGACTTTCGGCTTCGGAACGTCGCGCCGGATGGCGCCGCGTGTGCGGTCAACTGCCTGCACCGCGTAGACCATGATGTTTTCTGTCTGTAGCTCTGCCATCGTCTGTTCGAACGTCGCCTTGCTTCCGCGGTCGAGCCCGTCACTGATCACTACAATGATGCGCTTCTGATTCTGCAGCGGTCTCAGTGCTTCCTCGACGACTGCACGAATCGCATCAAACAGATGCGGCTGGCCCTTCTTGCGGAACAGTTTCAACTTCGACTGCATCGCCTTGGCGTCGTCGGTCCAATCAGATACGATCTCCGCCTGCTCGTCGTAGCCAATGATCAATAGTTTGTCGCCTTCGAAAATCTCATAAGCAAACTCCAGCGCCGCTTGTTCCAGCTTGTCCACGTCCGCACGAATCGTTAACGAATTGTCGACGAGAAGCACAATGCGCGCCGGCGACGGATCGGGGGTGAAGTTTCGAATAGCCTGCTCGACGCCGTTGTCGTAAACAGAAACTTCTTTGCTGGTGATCGGATTGGTCTTGTTGTCGTCGCGCCGGGCCACAACGCTGACCATCACGCCGCCCGAAGCATTGGCGTTCGGGCGATAGCCAGATTGGCCCATAATTAAGATCGGCACACAAACAAGCACTAAAACCACAAAAGATTTCAGAAAGACGTTTTTGTGTCTTATGTGCATTTTTGTGGCCTACTTTCGTGGCGCCTACGCTTTAGAGGATGAAGGCTTGTCGGAAGTCTTCTTCGCAGGGGAACTGTCTTTGGTCTTCTTCTCGGACTTGTCAGACTTTGAATCGCTTGCAGACTCGGATTCTGACTTCTCGCTTTTAGTTGTCTTGCCGGCGTAATCAGTCACATACCAGCCGGAGCCTTTGAACTGGATTGCCGGCGCCGAGATCTGCCGCTCCAGCTTCCCGCCGCACTTGCGGCACTTCGTGAGCGGCTTGTCGTTCACCTTTTGAAAGGCCTCGACGTGCGCCTTGCATTTTTTACATTCGTACTCGTAAATCGGCATGTGGCGATTATAAGAGGCTCTCTCGGCGCGTGGCAATCAAGCTTTGCAACTTGCCGCGGGCATCGTCTATGCTCTTTACCCGAAAGATGTCTAACACTGCTCAATCTCTTTCTTTAGAACAAAAGATCAAAATGCACGAGGCGCGGGAGGGGATTATCAATCGCCTCGCGATGACTCTGCCTAACGCTATCAATCTCGACCGTTTCCTCAACGTAATCGTCTCTGAACTCGGCCGTATGATGAACGTCGACCGCTGCGACGTGATCCAGTTGAAGTCCGCCAGCGAACTGCGTATCAGTCACGAGTGGCGGGCGTCGAACGATGTGCCTTCGAGTCTTGGCACTGTTATTCCGCTCGACTTGAACCAACTCTCAACGCAAGTCGATCTGAAAAAACCCATCCGATTGAACGACGTCTCGGCGTCGGGTCTGGACCAGAAAGTCCGGTATCTCGCGGCGAGCCTCGGAACGCGTTCCCTTCTCGTCGTGCCTGTCACACTCGGCGACGATGTTCTCGGGCTGGTTGGTCTGCACACGACGCGCACACCACGCGAGTGGCTCGACGACGAAGTCTCGTTTCTCCAGTCAATCGCCGGACAGATCGCTATTGGCTACCAGTACACGCGCCTCTACACCGTCAAGGAACGCGAAGCCGAGACGAAGCGCGCGCTGCTTTCGATCGCAAATGCGTTGAATGCGCGCTCTGATTTTGGCGAGGTCTCGTCGCTCGTACTCGAGCGTGCGATTGCGCTCGTGAATGCGGATTATTCGGCGCTTGGCGTGCTCGATCCGAATGGCAGTCGATTGAGTCTCGCGGCGTTCAAAGCAGCGCCCGAAGCCGCGGTCGATTCTGTTCACGGATTGTTCCAGGAACATGGACAATCGATCGACTTGACGGCGTTCCCCGCGATGATCGAAGTGCTGGCGCAGGGAAAAACACTGCGCCTGCTGGAAACTGATCTGCCGTTCACATGGCGGCTTGCATTTAACGCCGTGCTTCACGGTCGTGCGGCACTCGTTGCACCCGTCAGAGTTGGCGGACACACGTTTGGGTTACTCGGACTCGTCTGGAGCCAGGCGCGAGAAGGTTTCGACGATCACGACGTAACGCTCGTCGAAGGCATCGCCGACCAGATCGGAACCGCACTCGAACGCGACCAGTTGTCGGCGGAAATCATGCACCTGCGCAGTGCCTTGCACGAGCGCTACGGTGAAGAACGAATCATCGGTCAAACCGCCGCGATACGTCGTGCGATCGAGCTCGCGTTGAGCGTGGCCGACACGCAAACGACTGTTTTGATCGAAGGCGAATCCGGTACTGGTAAAGAGCTGCTCGCGAATCTGATTCACTTCAACTCCGGTCGCGAAGACCGCCCTTACGTCAAATTAAACTGCGGCGCGATTCCCGAAACGCTGCTCGAGTCGGAACTGTTTGGTCACGAGAAAGGCGCGTTCACCGATGCCCGTGCGCTGCGTCGTGGACGCTTCGAGGAAGCGAATGGCGGGACGTTGTTTCTGGACGAAGTTGGCGAGATGAGCCCGTCTGCGCAGGTCAAGCTTTTGCGCGTGTTGCAGGATGGAGAGTTAACGCGCGTCGGTGGTAATGAAGTGATCAAGACGGACGTGCGCGTCGTGGCTGCCTCGAACGTAGACCTTAAACGTGCGGTTGAGCTCGGAAGCTTCCGGCAGGATCTGTTCTACAGGCTCTCCGTGTTTCCGATTAGGCTGCCGCCACTCCGCGAGCGGCCCGAGGACATTCACCCGCTCGTCATTCACTTCCTGGAGCACTACAAACAAAAAACGGGTCGTTTCATTTCGGGGATCTCCAAAGATGCGTTGCAGGCGTTGATCACATACGAGTGGCCCGGGAATGTTCGCGAGCTCGAGAATGCGATCGAGCGCGCCGTAATCATTGCGTCCGGAAGAGGAATCGAGCTCGAAGATCTGCCCGATGCGATCAGCAAGATTGCGCTCGAAGACCGTGACCGGATCAAGGTGGAACGCGCCAAGGCTGCCAGCGAGGGCCGCACGACTACTTTCGAGATCACTGTCCCCTCGTCGATGGAAGAGATTGAACGCCAGGCCATCGAAGCCACCCTCGACTACACCGAAGGCGACAAATCACACGCCGCCCGCGCGCTCGGCATCGGCCGCAAGACGCTATATAGGAAATTGGAGCAGTACAACGGCAAGAGCTAATAGGTCCAATAGGACTTATAAGACCTATTCTTGTTAAAACCTGCTGCCCCTGTTATATTTCAACGCTGTATAATCCCTCGTAATCTTTAGTAAGAAAGGACCCCAGACAATGGGAGACGAAAGTGTTTCGAACAAATTAACGTACCTGCTCATCGGCGGCGGAATAGGAGCAGTCCTCGCGCTGCTTTTTGCGCCAAAATCGGGGCAGGAACTGCGCGGTGACATCGCTGATGCTACCCGCAAAGGTATCGATCGTTCTCGTGAGGCAGCGCAGCAATTGGGCGATCGCGCCGGCGAGTACTACGAAGCGACCCGCACTCGGGCGTCTGAACTCTATTCTCAAGCTTCGGACAAAGTGTCTGAGGTGGCCCAAAACGCCCGTGACGCTGCATCCCGTCAGACCGGAACGCTGACTGCCGCAATTGACGCCGGCAAGAAGGCCTATCAGGAAGAGAAGCGTAAGACTGAGATGTCAGGTCGCATTGAAGCGGCTCCGAACTACGGCAACGAGTCGTCAAATTAATTTCCAATTTCCGATTGCCGATTGCCAATTGAATGGCTCGGCATCGGAAATCGACAATTGGCAATTGGAAATCGGCAATTAGAATGTTTCTTCCAGCTCTGCTACAAATGAACACCAACGATCCGATGTTCTGGATCATGGTGATTATTGCTGCCTCGTTTATCCTGATTGCGGTCGCGATGATAGCGATTGCAGTTTATGTCAGCCGGGCAGTGAAGACAGTAAACCGTTTGGAAGAGAAGCTGGATCCGCTGATTGGAAAGGCGAATGAGATCAGTGAGCAGGGCAAGTTGATTGCCGTGCAGGGAAAACTGATTGCGGAACAGTTCACGGCGGTGTCAGCTCACATTGCCACGGCGACTCAACACGTTTCTGAGTCGCTGGCGATGGTTAAGAGTGAAGTCAGTGAACTGAAAGCGCTGGTAAGCGAAACGGCGGTCGAGGCTCGCGATAAGGTCGAGCTGGTCAGCAATACGATCGATCGTACGCACAGGCAGGTGACTTTGACGACCGATTTCGTCCAATCGAAGGTGATAGAGCCGGCCCGCGAGCTGGCCGCGATTATGGCGGGCTTCCGCCGTGGCCTCGAGGTACTCGTGGCGCCGATGCCGAAGCCCATTAATCAAACTTACGCAGAGGATGAGATGTTTATCGGGTGATCCAAATCACAAAGCCGATTCAACCGGACCCGAGCACTCATCCTGAGGCGCTCGGGTTCTTGTTTTATTTCCAATTGCCGATTGCCAATTGCCAATTTTGACTGCTGGAGGTCCCGAAATCGGCAATCGGCAATCGGAAATCGGCAATTCCTTTGTTAGTATTTACAACTTACGCTTATGTCTACAGAAACCCCTTTAGATCTCAAAAAGACCGTCAACTTGCCGAAGACCGACTTTGCGCAGAAAGCCAATCTCGCGCAAAGCGAACCGGCGCGTCTCGAAAAATGGAACAGACTCGATCTTTATCGCCTGATCCGCCGCGCGGGCGAAGGGCGTGAGAAGTTCATTCTCCACGATGGCCCGCCATACGCGAATGCCAACATCCATTTCGGCACCGCGGTGAATAAGATTCTCAAAGACTTCATCGTCAAATCACGCACGATGATGGGCTACGATTCGCCCTACGCTCCGGGCTACGACTGTCACGGTCTGCCGATCGAAACACACGTCGAAAAGGCGCTCGAGAAAAAGGGTAAGAAGAAGGCTGACCTGAGTGTCGAGACGTTTCGACGGATCTGCCGCGAGCACGCAGAAAATGCGTTGCAGAGCCAGACACGTGACTTCAAACGACTCGGCATACTCGGCGAGTGGGACAATCCGTACCTCACGATGTCGAACCACTACGAGGCCGAAACGGCGCGTATGTTTGCGCGGTTTGTCGAGCGTGGCTGGGTTTACAAAGGCGCGCGGCCTGTTTACTGGTGCATCAAGGACCAGACTGCCCTCGCCGAGGCTGAAGTTGAATATCATCAACACTCGAGCCCGTCGGTCTACGTAAAATTTCCACTCAGGAGCGATCCGGCATCGATCGATCCGGCACTCGCGGGTCGCAAAGTCTTTGTCGTCATTTGGACCACGACGCCCTGGACGTTACCAGCGAACCTCGGAATCGCAGTTCATCCTGATTACGAATACTCGGCATTCGAGTATGGCGACGAGGTTTTCATTGTCGCCAGCGATCTGGTCGAATCAGTCGCTGCGAAGTGCGATCTTGGCCCAGCGCCGAACGTCATTGCACGCTTTCCGGGTTCGAAGCTCGATCGGCTCGAGTGTGGTCACGCGTGGCTCGATCGCCCGTCGTTATTGATGGTCGGCGAGCACGTGACGCTCGGCGGTGAAGCAGATGCGGAAACCGAGCTCGACGTAAGCGAGTCAGTAAAGAAGTCTGACAGCAAAGCCGGAACCGGCTGTGTGCACACGGCGCCCGGTCATGGTCACGACGACTTCGTGATCGGCAAGAGATATGGTTTGGACATCTACTGCCCGGTCGACAACGCGGGACGGTTCACGCCTGAAGTCGAACATTTCGCTGGTCAACGCGTGTTTGATGCAAACGATCCGATCGTTGAGTTTATGCGCGAACGAGGCGTGCTGCTGTTCAGTGAAAAGTATGACCATCGCTATCCGCACTGCTGGCGCTGCAAGAACCCCGTGATCTTTCGGGCGACGCCGCAGTGGTTCATCGCAATGGACCAGGTTCACGCAGACCTCGTCGAGAAAGATGAAGACGGCCGTGACCGGACCAACTTCACTGATAACCTGCCGGAAACACCGTCGACGTCGCTGCGTGAAGGAGCCCTCGTCGCAATCGAGCGCGTCAAGTGGATTCCCGCATGGGGCGTCGACCGCATGCGCAACATGCTGAAGGGCAGACCTGACTGGTGCGTCTCGCGGCAGCGCGTCTGGGGTGTAAACATCCCGGTCTTTTACTGCGCGCGATGCAATGAGGCAGTTGCGGAGCCCGCGGTGATCAATCACGTCGCTGACATCTTTGAGCGTGAGTCAGGCGATGCGTGGTACACGCGCAGCGCTGAAGAGTTGCTGCCCGAGGGTTACACCTGCAAATGCGGCACGCGAGAGTTCACCAAAGAGATGGACATTCTCGACGTGTGGTTCGACAGTGGTACGTCGTCCATCGCGGTCCTGGAGAATCGTGAAGAGTTGACCTGGCCTGCCGATGTTTACATCGAAGGCGGCGATCAGTTTCGCGGCTGGTTCAACTCCTCGTTGATGATCGGTATCGCGGCCCACAATCGCGCTCCGTACAAGACTGTGATCACACACGGCTGGACGCTCGACGCACAGGGCAGAGCGATGCACAAGTCCGCTGGAAACGCAGTCGAGCCTGACAAAATCATCAAGCAATCCGGCGCTGAGACGATTCGTTTGTGGTGTGCGTCGTCAAACTATTTCGACGATATGCGGGCGTCGGACGAAATCCTCCAGCGCGTGACCGATGGCTACCGCAAGCTGCGCAACACAGCGCGCTTTGCACTCGGAAATCTCTCCGGCTTCGAACCGGCGCGTGACACTGTGCCGTTCGAAGAGATGGAAGAGATCGACCGCTGGGCTCTCGCGGAGCTCAACCGCGTTATAACGGAGGTGCTGGCGGCGTATGAAGCTTTCGAGTTTCACAACGTCTATCGCGCGCTGTTTAACTTCTCGACCGTGACGTTGTCGGCGCGCTATTTCGACATCATCAAGGATCGGCTTTACACGTTTGCACCGCATAACAAAGCACGTCGCTCGGCGCAGACTGCCTTGCTCCGGATCGGAGACGCGCTCGCGCGCATGCTGGCGCCGATACTCGTATTTACCGCCGACGAGATCTGGGAGAACCTGCCGGACCGGGAGGAGCCGTCGATCCATTTGGCGCTGTTGCCAAAACCTGACGAGCAAAGTCACGACGCGCTTTCAGCAGAGTGGGGCCGCCTGTTCGAGATTCGCGACAATGTATTGCGTGCATTAGAGGAAGCAAGGGTGGCCAAGCAAATCGGCAGTTCATTACAAGCAAAGGTGAGGCTCAAGGCTTCTGAAAGTGACTTTGAACTGTTACGAAAGCACCAAAACGATTTGCGTTATCTTTTCATCGTCTCCCAAGTTGAGCTTCACAAAAGCCCGGACCTTTTTATACTTGACGTTTCAGCAGCAGACGGTGAGAAGTGCGAGCGCTGCTGGAACTATTCGACGCGCGTTGGTGAATCGGAGGTTTATCCAACGGTTTGCGAACGCTGCGTCGCTGCGCTCCAGGAAATCGAGCAGCAATAGGTCCTATAGGACTTATTCGACCTATTATTTTGGACACGAGCATTACCAAATCAACTGATCTGCGCTCGCGTTTCGCGTGGCGCGCCGGTTATCTGCTAGCTGCCTTCGGCATCTACATGGCCGACCAGGCTTCGAAAGCCTGGGCCGTCAAAATGCTGCGCTTCGGCGACGAGCGCGTGGTGATTCCAGGCTTCTTTCAGTTCATCT
>DATNFX010000434.1:0-3726 GCA_035606195.1 Pyrinomonadaceae bacterium
GCTTTTCCCCTTTGCATTTTCGTCTTTAGTTGTGTAGCATGTCGGGCATTCCTTGCAGGAAATTCCATTACGGGTATTGTTCGTTCCTCTCCTCGGATGGGCCGCAGCCTGCGAGAGCTTTGACACTGATCTGACATCTAAAGCCCTGTGTCCTATACATCGCTAGTTCTCGACCGGGTAAAAAACGCCCGTCATAGATTTTTGGAGGTAATAATCAAGTGAATCGTAAACTCATCAGAACCACACTCGCGGAAGTTAAAGGCAAAGCCCGAGAGGTTCCGCAGCCCAGAGAGCGTTCGAATGGCAGCTCCCGCGCCTCAAACGATGGTGGCCCGCGCGAACGAGCCCCACAACAACACACGCCCGTTCAAGTAAAGAAAAGAGTTCCGCCTCCCAACGAAACTAATGCGGAAATCTTTTATTACAAGAAACAGATCGACGCTCATACACCGATGGTGCTCGTTCTACTGGATGGCGAGGAGATTGAAGGCACTATCGAGTGGTACGATCGTGGTGCGTTGAAGGTAAACCGAAAGGGTGCGCCGAATCTGCTCGTGCTCAAACGGAACATCAAGTACATCTACAAGGCCGACGAACGGGTTGAAAAAGCCAGCGCTTAAAAGTGCCTAAGGGGTACGGAAAGCGAAACTGCATACAGCCTCGCCCTGAGTTCTCGCTGAAACAGTGCGTCGCCTCAAGCAATGCGAGACTCCGAACAAAGCTCAGCCAATCCTGGTCCTCGACCCAGGAGAGTTTTGCCGCGCATCGGCATAACGATGGGAGACCCTGCCGGCATCGGTCCGGAAGTTGTTCTCAAAGCCGTTGCCGAAGATGAAATCAAAAGAGTTTGCGTGCCGGTAATCATCGGCGATGCTCAGTTGCTGGCTCACACGGCACGCACTCTCGATCTCCAATCAGGCTACGACATCATCCGCACTGGAGAGTCGTTTCCCGATCAACTCTCCGAGCCGGTTATTTATCATCTCGACAACATCAGTGGTCCGATCGAACCCGGCATCGAGTCGGGCGCGGCTGGTAAGGCCGCAGCGGGTTACATCGAAGCCTCAGTTGAGTTGTGCGCCGCCGGCAGCATCGATGCGATCGCGACCGCGCCGATCAATAAACGCGCATTGTTTCTTGGTGGTTATAGTTTTCCTGGTCATACCGAGTTTCTCGCACATCTGACCGGTGCGGAGGAGTATGCGATGGCGTTTGTTGCCGCAAACCTTCGCATCGTGTTGTTGTCAACGCACGTTCCGCTCTCCGAAGCGATCCGCATGGTTGAGCGCGATCGGATAGTGAAGGTGATCAACCTGACGAATCGCGAACTTCAGCGCTGGGGCATCGAGCGTCCGCGTTTGGCGGTAGCTGCCCTGAATCCGCACGGAGCTGAAGGTGGATTATTCGGAGTTGAAGAGGCTTCGGAGATCATGCCGGCGATCGAATCTGCTCGACGACTCGATGATATCGACGTGCATGGACCATTCTCGGCTGATACAGTGTTTCTGCGTGCTTCGCGCGGCGAGTTTGATGCAGTCGTTGCGTGTTATCACGATCAGGCAATGATTCCGGTAAAGTGTTTGTCGTTTGGCGAAGCCGTCAACGTGACGCTGGGATTGCCTTTCATCAGGACTTCAGTTGATCACGGCACCGCTTTCGACATCGCGGGCAAGGGAGTCGCGGAACACTCGAGTATGGTTGCGGCGATCAAACTTGCCGCGGAACTTTCCACGCAGGCGGGCGAGAGCTGTCGGGCTGTAGAAGTTTGAAACTTGGAAAAGAATACTCACATGGAAAACAACGACCTTACGAACGAAACTGAGAACCGGCGCATGCTGGTCGCGGATGACGATCCGGCGATCCTTCGACTGATCACTACCATTCTCGAAAAAGAAAACTTCAGCGTGGTGATGGCGCGCGACGGCCGCGAGGCTTATAAGATCCTGCAGGCGGATCCGAATTTTACTGCCGCCATTCTCGACGTTGTAATGCCACACATTTCCGGTCCCGAGCTGGTCCGCTACATGAAATCCGAAGAGCGGCTGAAAAAAATTCCCGTGATGATGATGACGGCCGAACAGGATCCGAAGCTGTCGTCTGATAGTTTCTCCGCCGGAGCGATTGTGTTTCTACCGAAGCCGTTCACGACTGCGCAGTTGCAGATCATGTTACAGATGTTGATCGGCAAGAAGAGTTCTGAGTAGCTCCATGCGAACATCCGCGTTTATCCGCGTTACCACTGTCGTTTTGCTCGCGATCTGTGGGGCGGTTCCTGCTCGCGCCGATCTGAGTCAAAAGCAAGCGCGGAAAGCTATTCAGACGATGGGAGGCTGGTCATTGCCGGGCAGCGCTGTTCGACTTCAGATCCGATCGAATAGTGCGACCAACGCGGAGGTTAGCGCGGAGATTCAAATGGTGTTTCGGCTGCGATTCTTTGAGGGTTACTGGCAGTTGCGAGAGATCAGAACTGCGCCGGATCGTTGGGAAAGATTGGAAGTAATTGCACGTGCCGCGAACGTTGAGGTGCCTGCGGGAGAATGTGATGCACCATCGGAGTTTGCGCGCAGCAAGATGGATACGGAGCTGACGACAAAGCGAGCACGTTGTCTGGTTGCAGCGTTATTGGGCGTTTCACTTCCTTCGGACGACGTGCGGATCAAAGAGATCAGTCCGTTTGGTCTTGCGCTCGGATCCGAGTCGACAGCGCTTGTCACGGCGCTGGTTCGAGTTGATTTTCGTTTAGGACGAGATGCGGGTGTGTGGCACGTCACAGAGTTCAAGAGTGGTAGGCGTGACTGGGTTAGTGTTGCGAATCTTCCGGCGGCGATTGATGCGGTCAAACGTTCTGCCGCCACCGACGATCTTTCAACGATCGCGAAAGCTCTTGGCGACTACCGTCGCGACCGCGGCTATTTTGTCGTCTCCGACAAAGAAGCAGTCCTGATCGATCACCTCAGCCCGCGCTACCTGGCGCGCGTAATCCGCGTCGACCCGTGGCACCGTCCCTATCAATACGAGGGCCAGCAAGACCGCTACTCCCTCCGCTCCCTCGGCCCCGACGGCAAACCCAACACCCCCGACGACGTGGTCGTCGCTGGGCCATGATAGTTTTCGTTCAGCAACAACTTTTGATTGACTTCATTCTACTGCGGGAGTAGAGTGCGCTGGTCCATTCAATAATCGTCATTTACCTCCCCTCAGCGACGATTTGAGTAACCAGCACGATTGTTTTGCTGTCTCATTGGAGTCCTCATGATGTTTCCTCGCTTCACACGGCATTTCTCGCTGCGAATTGCTTTCGTTTCTTTAATCTGTCTTCCACTCACATTCGCGAATGTTTCCTGGTTGAAGAGCAGTGCTCAGAGTCCCGGGGATAACCGTTCGACTCGTCCGGGGCCGAAGAAGCCGGAGGGCACGCTGCCGGATCTGGAGGATGTGAAGAATGAGTCGCACGTGGAGCGTGAAGCGCCGCCGCCAATTCCTTCCACGGTGCGGGCGCGACGCAATGAAGGTAAGCCTTGGGATGGCCGGCGCGTTGGCGATCCAGGCACCTCGCAGAGACCGGTGGACCAGCCTGAAATTCGCCGTGCACACGCGCGCAGGCGTCTCGCTCCGCCGACGCTTTATGAGGATCAGTTCATCCAGAACTTCTTCAATTTCACGTTACTGCACACTCCCACTCCCGACGAAACATCCTACTGGAACTATCTCTTCCGTGCCGGCTAC
>DATNFX010000435.1:0-5602 GCA_035606195.1 Pyrinomonadaceae bacterium
ATCGATCGCGAAGTTCAAAACGGCTTCTGGAAAATTCCCGCGAACGAGAAAGACCGTTACACAAAAGCCCTCGACTACTTCGCACGCTCTTACGCCAAACTCGCCGCGCTGCTCGAAGAGGAATACATCTTCAACTGGCTCTCGTGGGATGGCGACAACATGCTCGCGAGCGGCGCGATGCTCGACTACGGTTCAATCCGGCAGTTCGCAGCGAAGCACGACAAGTATCGATACAAAGACGTCGATCGTTACTCGGCCTCGCTTGCGGAACAACGCGGCTGGGCCAGAACGACCATCCAGGTATTTGCGCAGGCTATGAGTTTCATCACGTCGGGCGTGAAGGAAAATCTCAACAACTTCAAGAACGCAGAATGTCTGCGCGTTTTCGATGAGAGTTTCGCTCGGGAACGAGACGAGCGCATGCTCTGGCGCATCGGTTTCACTCCGGAGCAGATTGCTTATCTGATGAGCAACGCCCAGAAAGAAATCAGAGACTTCGATCGGAGTCTGAGTTACTTCGAAGATCGAAAGGTTACGAAGGGTATCGAAAAACTTCCCGACGGCTTCACGCACAATCCCGTTTTTCTGATCCGCAATCTGCTCCGACTTTTGCCTGCGTATTACGTGGCGCAAACAGCCAGTCGCGTCGACGATACCAGCGCCTACATGCCTGATGAGATCTTCTGCCGTATCATGGCCGCATCGTACGTCGGCAAGAACGACTTGAAACCGTCGGCGACGACGTCGTCACATGTGAAAGACTTTCAGGAATGTTACCTGCGCCTCGTGGCTGTGCTCGGTGGTCCATTCGACATGGTTTTGAAGACACTTCAGGAGCGCTCGGCAATCATCAATCATCGCCACCGCATCACTGGCGACGCCGTCACGTGGATCATCGAAGAAGTCATCGCCATAAAGGGCAAGATTCGGATCGCCGGTCTACAGGACGCAATCGACGCCTTCATCGACTCGCAGGTGTTGATTCCGGGAAAATGGCAACCGGTTCCCCCAGAGAAACTCAACTCAAACACCCTCAAGTCGCAATTGCTGCAAAAGATCCAGCAGAACCTCGAAACGTATAAAGAGTCGATTTGAAGTGAGGTTAGGAGACTAATTGCGCTAAATCTTCGAAGTAGCGACGATGAGTACGGCGGAGAGCTGCTTCGTTCTCGGCTTCGAGTAGGACGACCTCACGTTCGACACCCCGGCTGTTCAAATCAAGCTCCATTTCTAACCGGGCTCGTTCTGCTGATTGCAACTCGTCCTCACCAAACCCTTTGAATGTGACGATCTCTCCTCTGCTTCGGTTGTATTCAATTAGAAACAGCATCAAACTTCTACCTTTGGCCCAGGAGGATTTTCAATCAGACGTTGAAGTATTTTAACAGTCTCACCGCGCCTTTTTACTAGAACTTCCTGCACAGAATCCAAATCTCTTTGCAATCTCATTATATCCTTAGTCGCTTTTGGTGTCAGGTCCGCTTCAGAACTCAGTTTTGTTAGCTCTTGTCGTATTCTAAAAATCTGCGACTCATCTTCCTCGTGTTTCGCAACCACCACAGATGATGCGGCCAGAAACTGTTGGACCTTTTTGGCGCCCCCCACCGTACTTGATTGCTGGGTCCATCACATCAGATAGTTTTTCAGATACCTCAGCCCATAGCTGTTGCAATGCGGTTCTGACTTGGATCTCCACTCCCTTTTTATCAACCTTTGCAATTACGTGAACCGCTCGATACCCGTGGCTTGGCTTATGTCTTCTATCTACCACACTGTGAAAAGGAAAGAGTTCCCTAAGTGAAGCGACGACGCGATCTTGTTCCCTTGCGTCTGACACAATGAGTCTGCATCCGGCAATGTCTTGAATTTGACTCAAGCGGATGCTCTCTCGGCGCAACTTTTCTGCGATCGACGTCGTGGATTTTGCCGGTCTCCCAGTTGGTTCCAAACCTAATTGCAGACGAATGGCTCCGGCAACTGCTGCATAAGCTTCGGAAAAGGAGCGGCGATATTCGTCAAGAAGACGCAGGTCAGAATCGGTGATGTTTCCTTTCCGCAATTGATCGCCGAGTCGATCGACTTGAGTCTTACTGATTTCTCTTTCCATTCTGAAAGATTCTATCGCAAGCTGAGACCGTTCATCTTCCCCGCAGCTTTGGGTTCCTGTATTTTCTTACTATTGGAAAATGACTCAGATGATTAACTGGGCTGAAGTGCGCGCGAAGTTTCCCGTTACGAGCAGGAGTGTCTACTTAAACACGGCTGCGGCTGGACCACTGGCGGTTTCCACTGCTAGAGCGGGAGCTGAGTATTACGAGCAGATGATGAATGATGGTGACGTTCACTGGGACGCATGGCTGGCGCGGCGTGAGGAAGTGCGGGCGCAGGTTGCCGCTTTTATCAATGCCGAACCCGAAGAGATTGGTTTCACGACGAACACGTCGAGCGGAATGAATCTGATTGTTGACGCGCTCGAGAAGCACGGCGAAGTGATCTCCTGCGATCTCGAGTTTCCGGTGACGACGATTGCCTGGATGCATCGCAGGATTCCGGTTCATTTCGTGAAGTCAGCCGGCGGCGTAGTGCGGCTGGAAGATATTCGCGCGGCCATGAACACGCGCACCGGCGTCATCTCGATGAGTTATGTTCAGTTTTCTAATGGCTTAAGAATTGATATCGAGGAGCTGGCGACCGTTAAGAACAATCATGCGCTTGTAGTCAATGCGAGTCAGGCGGCAGGAGTTTTCGACATCGATGTTAAGCGCATGAAGATCGATGCGTTATGTGCGACCGGTCACAAGTGGATGCGGTCCGGATACGGATCCGGATTTGTTTACATCAGCAAAGAGCTTCAGTCAGCGGCGCGCCAACGGACGATTGGCTGGTTGAGTGTTCACGATCCGTATGGAATGAGAAACGACGAAGTCCATTTGCGACACGATATGTCAGCGCGAGCCGAGCTCGGCTGCCCGCATTTTGCCGGCATCTTTGCGCTCGGCGCTTCGACTGAATTAATGCAGTCGATCGGGATCGCGAATATCGAAGCGCGCGCGCTGGAGCTGAATCGCGTGTTAACGACGAGGCTGAACGAGATCGGTTGGAAGGTCTTGTCACCGCTTGAGACGGAGAAGGTTCGTTCGGCGGAGACGCTGGTTGCCGCAGAAGATCCAGCGAAGGTTGTGGCTGATTTAGCGGCGCACAAGATCCTGGTCACTGAAAAGCCGCAGGGGTTTCGAGTAGCGACAGATTTCTTCAATAACGAAGACGATATCGAACAGTTAATCCACAGATTACGCTGATTCTATTTATGCAGTTTGACAGCCTTCTTGGCTTTTTTAGTACTGGCTGCGGGCGCGGCCTCGGTGAAGTTCTTGTGCGCGAGCGCGACGAACTTCTGCATGATCGGTGAATCGTAGCCGTTACTCAACTGTGCGATGCCCAGTTCCCAGTTGATCTGGGCGCCTTCGATCCACCAACGAATCAGTTTTCCTTTCTCGACTTCATCCTTCACAGACTGCAGGGGCACAATACCGACACCCATATCTTCTTCTACCATTCGCTTGATCGCCTGTTGCCGGCTCAACTCCATCGCGACGTGCAAACTCGCGCCAGCCTGCGCAAAAAACTGATCGATTAAACGCCGTGTATTTCCACCACGCTCACCGAGAATCAGTCGCTCGCCCGCAAGCGTGTACGCGCTGATCGTGCGTTGTTTCGCAAGCTTGTGACGCGGCGACGCAATTGCCACGAGTTGGTCCTGGCTCAACCGTTCGGTTTTAATTCCACGAACATCGACAGGCAGCGAAACGAAAGCGACGTCGACCTCGCCGCCCAGTATCTGGTCCACCAGCACTTCACTTGTTCCCGACGTGACCGAGATCTCCGCGGCCGGGTGTTGCTTGCGTAGTTCCTTCAGAATCGCCGGTAGCTGCTCGGATAGTACCATCGCCGACGCGCTGCCGATTCGCAGCCGGCCACGCTCAGCCCCGGCCAGTTCAGCTATTTCATCAAGCGCGGCATCATGCTCGCGCAGGATGTGGCGAGCGCGTCGCAGCAGTTGCTCACCGGCTTCAGTGAGGATTACGTGGCGCGGAGCACGCACAAACACCTTCGCCCCAATCTCTGTCTCCAGTTGTCTGATCTGCATGCTTATCGCCGCCTGGGTAACATGTACCCGCAAAGCTCCGGCGGTAAACGTGCCTGATTCGGCGATGGCAACGAAGGCCCGTAATTGTCGAATTTCCACAGCAGCAAGGCTCCCGATATCAAGATGGATTATCGTAATAATAAAATCTTTTAGTTTCCATTATAAATCAGCGAACCCTAGAATAATCAATAATGTTAATTGGATTGTTTTCTAGTCGGCCCGAACCCGAACTGTGAGTACTGAACGACGAACAGCAGATCTCTCTCCGGCTATACGCTTGCACACGCAGAACTCGGTGGTTGGTGTCGACGGCGGTGGGACCAAGACGGAAGCCGTGATTATGGACGCCAATCTGAGAGTGATTGGCGACGGCATCGCCGGACCTTCGAACCCCTTGCGAGTCGGAATTGCGGGAGCAGCGGCGGCAGTGCGCGAGGCGATTGACGGCGCCTGCGCAGCGGCGAAGCTCAGGCGTGGAGATCTGATTGCGGCCCAGATAGGTCTTGCTGGTGCGCGTCGCAAAGAGTTGCGCGAACGAATGCGCGAGACGCTCATGCCGCTTGGCGTCGGTGAGATCGAGGTTGTTACTGACGCGGATATCGCGTTGTATGGAGCCACCGACGGCGCGCCGGGTCTCGTTGTCATTGCCGGAACTGGTTCGATCTGTTGTGGCATTAACGCGCGGCATAGACGTTTCTGCGCCGGTGGTTGGGGACCGATTGCGGGCGATGAAGGCGGCGGCGCATGGCTCGCACGTCGCGCTTTGCGAGCAGTGGCTTATGCGTCGGACGGGCGTGGTCCAGAAACCGCACTCACTGAGTTTGCCTGTACGTATTTTCACGTTACCAGTGCGGACGATCTGACAACCGCGATTTACCAGCCCACAATAACTAACGAGCGACTCGCCGGTTTTGGTAGAGACGTGGTAAACGCGGCGAAGGCGAATGACAAGGTAGCGCTGCAAATCGTTGCCGATGGCGGCACCGAGCTGGGCCATGCCGCCGTGGCGGTGATTCGTCACCTGCAGATGGAGCGCGAACGGTTTCAGATTGCTTATGTGGGCGGTGTGTTTCGTTCGGCCGGGGATCTAATGCTCGAGACTCTGCGCAACGAGGTGAAAAAGGTCGCTCCGCGTGCTTATTTTGAGCCGCCCCACTTCGCTCCGGCTGTCGCTGCCGCTAGAATGGCTCGTGAACGTATCAATCACATCGCTCTCGCAGTCTGAGCCGTAGCGGCACAAGATGAGTACGGAAACCGCGCTTCCAATCACCGAACAAGAGAATCCACGCTCAAAAGATCTCAGTTCACAGTCGACCGCTGAAATCGTGGCACTCATGAATGATGAGGACGCGTTGGTTGCGGCAGCCGTGCAGCGTGTGCTTGGCGAGATTGTCAGAGCAGTTGATGAGACGGTGGCGAGATTGTCGAAAGGCGGACGACTTTTCTACACGGGAA
>DATNFX010000436.1:0-11680 GCA_035606195.1 Pyrinomonadaceae bacterium
ACGGTTACGACATTCGCTGCGCAGACGAATTCAAACTCTTCACCAACATCAACAGTACCATCGTGGATCCGAAAGAGTTTGACGAAAAGAACTTTGTCGACATCAAAGGCGACTCAGTAATTATCCCGCCAAACAGTTTCGCCTTGGCACGCACCGTCGAATACTTCCGCATCCCACGCAACGTGCTCACCATCTGTCTCGGCAAAAGCACTTACGCACGCTGCGGCATTCTCGTGAACGTCACACCCTTCGAACCGGAATGGGAGGGCTACGTCACGCTCGAATTCTCAAACACCACGCCGTTGCCCGCAAAGATCTACGCCAACGAAGGTGTCGCCCAGGTGATCTTCTTCGAATCTGACGAGGACGATGTCTGTGAAACCTCCTACAAAGATCGCGGCGGCAAATACCAGGGCCAACGCGGCGTCACCTTGCCGAAGATGTAAGCGATAATGCGTTCGACACTCAGATTCAAACAACTGGATCCGCGGGCGGTGCTGCCGAAGAGAGGGAGTGCACACGCGGCGGGGTTGGATGTTTGTTCGATTGAGGATCTGGATATTGGGCCGAAAGAAAGAGTGATGGCCAGGACGGGTTTGGCGGTGGCGATACCGCAGGGGTTCTATGGACGGGTGGCGCCGAGATCGGGACTCGCGGCGAAGAATGGGTTGGATGTCCTGGCGGGGGTGATTGATTCTGATTATCGTGGTGAGGTTTGTTGTTTGCTCTATAACACCGGCGACGAGACCATTAACTTGCCTGCCGGAAGTAAGATTTGCCAGTTGATCGTGGAGCAGATCATCACACCCGAGGCGGAGTGGGCGACGGATCTCGACGAAACCGCGCGTGGCGCGGGCGGATTTGGATCGACAGGCTGACTGATCTTCTGTTAATAAATACTCTCAGGGGCGGTCTTCTATGGCCGCCCCGTTTTGTCACATAAGGATAAAGAAGTGAAGTATCAACAGAAATATCTCTCAATTGTACTCGCCATTCTCTTCGTCACTTCAACCGCGTTCGGTTGGACGCAGGCCGTGGTACCGGCAACGACTCGCGCGCTCTCCACTACCGAGCAGCAGCTTGTCGACGGCCTCAGCCTCTCAACCCTCAAAGAAACAGTTAACGCACTCGCTGCCGACGAAATGCAAGGTCGCGGCACGGCACAACCCGGCGGCGATAAAGCCGCTGCCTGGATAGCGGATCGTTTCGCAAAGCTCGGGCTGAAGCCGCTCGGCGCGAACAACTCCTTCCTGCAACCGATAACATTCAGAGACATACAGTTTCTACCGCCGGCAACGTTCACCATCGGCAATCAAAGCCTGAAGCTGGGCTCGGAATTCTTTGTTATGCCACCCTACAGTGGCGATGAAAACGTCAATACAAAGATCTACTTCGTCGGTTATGGACTCTCGCTTCCCGCCATCAAGCGGGATGATCTAGCCGGACTCGACGTGCGCGGAAAGATCGTCGTACTGCACGATGGCCCTCCACCCGGAATCACAAAGGACCAGTGGAAGAAAGCTCAGGCTCAGATAAACGTGTTGCGCGCGCTCATCGGCCGCGGCGCTGCCGGAATTGTGATCATCGGGCAGGAGACTGAGACGCTGACGTTCGCCGAAATGGCTGACTACCTGACGCGTCGTCAAGTCGAACCTGAGGGCGAAGACGAGATGCCCGATTTTCTACCGCCTTTCCTGAGCGTCAGCGAAGCGGGAGCTGAGAAGTTGTTTGCAGCCTCGGGAATCACCTATGCAGACGCACTCGCCAAAGCGAAACGCGACGACTTCACGCCGATCGACCTGAAAGAACCAGCGACGATTACCGTGAAGCTCAAGAAGAGCAAAGGCGTCAGCAATAACGTTGTCGGACTGCTCGAGGGTTCCGATCCAAAATTGAAATCGGAAGCGCTGGTTTATTCAGCTCACTACGATGCTTACGGTCTCTCCGCGGACAATCGCATCTACCACGGCGCTGCGGACAACGCACTCGGTGTCGCCGAGATGCTGGCGATTGCGGAAGTGATGTCGAAGGCGCAAACAAAGCCCCGACGTTCCATAATCTTTCTCGCCGTCACGGGAGAGGAATACGGGGGTTACGGAACGGAGCATTGGGTGAAGAATCCAACCTGGAAGATCAAAGAAGTCGCTGCGGATCTCAACCTTGATGGAATGGGCACGGAAGTTTATGGGCCAGTGAAAGTGCTTGTCGGTTATGGTGCGGAGCATTCTTCACTTGGTACTTTGCTGAATGACGTCGCCGCGGCGAGTGGTTTGAAAGTCATTCCCGATCCGATGCCGGAAGAGAAGGCGTTCTATCGTTCCGATCACTATTTCTTTGTGAAGAAAGGCATCCCGGGAATCATGATTCTGGGTGCGCCTGACGGTGCGAAGGAAGCGTGGATGGATCGTCTGAAGAAATGGGAGAAGACTGACTATCACCAGCCGACGGACATCGTGCGCCCTGATTGGGACTGGACGGGACCACGCACTGTTGCTGCCGTGATGCTCGTGATGGGGTTGCGTGCCGCCAACGATGAGGAGATGCCTGCGTGGTTGCCGTCGTCAGTGTTCAATCGCGAACGCGGGACTGACAAGCCCGCACCGCCCGAGCCGTAAAGCCACAATCGGAAATAGGTCCTATAGGACGTATAGGACCTATCCCAAAAGCTTCATCCAGAGCCCAAGTCTCACCTTTTCCTGCATCGCCTCAGTTTTCCGCTCCAGTTGCCACGGCTTTTGCATGCTACCGTACCAAACCCTCAAAACAGTGCGATTTTCTTCAGCATTGTTTGAAGGTGAGTCAGCGGTACGTATCATTTTCAGCCTATCCCCATGACCGGGTCTCCCCTTAGCCAACCCAGCCAAGCTGAAAACCGACCGTTGGCACAAAGTTTGACATGCAGGCCTCAGGTCTGGAGGAGGAGAAGAGATGTTGGCAATCAGAAAGACAATTTTCACGACTTTCCTATTAACGTTGGTGACGGCGGGCATGGTGGCTACGGGCACGGCCCAGTACCGAACCACCAACGACGCAAGCATTCGGGATGTCGTCCAACGAATTCAAACGCGCACTGACTCTCTACAGCGTGCGGTACAAAATGCGGCGGACCGAAACAACTATAATCTCGAAGACGTCAATCGTTTGATCGTTAATTTCGAGAGTAATCTAAATCAATTCGATCGACGTCTTTCGACGCGGCGCGCCAATTCATCCGATGCCCAGGCGTTGTTGAATAGCGGCGTTCAGCTCGACAATTTCTTTGCTGCCAATCGACTCGGCTCCGGTTCGCGCCGCGAGTGGCAGGCAATCCGCAGTGACCTCGATCAACTCGCAGGTTTCTACAATCTCAGCACACCGTGGACTTCGGGCGCTGTTTTTGGAGGCGGAGGCCGAGACCAAGACAATAATTACAACTTGAACGATTTCCAGATGCGCCAGTTGGTAGACCGTCTCAACGTTCGGTCCGCCACTTTCAGTCGCAACCTGCGCAATGAACTGAATCGCGCGAGCTACAACGATCGTTATTCACTCGATGAAGTTCGACGCCAGTTGAGCGACTACGAGACGGCGTTGACGCAACTTCGCAATCGCGTAAACAGCCGCCAGTCGAGCTCTGCTGATGCTCGCAACGTTCTGGATCGTGCGGCGTTCCTGAACAACTACCTGACTAATCGCCAGTTGTCTAATCAGACGGAAAACAGTTGGAACACATTGCGGCCGGATCTCGATCAGTTGGCAAGTGCCTTCAACATCGCATGGAACTGGTCGACTTCTCCTGGTGATAACACGCCGGGTCGTTATCCGGGTGACAACCGTGGCGGATATGGCAACAGACGGAATTTGACAGGTACTTTCACGCTCAATGCGAGCCGTGGTGACGACGTCCGCAGAGCTGTCGATGATGCGACGAGAAACCTATCGCTCGCAGAACGCCAGCGAGTTTACGACTCACTGCTGCGTCGCCTCGATCCACCGCAGATGATTGCGATCGATCGTCGCGGCACCTCAATAACGATCGCTTCAACTCGTGCGCCGCAGATCAACTTCGTCGCCGATGGTCGCGAACAGGTTGAGACAACGAATGGTGGTCGACAGGTGCGTGTCCGTTCCAGCTTGTCAGGCGACACGTTGACGATTACTCGCACGGGCGAGCGTGCCAACGATTTCACCGTGACGTTCGACCCATCGTCTGATGGTCGCGAGCTGGTGGTAACGCGCACGCTTTACAGCGATCGCGTCAGTCAACCAGTTACGGTCAGGACTTACTACGATCGCACCTCCGACACGGCGCAGTTGAACGTCTACGATACGAATCGTGAAGGCATCGCTGTTGGTGAACCGAATCCGACAGGAAATTGGATTGTTCCAAACGGCACGGAAATCGTTGCGGTGCTCAACAACGATCTATCCACGCAGAACGCTCGCGAGGGAGATCGATTCACTATGACGGTCCGTTCACCGGGCCAGTTTGATGGTGCGACGCTTGAAGGCACGGTGTCGAGCATCGATCGTGGCGGCCGAATTACAGGTCGTTCCCAGATGACTCTCGACTTCGATACGATTCGTACGCGAGACGGCAGGAGCTATCGCTTTGCCGGTATTCTCGAAACGGTTCGCACGCCAACGGGCGACGTTGTTCGGGTTGACAATGAAGGTGCGGTTCGCGACAGCGACCAAACCAACAAGACTGTCCAACGCACGGCGATCGGTACGGCGGTTGGCGCCATCATTGGCGCGATTGCCGGTGGTGGCAAAGGCGCGGCGATCGGTGCTGTGATTGGCGCGGGCGCCGGCGCCGGTTCGGTATACGTTCAGGGTCGTAACGATCTTGATCTAACTGCCGGAACGGAGCTGACCGTGAGGTCGACTGGGCCACGAGGCTAGCCAAAAAAGAAAGAAGTTAGCCACAAAAAGGCACATAAAGCACAAAATGCTTTGTGTGCCTTTTAATTTATGGTGACGGTTGCGGGTTGGGGAAGGCGTTCGACGGACAAGATGAATTGTTGGCCTGAATGCACTGGCAACTTGTCGGGAGTTTGGAAAAAGAGGAAGCCATGACGTCGCATGTCGCCCGCTGAGAGTGGCGTCTTCAAGTCGATGGCGTAAGCATTCATCTCGGTCTCGAAAGTTTTGCGTGAGTGTGGGTTGTAGGCAAAGATGCCATTCGCCTTCATGATTCGTGAGACGGCACTCTTCGCAGACAGTAGTTTCCACTCGCGGTTCTGACTGTCGCGCAGACGAAAGCGCGCCTTTTTAATCTCCACAGGCGTACCGCTCTGAAAGTCCAATTCAACTCGTACCGCTAAAACCCCGCTCAGCGGCAGATTTGCTTCAAACAACTCCTGACTCTCTTCGTCTGTGAGCAACGGGGCCACCCGAAGCGTCATGCCGCCCGCATCCGCGCTCCGTGTGTTCGCAGGCAGCGCCGGCAGTTCGTTAACGGGCTTTACTTTAAATAACGAGCCCGTGCACGAAGTCGTCGTGAGGACGGTCGCGCTCAGGAGAAGGAGAAAAACTACCGGTCGGGTCATGGGCTCAATTTAGCATACGGGTGTCTATGTTACTATCTTTCCAAAATCATGATTAGACCGTTCCGTGGGGTTCACCCGCAGATTCACCCGACCGCGTATGTCGAACCCAGTGCCCAGGTAATCGGCGACGTACATCTTGGAGAAGAGGCCTCGATCTGGTGCAACTGCACGGTGCGCGGCGATATTCACTACATCCGCATCGGCGATCGTTCCAATGTTCAGGACAATTCTGTAATTCACGTCAGGAATGGTTCTCATCCGACGATTCTCGAGGCTGAGGTGACGGTGGGCCACAGTGTTACGCTTCACGGATGCTACGTCGAGCGCGGCTGCCTGATCGGAATTGGATCGATTCTGCTGGACGACGTTCGCATCGGGACGATGTCGCTGGTTGCGGCAGGCTCACTCGTCAGTCCCGGCACCATCATCCCGCCGCGATCGCTGGTGATGGGATTTCCCGCGAAAGTGAAACGGGAACTGACAGACGATGAGGTCGCCAGCCTGGAAGTGTTTTGGCAGAACTACGTTGAGTACACTCACGAGTATCGAAACGAGATGTCTTTGTAAAATAAACGGAAAAGGGATTCCTAAATGAAACGTTGGCTAATGCTTGGCTTAATTACTTTGTGCGCGTGCGTGCCTGCATTCGCACAAACAGACGACAATCCATTTACTCTGAAGCGAGGAGACAACGAATGGGGATTTTGGGCTGGAGTTTCGCCTAAGGCCACGACGGTATTTGGCGGCCTGCACGAGGACGAAGCCGAAGATCGAAAGTTTTTTATTGCGGCGCTGCGTTATGGACGCACGTTAGCGGCGAACGACAGTCTCGCATTGCAATATACGCTGGACGTGGTTCCGGTCGCCGTGGCAACTGGAACTATTGTTTCTCGCACAACCACGCCTGCCGGCGACATCTTTCATCGCGAAACTGCATACGGTGCAGGATTCACGCCGCTTGGTCTGCAACTCGATTTCGCAAACGGCAGCAAAGTGCATCCGTTCGCTCACGTCAACGGTGGTTTCTTGTATTTCAACAAGTCAGTGCCGATCGAGGATGCTGGTCGATTCGCGTGGGTTGGTGAAGCCGGTGGCGGTGTGCGTATCTTTACGTCGGAGCGCCGCGCCGTGAGTCTCGGTGTGAGGTTTCATCACATCTCGAACGGCGATCGGCAGGGTTCCAATCGCGGCTTGAATCAGTTTGTGTTCTACGCCGGCTTTTCAGTCTTTAAGTAATGCCTTCTGCAAAGACACAGCCAGCGCGCGGCATGCGCGACTTTCTACCCGAGGACGTTCGCAAACGCGATTACGTTATCGGTGTGATCAAGGACGTGTACAGCCGCTACGGCTTTGAGCCGCTCGAGACGCCGGCCGTTGAGAATATCGAAACGCTGACGGGTAAGTATGGCGAAGAAGGGAGTCAACTCATCTTCAAGATACTTAAGCGTGGCGTTCACGAGGGAACGGGCGAAGCGGATCTCGCGTTGCGGTACGATCTGACGGTTCCCCTCGCGCGCGTCGTGGCTGAGTATCGAGACAAGCTGCCGAAATTTTTCAAGCGTTATCAGATTCAACCGGTATGGCGCGCAGACCGGCCTGCGCGCGGACGCTTTCGTGAGTTTTACCAGTGTGATGTCGACGTGCTTGGGTCGCATTCAATGCTGGTGGAAGCGGAAATTTGCACCGCGGCCAGCGAAGTTTTGGTGAAGCTTGGCTTCAACGATTTTTGTGTGCGACTGAATCACCGCAAAGTGTTGACTGGCATTCTCGGGATCGCGGGCGTTTCGTTGGATAAGCACGACGTGGCGCTGATCGCGCTCGATAAGCTCGATAAGATTGGCAGTAACGGCGTCAAGAAAGAGTTCGCCGCGCGAGGTATCGACGAATCTGCAGGGGATCGTCTGCTGGGATTTTTTTCCGATCTCAGTGCGCTCGAACATGCAGCGGAGATTGCAGTCGAGGACAATGCTCAACAGGCATTTAGTAAGGCAGCGCTTGGTCGCATTGTTGAGTTTGTGAAAGACAATGAGGTCGGTGCTCAAGGCGTTGACGAGTTGCAGTCGATAATGGAATTTGCAGATGCGACGGGTATTGCGCAGCGAATCAAGATCGATCCGAGTCTCGCGCGCGGGCTCTCGTACTACACGGGCGCGATCATGGAGATCAATGTGAAGGATCTCGCGGGAAGTCTCGGCGGTGGCGGGCGATATGACAATCTGGTCGGAATGTTTTTGGGCCAGGAAGTTCCCGCGTGCGGGTTCTCGTTGGGACTCGAGCGGATTCTCGTGGTGATGAACGAGCGAAACATGTTTCCCGCGTGGTTGAACTCATCGCCGGCAGACGTGATGGTTACGATTTGGAATAAAGAGAGTGTGGCAGAGTCAATTAAGTTAGCGCAGGAGCTCCGCGCGGCGGGCTTACGTGTTGATCTATATCCGGAGGCTGACAAACTCGGGAAACAGTTTAAATATGCTTCGTCGCTCCGCATTCCGTTCGTGGCAGTCCTCGGTGAAGATGAGCAAGCGAAAGGTCAGGTCGCGCTCAAGGACATGCAGAGTGGAGAACAGCGAGCCGTGACTCGTGCTGAGGTGGCGCAAGTGGTACGAGAATTAATACCGCACTTGGGCACGGTCAGAACCACCTCGCGGTAGCGGGTGGGTGCCGCGCAGCGATCGACGGTGCCTACGGCGTACCCACCCGCTACCGCTAGGTGGTTCTGACCCTGTCCAAGTGAGGTTGATTATGTCAAGTGAAGCTATTATTCAGAACTACTTCGAAGACGCGGTTAAAGCGTTTCGTGCTTACAAGAAGCTTGCCGAGAAGGCGATTGCGCAATTGCAAGACGAAGAGTTTTTTGTAACTCTCGATGAGGAATCAAACAGCGTCGCCGTCATCATGAAACACATGGCCGGCAATATGCTCTCGCGCTGGACTGATTTCCTGACGTCTGACGGCGAAAAGCCGAATCGCAATCGCGATATGGAGTTTGTGATTGAATCACAGACTACGAAAGACGATGTTCTGGCTTACTGGGAGCGCGGTTGGAAATCCGTCTTTGATGCACTCGAGCCGTTGCAGCCGGAAGAATTGGGTAAGGTGGTGTTGATTCGTGGTGAAGAGCACACCGTCGTACAGGCCATCAATCGCCAACTGATGCACTACGCTTATCACATCGGACAGATCGTTTTCCTGGCGAAGCACTACCGTTCCGCAGGTTGGAACTCGTTGAGTATTCCGCGGAATCGCTCCGCAGAGTTCAACCAGAGCATGCTGAGCAAGAAATGAACGCACAAATCCATCACGTCAACGTAACTATCCCCAAATCACTGGAAGACGCAGCGAAGAACTTTTACGGCGTCGTGATGGGATTGCAGGAAGTGCCCAAGCCGGAAAGCTCGCGTGGACGCGGCGGCGCGTGGTATCAATTAGGTCCGCTGCAGCTTCACCTCTCGATCGAAAGTCCACTGGGTGAGAATTGCATCAGCAAGCGACACGTTTGTTACACCGTCGCGAATCTTGCGGAGGCTGAAGATAGGTTTCGAAGCGCTGGAGTGGAGATTCTGCCTGACGATCAACCGACGCCAGGCTGGTCGCGCTTCTACGTTCGCGATCCCGGCGGAAATCGTTTAGAAATTGCGCAGGCAGTTTGAGACACGGATTATACGGATAATGTTGGATAACCTTGGAAACTTAGAGCGTACGCATTCCTGCGGAGATCTGCGTCCCAGCGACATCGGGAAGCAGGTGGTATTGATGGGTTGGGTCGCGAAACGCCGCGACTTTGGCGAACTCACGTTTATCGATTTGCGCGACCGCGCCGGTATAACTCAGGTCGTTTTCAACGCCGAAGACTCGGCTGAAGCCCACGCGAAAGCAAAAGAGCTGCGCAGCGAGTATGTGATTGCGGTTAAGGGAACCGTTGTCGCTCGCGCGGAAAATACTCGCAACCCGAAACTCGCAACTGGAGATGTCGAAGTCCATGCGCGCGAGCTGTTAACGCTGAACGACGCGCGTACACCGCCGTTTCAGCTCGACGCGACTGGCGATGCACTCGCCAGCGAAGACTTGCGATTGAAGTATCGATATCTCGATATGCGCCGGCCGCAGTTGCAGGCGAATATGTTTCTGCGTCATCGGGTCCTCAACGAAATTCGACGCTACATGACCGCACAGGGCTTCAACGAGATCGAGACGCCGATCCTGATTAAGTCCACTCCCGAAGGTGCACGCGATTACATCGTTCCATCTCGCATTTTCCCCGGAAAGTTTTTTGCGCTGCCGCAGTCGCCACAGCTATTCAAGCAGTTGTGCATGATCGGCGGCTTGGATAAGTACTTCCAGATCGCACACTGTTTTCGCGACGAGGACCTGCGTGCGGATCGCCAACCGGAGTTTACACAGCTTGACGTGGAGATGAGCTTTGCGACACTCGATCAGGTTTACACGTTGATCGAAGGTCTCTTTGCATCGGTTTTCAAACTCATCAACGTCGAATTACCAACTCCGTTTCCACGCTTCACGTTTGCAGAAGTGATGCGTCGCTTTGGTTCTGACAAACCCGACCTGCGGATCAAAGGGCTCGAGCTACAGGATTTGTCCCAGGTTTTGGAAGCCACCGACTTTCCACCTTTCGCCTCTGCGTTGTCATCGGGCGGGCAGGTAAAGGGACTCGTCGTCCCCGGCGGCGCCACGCTGTCACGCAAGGTGCTCGACGACTTGCAGGAGTTTGCGAAGCGTTACGGCGCCGGTGCACTGGCCTGGATCAAGTTGGGCGACGAGCTTTCATCGTCCTTATTAAAAGCACTCGGTGCTGAAGTCGTTGCGCGAATTGCCGATGCTGCGGGTGCAAATAAAGGCGATGCCGTTCTGATCGTTTCAGGCAAGCCGAAAGTAGTTGCCGCCAGCCTGGGCGCCCTGCGAAACGAAGTTGCGAGACGCGAGAGCCTGATTCCCGCGAACGTGTACGCGCCACTCTGGGTGACTGACTTCCCGATGTTTGAGTATCACGAAGAAGACGGTCGCTACTATTCGATGCATCACCCTTTCACGTCTCCCGTCGATGAAGATCTCGAACTGCTGCAGCGTGCGGTCGAACAAGGAGAAACGAATCTGTTGGCCCAGATTCGCACTAAAGCTTACGACCCGGTGATCAACGGCGTAGAGATGGCGAGTGGCTCGATTCGTATTCATCGCCGCGACGTACAACGTCTTGTCTTCAAAGCACTGGGAATGTCGACCGAGGAAGCTCGCGAGCGGTTTGGATTCTTTCTCGATGCACTCGAGTATGGCACACCTCCTCACGGTGGTATCGCTCCGGGCATCGATCGACTGATGATGGTGCTGGCCGGTACCGACAACATGCGCGACGTGATCGCGTTTCCAAAAACCGCGTCCGCAGCGGACCTGATGATTGACGCGCCGGGACAAGTCGATCCAAAACAGTTAGAAGAGTTGCACCTGAGAGTCGTCGAAGATTGACCACACCGCTGATTCAACTCCGTCGTGAACATGTGGACGCAATGATCGCCCACGCTCGCGAAACGGCCCCGGAAGAGTGTTGCGGTTTGATCGGCGGAGTCTCTGAAACCAAAGCGGTCACTCTTTACCGTCTTCGCAACGTGACCCGGAATCCCGAGTCGAGTTACGAAGCAGCGCCTGAAGATCTGTTTACCGCGCAACGGCAGATGCGCGAACGCGGCGAGGAGCTGCTGGCGATTTATCACTCGCACCCACGCGCAGCCGATCCGAGTCCTTCGGAAACCGACGTGCGGCTCGCGTATTATCCCTCGGCAAAATACCTGATTATCGGTCTCGGCGGCCTTAATGCCGTGATCAAGGCGTTTTTGATCTCCGAGCGTGAGCAGCGATGGCAACAGGTTGAGTATGAGATCACGGACTAGTAAAATTGGCCACAAGAGGCACAAAAAGCACAAAAGGCACAAAACAAAGCTTCGTGGTTCGTCGTTTTAGTCATTTGTGCTTAGTTAAGTGATGGAGACGAAGAAGAACAAATACGACACTAATCCGCTTGATCCGGAAGTCGAACGGAAGGCTGAGGAAGTTTGGGGAGAACTCGGCGGGTCGCCGACACAGCAAGTAGGCGGCGCGACTCGGGAAGTCGGAAATTCAGCTAACGAAGACGCGCGACG
>DATNFX010000437.1:0-6168 GCA_035606195.1 Pyrinomonadaceae bacterium
GCTGGTCCGCAACCAGTTTGGCGGCACACTCGGCGGGCCAATCATCAGAGATCGCCTGTTCTTCTTTGGTTCGTACCAGGGCACGCGTGAACGCAACGGCGCCTCGTTAAATAACAGTTTGATGTTTCCGGTGATCCCGCCCCAGTTGCGCGACGACAATCGCACGGCCGCAGGCCTCGCTGCTGCTTTCAATCTGCCGGTCGCAGCGATTAATCCAGTGATGGTCAACGTCCTCAACGCAAAACTGCCCAACGGTGCTTTCGCGATTCCATCTGCCGCAACCGCGACTGGTTTGACGCCAATCTCCGGCCTGTCTCGTTTTCGTGAAAACCAGTTCAACGCAAACTTCGACTGGCGCTTGAGTGACAATCACACCATCAGCTCGAAAAACTTCTTTGCCAGTAATCCGACTTTCCAGGCTAACTACAACTTCGCTGGTCTTGGCAACGGCGTGACGCAGCTTCCCGGAACAGGTGGATCGCTAGATATCATTCAGGATCTCAACGCGATCACTGACACATACGTCTTCAGCCCGAACGTCGTTAACCAGGCGCGTTTTGGTTTCAGCCGTTTGCGCGTGACTTCGGTCGCCGAAGAGCCGTTCACTGCCGCGCAGTTTGGCATCAACACGCCTTTGAAAAACCTGTTTCCCGGCATGCCGACTTTCACCGTGACCGGCTTGTTCACATTCGGTTCATCGCCTTTCGCCGACCAGTCTTCGCGTATCAACGCGTTTACTTACGGCGATACGCTGTCAGTCGTGAAGGGTAATCATCGGCTGCGCTTCGGTGGTGAGTATCGCCGTTCGCAGGTCAACTTTTATTTCAACGCGTTCTCACGTGGGCAGGTAATCTTTTCGAGCTTCAATAACTTCCTGGCGGGCAATGGCGTTTCGATCATCGGCTCGGGCGTGTTTGACCGAGCGCTGCGTGTGAATGATTGGAGCGGATTTGCTCAGGACGACTGGAAAGTTAACTCGCGTCTGACGTTGAATCTCGGCGTACGTTACGACTTCTACGGCTATCCGGTCGATACACGCGGCCGTCTCGTCAACTTCCTGCCGGATCAATTTCGTCAGGGAACCACTGCATCACCTGCTGGTCCACCAAATGGATTTGTGCAGGCAGGCAACGGAACACTCGCGGGCGTGCCGGCTGTCGATGACACACTCATCCCGACTGACAAGAACAACTTCGCACCACGCGTTGGTTTTGCTTATCGCCTGAACAATTCCGGATCGTTGGTCGCACGCGGCGGTTACGGAATCTATTACGACCGTTTCTCGACTCGCTACGCGAACACGCAGTTGCTCAACTATCCGTATCTCGCACTGGCTGTCGGACTGCCGGGCATTTTGCGGACGATGTCGGATCCGTTTATTCCGGTCCCGCAGCCGGGGCAGTTTCCGGTGAACCCAACCGTTCCTTCACCACTCTCGCCGTTGGCGCCCATTGTTGGTGTTCCGATCAGCGGCATCTTTATCGATCCGGAATTGCGAACGCCCTACATTCAACAGTACAACGCAAACGTGCAGTGGGAGTTTGCGAAAGACTATCTGCTCGAAGTTGGCTACGTTGGTTCGAAGGGAACGAAGCTGCTGCAGGTAATCACGCTGAATCAACCGGTTTACAATCGAGCCGCGAATGTGTTCACCGCTCCTTTCGGCACGGCGTTGTCGACGCAGAAGAACGTTGCCGGCGGCATTCAGCAGGTTCAGTCGAGCTCAAACTCCGGCTACAACTCGCTGCAAATCAGCGTGACCAAGCGATTCAGTCGTGGCCTGCAGTTTCTGAGTGCTTACACTTACGGGAAATCGAACGACTACTACTCGGGCGGCACGATCAACGAGCTTTTTGCCGTTCCGGGCGATCAGTTCAACTGGAAGACGAACTATGGTCCATCCGATTTCGATCGCCGCCATCGCTTCGTCACCAGTTTTGTTTACGACTTGCCGAAGTTGACTTCTGAAACGCATGCAGCGCGATGGGTGCTGAACAACTGGCAGTTGAACGGGATCCTGACGTTGCAGACCGGAACGCCATATTCAATCATCGACGTCGTGGGTAACACGATCATTCAGCGCGCAAACTTCGCACCGGGATTTACCGGCAGTGTCGAAACGAGCGGCAGCACTCAGGAGCGTCTAAATGGGTTCTTCAACGTGAATGCGTTTGTTGCTTCGAGACCGTTTGTCGCGTCGGGAACGGCTTTGGGAACGCCGACCAATCCGAATTTCGATCCGAACAATCCGTTCGGAAACACCGCTCGCAATTTCCTGTATGGTCCGGGACAGAAGAATATGGACTTCTCGGTGGTGAAATTCATCCCCATCACGGAACGAGTGCGCGGCGAGTTTCGCACGGAGTTTTTCAACATTTTCAACTGGGCCAACTTCGCGAATCCGAACAGCAACGTCGCCGTTCCATTGACGTTTGGAAGAATCACGTCGACCAGCGCCGGCCCGCGTGTGATCCAGTTCGCATTCAAGGTGAACTTCTAAAATTGCCTATTGCCAATTGCCAATTGCCGATTTGAGTCGGCAAGTCTAAATCGTCAATCGGCAGTCGGCAATTGGCAATGATCTATGCCCAAAGTAGCGGTAAACGGTCTGGAGCTTTACTACGAGATCGAAGGTGATGGCGAGCCGGTTGTTCTGATTCCCGGATTTGCGGCAGGACGTTGGATCTGGTTCAAGCAGACTGCCGATCTGTCGCGAAATTTCCGCGTCATCATCTTCGATCCGCGAGGTGTATCTGCTTCCGACAAGCCGGAAGGTCCGCAGACGATCGGCTTGTTGGCTGACGACGTCGCGCACTTGTTACGAACAATTGGGGTTTCGAGTGCGCACATCGTCGGTGCTTCGTTTGGCGGGTTTGTCGCACAGGAGTTTGCGCTCAAGTATCCGGCAATGACGCGAAAGCTGGTGCTCTGTTGCACGAGTTTTGGTGGTCCCAACCACATCATTCCGGCGCCCGAAACACTCATGGCTCTCGCTTCGACAAAAGGTCTCAACAGCGAAGAGCGCATGAGGGCGAATCTGCTGCTTGCATTCACGCCCGAGTTTGTAAGGACCGAAGAGGCTGAAGTCGATCACATCGTCCACCTGCGTGCGACGAACGACGTGCCCGAGCACATTTACCTGAGCCAGTTGCAGGCCGCGATGAATTTCGATGTCGAGTCGCGACTGTCGGAGATCACGAGTCCGACCCTCGTAGTGAGTGGTGACGCCGATGTGATTGTGCCCGTTCAAAACTCATTCAACCTGGTGAATAAAATCCCCGGCGCCAAGGTGCATATCGTTAAGGGCGGCAGCCACACATTCTTTATCGAACAACCACACGAATTTAATCAGTTAATATCCGCGTTTATCTGTGGCTAAATATGCCTTTCGCAAACATCATCAGTACGGGTATCTACGTTCCAGAGAAGATCGTCACAAATGACGATCTGAGCCGGATTCTCGGCGAGGACATCGACGAGTTTGTATCCAGGATTCTTGGCATCCGCGAACGACACGTTTGTGCCGAGAACGAAAGCACCGCCGACCTTGCCTCGAACGCCGGCCGCGACGCACTCGAAGCTGCCGGTCTCGACCCGAGCGAGTTGGATTTAATCGTTCTCGCCACCGACACGCCCGAACAACTCTCGCCCGCAACATCAGTTGTCGTTCAGCATCGACTCGGCGCGACGAATGCCGGCACTTTCGACGTCAATAGCGCCTGCGCCGGTTTTGTAACAGCGCTTGATACTGCTTCAAAGTTCATCATCGCGGATTCAGCGTATCGAAATGTACTCGTGGTTGGCGCGTACGCGATGAGTAAGTATCTCGATCTGCACGACAAGAAGACTGCGACGATCTTCGCTGACGGCGCCGGAGCGATCGTGCTCCAGGCCAGAGACGATCGTCCTGGGTTCCTCGCAGGGAAGCTTCATGCTGACGGTAGCTTTCACGATCACATGGGAATCTATGCCGGTGGAACGCATCTGCCGATTACGAAAGAAGTAATCGACGAGGGGATTTGGAACAAGGTGCGCTTCGCGAAGAAGTATCCGGCAGAAGTGAATACGGAAGGTTGGCCGGCCATCGTGAAACAAGTGCTTGCGAAGGCGCGGCTCGAGCTGAGTGATATCAAATTGTTTCTGTTTACGCAGGTGAACCTGAGCACGATCAAGGTAGTGATGAGCAAGCTCGAGCTGCCGATGGAGCGCACGCACACGATCATGCAGAAGTGGGGCTACACAGGGTCAGCGTGCATACCAATGGTCCTTCACGATGCGGTCTCGGCCAGCAAATTGAAGCGTGGGGACAACGTGATTATGTGTGCTTCGGGTGGTGGCCTCAATATGGCGTGTGTCTTATTCAAATGGTAGCAGCCACAAAAAGAGCCACAAAATGCACACAAAGCACAAAAGGCACAAAACCGATCTTTGATTTCTTTTTTGTGCTTTTTGTGCCTTATGTGCCTTTTGTGGCCAAAACTATTATGAAATATCCGACCGTCTATTCGCTGTTTATTGATCGCGTGAAGAAATACTCCGGGGATGTTTTTTATTTTCGTGCGGGGGGTCGATGGCAGGGGATTTCGTGGCGACGGTTTGAGGAGGAGGCGTTTGACTTCGGCACGGCGCTGTTGTCGCTTGGATTAAAGCGCGGCGGATCGATCTGTATCTTGATGGGGAATGTTCCCGAGTGGCCCATCAGCGATATCGGGACGATTATGGCTGGTGGGGTTGGTGTTGGACTTTATCCGACGAGCTCGGCGGAGCAGATTGCTTACATCATCAATCATTCCGATGCCGAGTTTGTGCTTGTCGATTCGCGTGAGCAACTGCAGAAAGTGCTCAGCGTTCGCGAGCAGCTTCGCAACGTTCGACACATCATTGCACTCGATGCAGAGACGGCTGGCGATGTAATCAGTTATCGAGATCTCATTACACGCGGGCAGTCGGAAAGGTCGCGATTTGCGGCTCTGTTGAAAGAACGCGCAGAAGGTGCGAGCCCCGACGATATCGCCATTATGGTCTACACGTCGGGCACGACGGGACCGCCGAAAGGCGCCTGTCTGAGTCATCGCTACATCATCAACAGTGTCGAATCACTCCGCCAGACGATCCCGATTTACGACACCGACGTCTCGTTTTCTTATCTTCCGTTTTGTCATGTGGCGGAGAGGATTTCCGGTCTTTACAACCGTCTTTACGCCGGCGCTTCGGTTTACTTTGTCGACGATCTGACGCGTCTTGGCGAGTACATGCTCGAAGTCAAGCCGACTGTTTTTGCCAGTCTGCCGCGCTTCTTTGAAAAGATTCACGCGCAAGCTGTCATGAACAAGGCGACGAGTTTGAAGGATTACTTCGGTGGCCGGATTCGACTCGTAACTTCGGGAGGCGCGCCTTTGCCTCTCGAGGTTGCGGAGTTCTTTGCTGATGCAGGCTTGCCGATCCTGCAAGCCTACGGACTCACCGAAAACGTTTGTGTCGCGTTCAATCGTCCTGACAACTACAAATTCGGCACTGTTGGCCCACCAATGCCTGGCTGCGAAGTCCGGCTTGCCGAAGACAACGAGATTCTCGTGCGTAGCGAGATGATGTTCAGCGGGTATTACAAGGCACCGGAAGAGACGGCGAAGGTGTTCTCCGATGGTTGGTTGCTTACCGGTGACCTCGGTGAATTCAATGAAGAAGGTTTTCTGAGAATCATCGGTCGCAAAAAGGAACTGATCGTCACGTCGACCGGGAAGAAAATTTCCCCCGCGTTGCTCGAGAACATGTTGAAGGAGCATCACGTGATCAGCCAGGCGATGGTCTATGGTGAAGGGCGGAGCTACCTCGTCGCGCTCATCACACTGAATAAGCCGGCATCGCGCGAGACTGTTCAGGAGATTGTCGATAAGGTGAACCGGCGAGTGTCGTCGACTGAAGCGATTAAACGTTTTGCGATTCTGGAGCGTGACTTCGAGATTGCGCGAGATGAGATCACGCCGACAGGAAAGTTGAAGCGCGATGTGATCGCGAAGCAGTTTCGGGGCGTGATTGAGGGACTCTATTTAGCCACGGATGAACACAGATGAAGACACGGATTGTATTTTTGATAGCTGTTACGTTGTGTGTTGCGACTTCAGCGAGTGCGCAAACCGCTAAAGAGACAACTGTCTTTGGGCAGAAGAT
>DATNFX010000438.1:0-6165 GCA_035606195.1 Pyrinomonadaceae bacterium
TACGACGTCGCGGGTAAGCGTAACGAAGCGTTGGCCCAATACAAAGAGGTGCTGGCGCGGCCGAACGTTTACGACGCGCACGACGAAGCGAAGAGGGGATTGCGACAGGCGTACAAGACCGAGGTTTCTAAACTCGACGTCGAGCAGTAGCCACGGATGAACGCGGAAAAAGGCAGGATTATAAAATGAGTAGCCAATCACGTCCGCGACGTTTGCTGCTTTGTCTCGATGGAGTCCCGCACGCGCTGATCGAGCAGGCAAGAAATCGTGGCTTGTTCGATAGTTTTGGACCACCCGCGCGGCTGCTTTCCCCATTCCCAACCATGACGAATGTCGCGCTGTCTGCGATGCTCGGCGCGTCGCCACCTGCCGGTTACGAGAGTCTCTATTTCGATCGATCGGCGCGTGAGTTACGCGGTGGAATCAGGAAGTACATTGGCCGTCGCACGCCGGATAAAATTCCATCGTCATATATGGACGATCTCGATTATCAGGAGCCGCTGCCGTTCGAGTTTTTGATCTACGTCGCGCCTGAGAAAGTTTGGCGTGCCGACATGCAACGGTTTCGCGAGCGATTCAAGGCGGCGCCGCAAACGCGCGACTATTTTGCGTTTCTGAAAGCTACCGATGGATTGCTGCACGCTCAGGGACCGGATCGACTCGCGGTCGCACTCGAATCACTCGACAAGATTTTGAAGGAGATTCGCGCGTTTTGTGGTAACGAGACCGAGATCGTGATGTTCTCGGATCATGGCATGAATCTCGAAGAGAACCGGCGTGTCGATCTTGCATCAACTCTGCAGCGGCGAGGTTTTAAGGTGGTGATTCCGGCGTTTGGGCTTTGCAGTTATGCCGCGATTTATTGCGAAGACGAACAACGTATTCCTGAAATCGCGACTGCGAGCGTGGAAGTGACTGGTATTGATTTCGCTGCGTACAAGGAACGAGCAGAAGTCGTTGTGGAAAGCGCGCGTGGGCGAGCACGGATTGAATACGATGCGGCTGTGGACAGTTATCGATACTCGGTGGTGAGCGGTGATCCGCTTGAACTCGGTTCCTTTTTCAACACCTTCGCGACTGATGCAGAGTGGTTCAAACGAACTGCTGCGCATCGTTACCCGAATGCAGTCGCGAACATCTACAAGTCGCTTTTCACTCCACGCGTGCAACACACTGCCGACATTTTGCTTAGTCTGCACGACGGTTACTACTACGGCTGGTCGCCCTTCGGACGGTTCGTTCGTCTCGCTGCCACTCACGGCAATGCACTACAAGGGAGCTCCAATGCCTTTCTGATGAGCACGCACCAGCAACTGCCTCCTTATATTCGCGCTGACGAGGCGCGGACTTACCTGCGACATTAGCCATCCGTTCTGAATCCGCGTTAATCTGTCGCTGATGTCAGAAGCAGCGCCGGCCGTCGAAACCTTTCAACTGGTCAAACAATTCGCGGATTTTGTCGCAGTAGATCACATAAACCTGCGCGTGAATCGCGGCAGTTTCTTTGGATTTCTCGGTCCGAACGGCGCGGGAAAATCGACAACCATCAAGATGCTCACCGGTCTGCTGGCACCGTCCGCGGGCTCGTTAAGAGTTCTCGGTCTCGACATCACAACATCGCCGATGGAAGTGAAGCGGCGCATCGGCGTCGTGCCCGAAGACCTCAACCTGTTTGAGCGGTTAACAGGCGCGGAGATGCTGTCGTTCACCGGGCGGATGTACGGGTTGCGCACCCAGGAGATTGCACACCGTTCGAAGGAACTACTCGGGTTGATGGATCTGCAGGACGAGCCCGGCAAGCTGATCATCGAGTACTCGCACGGGATGAAGAAAAAGCTCTCACTCGCGTCCGCGTTGATTCACCGCCCGGAGATACTGTTTCTCGACGAACCTTTCGAAGGTGTCGACGCGATTGCATCACGAACGCTGAAGGATCTTCTGTCGCGACTGACGACGCGTGGACTCACGGTGTTTCTCACCTCGCACGTCCTCGAGATCGTGGAACGCCTCTGCACTGACATCGCCATCATCGCGCAGGGAAAGTTACTCGCATCCGGATCCCTGGATGAGCTTCGGAAGGGAATCCGTGTCGAAGGCGACGGTCAGGGCCCCGTCTCACTCGAGGAGTACTTTATCCACGTGGTCGGCGGTACCCGCAGCGCGAACGAAGAGGACGTGCTGCAATGGCTCACCTAAGTCGTCTTAGATCCGCGTTAATCCGCGTTTAAAAAATGTCTTGGCTTCTCTGGCCGTCCTCGGCTAGAATCCAAGCCGATGGGGTTTTTCGCCCCATCTTTAGCCCCAGGCCTTCCGCCCAGAAGCTTTCCTGTTCAAACTCGTCCTCCTAACGAGGTCCCAGTTCTTTTATGGATTCGAATGTTGGTTTGGCCATTCAGTGCGTAGGTGTCCTCCTAATCACGCTACTGTCAATCTTCATGCGGTCTTCGATTAAGAGCAATGCTCTTAACTACTGGACTGCATCGTGGGCAGGCCTCTCCCTCTCGCTCATCAGTCTCTTTGTCGGGTTCCAGCTCGATTCGCAGCAGTCACTCCTCTACTCGGGTTACTTCTTTGGCGAGTACGTGTTCGGGCTGCTGTTCGTCGCGGGTTGTCGCGCCCAGACAACAGGCGCAACCCTTTCCAAAAAACATTACTACTTCCTGATTCCAGCCTTAATCGTTTCCCTCGCACTGCCATACGCTTCCCGCGACTTCAACGATGTGTTCATGATCCACGCCCCCGTAGTAGCCGTGTTGTTCATGATCTCGTTCGTTACCCTGAGCAGAGGACCGCGTTCTGAAGCAACGGGAACCGGTATTCGCGTGATGTCGACCGCGTTGCTGCTGCTGGGAATCAGCTTTCTGGTCTACGTGCCTGCGTTCGGAGCACGCAAAGGACTCTGGGGCTTCACGGTGCCGGAGAGTTTTCTCCACTACACATCGGTCTTTGATCTGCTGTTTGAAATACTGCTCGGCTTTGGCACCGTGATGGTCTTGATGGAGAGTGTTCGTAGCGAAGTGGAGTCGGCGAATCGAAAGCTGACGCAGGCTCGCGATCAACTCGAGTTGTTGGTCCAGATGGATCCTTTAACCGAGGCCCTGAATCGTCACGCCTTTCATTCTCTCTTGCGCCGGCCGGAAGCGGGACACACGGATGCCGTGACTTCAGGAAGCGTGGCCGTGCTCGACATCGACAATCTGAAACCCATCAACGACACGTTCGGCCATACGGTAGGAGACAAAGCGATACGTGCGGTTGCGCGAGCGATGCGTTCGCTGGTGCGCGCAGACGACATGCTATTCCGTTGGGGCGGCGACGAGTTTCTGGTGCTGATGTTCAAGCTGCCACAACCCGAAGCAAGCCGGCGTATTGAAAAGCTGAATAAGATCCTGGCTGAGAATTCCGAGCGCTGGATTGGGCTTCCAGTCAACGTGACGGTTTCTTTTGGTGTAACGGGATTTACATCTCTTACCGACCTGGGTCAGGCAATCGAACAAGCCGACAAAGCGATGTACGCGCAGCGCAACCTCGTGCGAAGAACAAACCATCCACGAATTACACAGATTTCACAGAAAGAAATCTCTGTGTAATCGCGTAATCTGTGGATGACTTTAAGGGGCCTCGACGATCAGGTCGCGCCCGAAGGTGAAGTTGGGTTTCTTTCGCCCCTTCATGTATTTCGCTGCGGTTTGCGAGAGCGATGTGATCAGGATTGGCAATGCGATCGTCGCGTCGCAGGGAACGTAAGCGGTATGCGCGCCGCGCGCGAGTTTTCCGTAAATCAATCCTTCATCAAACGACACGGCATTCGATCTGCCACCGGGATGTGGAGCGTCAGTCGAGATCTGAATCGCATACTTGTGCCCGTGATGATGTTCCTTCTGCATGAACGACGAGAGTGCAGCTTGTTGAATAAAACTCTTGGGGGTCCCGCCACCGAGATTCAGGATTCCCGAGACACGCGCATTCGCCATCACATTCATCATGTCGAGCACGTCCTGAATCAGATCGAACATGAAATTGTTCTTCTTTTCAAAACGCGCTCCAGCGATACCGACTGCGAGACCACTATCAACAATCGCCGGACAAAAGATCGGCACCCGCGCCTTGTAAGCAGAAGTAAGCACACCATCTTCCGAAGCAATCTCGGCCAGCTCTCGGCCCAATAAATGCAAAAACTCGCGTGGCGAGTACGGACGTGTTTGATCGAGCTGATTCGTGAAGCCGCCAATCCATTCTTTTGCCTCACGGTACTCTTCGTCACTTGCGAGTAGATCCCACATGCGACTGATCTGTGCCGACTCCAGCTCAGCATCGGTCATGCTGGGATGAGCCTGAAAGTGATAGCGCCCGAGTGTTTCGTGTAGATCGTGGAAGAGCAGGGAACCCGAAAGGACCAGCACGTCAACGAAGCGGTTTTTGATCACGTAGGCGAGCAAACGACGCATGCCCGCGGGGATCAGCGCTCCGGAAGCGGCGACCATGATGGTCGTGTTATCGCCGAGCATGTCGAGCCAGATGCGATGTGCTTCGGCGAGTTGCCGGCCTCCAAAGCCTGTCCCTTCCATCTTCTCAAGCAGTCCTGCCACGGAACGATCGCGGTCCACTTGTACGGGCCGCGTAGGTGTGGTCAGGTACTTCGATGCTTTTGGTTTTCGTTGAGTGACCATGCAGGTTTGTCAACCCTTCCTTATTGTCAATTGTCGATTGGCGATTGCCGATTTAAGCAACTGACGATCGGCAACTTCTTTCAAATCGGCAATTGGCAATCGGCAATCGGCAATGTCAATAATCAGTACGTCGCCGCGAACGAGGCTTGACTCCGTTCACTGCGAGATAGGTGTACGCGTCGTAACGTGACTCGTAAAATTGGGCCAACTCGGCTCCGTCGGCCTCGCTCAGCTCCCCATCTTTGACGCGCCGGTTTATCAAACGACGAAAACCGTCGTGCAGGTAACTGCGCTCGTAGCGAGCACGTTCCGCAGCGGCGCCGACAGTCGTGCCTCTGACCACCTTCTTGATCAGAAAACCTTCTTCGTCGATGTGAATGTGTGCTTCGTGTGGCGCGCCGAAGAGGTTGTGATTGTTTCCCATCACTTCCTGGTATGCGCCGACGAGCATGAACGCCAGATAGTACGGTTCGTCGGGACTGATAGTGTGAAGTTCCAGCACCTGTTTGACGTCGTGCAGATCCACAAACTTATCGACGATGCCGTCGGAGTCGCAGGTGATGTCACACAGCGTTGTGTACTCGGTCGGCGGCTTGTTCAGATGGTGAATCGGAACAATGGGAAACAGTTGATCGAGCGCCCAGTGATCGGGCACCGAACGAAACACGGAGAAGTTCGTCAGGTACTTTGCGCAGAGCAAACGGCGCAATTCACCAAATTCTTCCGACACGTATTTCGCCTGCTGCGCGTATTTATCGGCACGCTCGCAGACGTCCCAGAAAAGCACTTCGCCTTTCGCGCGATCTTCCAGCGAGATTAAGCCGAGGTTGAATAACGTAAACAGCTCTTCGCGATGTTCGAGTGCGTCGTGGTAGTACTCGCGATAGTTCTTCACCGTGATCGATTCACGCAAATCACCGAGCTCGATCACGACCTGTGGATCGTCTTCGTCGATCGCGATCGGGGTAATATCCTCAACAACGGTCTCAATCTCGTCGAGAACGTTGGTGACGAGAATCGCGTGATAAGCAGCGAGAAAGCGTCCCGACTCCTGAATGATTGTCGGGTGCGGCACGTTCTCGTCATCGCACACCTGTTTGATCGTGTAGATTACGTCGTTGGCAAACTCCTGCGCCGTGTAGTTTGCTGAAGAGTCGAATGCAGTCTTCGAACCGTCGTAATCGACAGCCATTCCGCCGCCAACGTCCAGCAGCTCGATCGGCACTTTCAACTGGTAGACCTTCGCGTACACGCGTGCGGCTTCTTTCATCGCATTCTTGATGCGCTTGATGTCGGTGAGCTGCGAGCCGATATGGAAGTGAAGCAGCTTGAGCATGTCCATGCGATCGGCTTCCTCGAGACGCCGGATCACTTCCAGAAGCTCAGTAGTAGTCAGGCCAAACTTCGCGGCCTCACCACCCGACTTTTCCCAGCGACCAGAGCCTTTCGAGTAGAGCTTTACGCGCATGCCGAGCATGGGCAGCGCGCCTTCATG
>DATNFX010000439.1:0-7884 GCA_035606195.1 Pyrinomonadaceae bacterium
ACGCACAAAAGGCACAAAAAAGATCCCGAGCTTCACCACGTCCAAATAAAACGGATCTTTTGTGCTTTTTGTGCCTTATGTGCTTTTTGTGGCTCTTACTGGTGGCGCAGGACGACGATGGGATCAACGCGCATGGCGCGCTGCGCGGGAATGAGGCAGGCGAGGAGGGCTACCACGCCGAGGATAGTGATGATGACTGCGAACGTGAGTGGATCTGTTGGTGTAACACCAAAGAGCATGTTCTCGATTAAGCGCGTCAGACCAAACGACGCCAGCACTCCGATCACCACGCCAATAGCCACGAGCACAACTCCGCGGCCCATGATGAGTTTCAAAATCGATCTCGGCCGCGCGCCGAGTGCCATGCGAATTCCAATCTCGCGTGTGTGCTGCGCGACTGTGTAACTCATCACGCCGTAGACGCCAATCACAGCCAGCAACAGCGAAACTCCCGCAAACACACTCAACAACGTGCTATTCAGACTCTTATCGCGAACCGTGTTCTCGATCACGAGGTTCATCGTCTGCACACCATAAATCGGCTGCGCCGGATCAACTGCCTGAACTTCTCGACGTACAGCCGCGGTGATGTCGTTGTTATCAAGAGTCGAACGCACCATCAGTCGCATATTCCAACGCATGTCAGGCCAGAAATTCTTCAACGTGTACGGCGCGTACATTTCGGAAACAGACTCGTGTAACAGGCCGTAATTCTTCACGTCGCCCACGACACCGATGACTGTCACTGGATCTTCGTCCTTGAGTCGCTTGCCGATCGGATCTTCGCCGGGCCAGATGTGCTTCGCCATCGTTTCATTGACCACGACGACGGGTTGCTTGTCGTCACCTTCCTGTTTGTTGAAGAGGCGGCCGCGGAGCAAAGGAATGCCGGCAGTTTTAAAATAGTCGTCATTGACCACGCGAAATTCGACGAGCGGAGATTCGTTTGGCGGATAAGTCTTTCCTTCCACAGCAACGTTGGCGTTATAGCCCATCTCCTCGATCGGCAGATGCGAGACCAGTCCGGTTGACTCGACGCCGGGTAAATTGTTCACGCGCTCGAGCACCTGTTGATAGAAGCGAATCGCCGATTCAGCATCCGTGTACTTCTCGCGCGGGAGTGTGAGCTTTGCGGTGAGAAGATTGTGTGGCCTCAGTCCCGGTTCCACTTGGCGAATTCGCATCACACTGCGAATCATCAAACCGGCGCCAATCAACAAGACAACGGCTGCGGCAACTTCAACCACCACGAGCGCGGGACGCAGCCAACTACCAACGGCGCCCGTTGACATCGTGTTGCCGCCCTCTTTCAACGTCTCCTGCACGTCAGTTTTTCCGGCGTGTAATGAAGGAATCAGCCCAAAGATCACACTCGTCAAAACTGACACGCCCAGCGTGAAGAGCAGCACTCGAGCATCGATCCGGATCTCCTGTGAACGAGGCAGAAAAGGAAACGCAATCTTGCCGAGCACGCTCATGGACCACCACGCGAGGGCGATGCCCAGCGCGCCGCCGATTAAGGAAAGCAGCAGACCTTCGGTCAGAAACTGTTGAATCAATCTGCCGCGTCCGGCTCCGAGCGCCACGCGAATGCTGATCTCTCGACGTCGAACGGTTGCGCGCGCGAGCAGCAGGTTCGCCACATTCGTACACGCAATCAAAAGCACAAAGCCGACTGCCACCATCATCATCCACAGAGTCGAGCGTACATTCGCAACCCACAGCTCTTCGATTTGCCGCAACCGGATGCCGCGCCCGTTTTTTAACTGTGATTCGATACGTTGTGCGATTACGTTCATCTGGTCGCTCGCCTGTGCCAGAGTCACTCCTGACTTTAGACGACCGATCACGAGGTACTTATGGTCTTCCCTGTTCAGACGGTCTTTCTCTGAAAACACGAGCGGCGACCACATCTGTATACTGCGATACAAAGACGCGAGTTCAGGCGGCATCACGCCAACCACCGTGTACTTCTGGCCGTTCAATGCAATCGTCTGATTCACTATGGCGGGATCCGCGCCGAAGTTGCGACGCCACAGTTGATCGCTGAGGATGACGACTCGTTCACGGCCGGCCACGTCTTCACCAGGCAGGAAGCCACGGCCCAACGCGACGAGAGTAAAACCCGGCCGCTTTGCCATCATGCGAATGCCATAGCGCAAATCAGCCACAAAAGGCACAAAAGATATTCTTGATTTGCGCGCGTCCGATTCTCTAACCATTTTTGTGTCTTTTGTGCTTTTTGTGCCTTTTGTGGCTCATTTAACTTTCATGACTACGAAAGTGAGGTCATCGTACAGGGACATGCCGCTGCACCACTCTTTGACACGCCGGACTACCACGTCGCGGATCTGCTCGGCTGAGAGAGTCTTGATTGATTTCAGCGTGTCCATGATGCGGCTGGTGCCGAACTCTTCGCCTTCGACGTTCAGCGCTTCGCTAAGACCGTCCGTATACAGGAACAGGAGATCGTTGGATTTCATCTGCACTGTTTCCTGTTCGTAGGCAGCATGCTCAAATGCGCCGGCGACCAATCCGCCTGAGGTCAGTTGGCGAACTTCGCGATCCGAGTCATCCGAAAGATAGAGTGGCGGATTGTGACCGGCATTAACGTACGTCAGCCGCTGCGTTGCTTGATCAAACGTAGCGTAAAAGAACGTGACGTAGTGTTCACCGTTTGTGGTATTGAACAGCAGGCGATTCAGCTTGCCTACGATTGAAGACAACTCCGCGTGTGGAGCGTTCGAACCATTCCTCGCAGTCAAACTCCGCAACGTAGCTTGCACCGTCGACATCAACAACGCGGCCGGCATCCCTTTGCCGGCAACGTCGGCGATCGCCAAACCAAGCTGGCTGCTGTTGTCGAAGTTTATGAAGTCGTAATAGTCGCCTCCCACACCGCGCGCCGGCTCGCAGAAGCCGGCCACCTCCATCGCCGCGCCTTTTGGCGCACATGACGGAAGCAGGCGCTGTTGCACTTCTGCTGCGAGGGCGAGCTCGCGCCGCATTCGTTCCTGGGCCACCATACGCTCGGTCAGTCGCGCGTTGTCGATTATCAGGGCGAGCTGAGCAGCGATCGACATCAGCAGCTCTCGATCGGCAACCGCGTATTGAAAGCCACCGCGTCGTGGACCAAACGAGAGTATTCCGACAAGCTCGTTCTTTTGTCGTATCTGGACCAGCAGTGTCGACTTGATGGCGCGCAAGACGTCGTGTTCGCTCGCACGCTCCTCACGCGTCGAAGGTAAAACGGAATTTAGCGCCTGGGACCACGTTTCGATTTCTTTTGGTTCGATCAGCAGCGGTGTCGAGAGGTTCATGAGCCGGCGCACGACGAACGCGCGTTTGTTCAACTGCAACGTTTTTCCTGGAGGACAGCCTTCCGGCGCTCCGGTCAAAATACGCAGGTTGAAATTTCCGGTGCTGTCGTCGCGAATGAAGATGGCGGCGTTGCTCGCGTCGAGCGCGTTTCTGACCTTCTCAGCGACGCGTTGATAAAGCTGATCGATACTGGCGACGTGTTGTGAGCCTTGTCCGAGGTCGAAAAAGATCTTGCGCTCGTCGTACGGCGCGGGAGCGTAATATCGTTGAATTTTGGGCAACAGGCGTCGACGAGCAATGATGTGAGTGATGACAAAGATGGCGAGCAGCGATACTGAGACAATCGTGTCCATGCGGCCGCCCCACGCATCGATGAAGCGCAGCCGGCTGCCTGAAAAAACAAGCACGAAGATTATGGCAAAGAGAAGAGCCTCGACCGAATAGTAGATGCGTTTCAGCGTGAGGTGACCCTTGGTGTGTCGCCACAGACGGCGCGCCGCTTTGCGCGTCGGCATATTGAGGCGCGGCAAGATCCTCATTCTTAGTCAGACTCCTTCTCTAGGAATACACCGCCGGGATTCAATATGCAACACGGCATTTATTGTAAATTCATCTTAGTTAGTGAGGTTTAAGACGAAGAAGTTGCAGTTATACTGTAAACTGGATCGCCTTTTTGAGCTTTTTGTGCTTCTTTGTGGCAAATCTAAAAGACCCCAACACCGCAATCGATATCAGCACTCATATTGACACTCAGGAAGCAGCGGGTGAGTCCACTCACGTGATCGGCGAAGGGACCGGAGACTTTCCCACTCGTAAAGCCGAAGAAGCCACCGGGCGCTCTGCGCTGCTGGTCGGAATGGGAATTCTGATCAGCCGCATCGTTGGCGTTATCCGACAAAGAGTCTTTGCGCATTACCTGGGCACGTCCGATGCTGCAGGCGCGTTCAGTGCCGCATTTCGAATTCCGAATTTTCTGCAAAATGTCTTTGGCGAGGGCGCACTTTCGGCTTCGTTCATTCCGGTCTATGCGAAGCTCCTCGCGGGCGGTGACAAAAAAGAAGCAACTCGCGTCGCGAATGCTGTCCTCACGTTGCTGGTGTTCGTGACGTCGGTGATCGTGCTCATTGGAGTTTTGACTACTCCATACTTCGTCGATCTGTTTGCATATAGTTTCAATCCCGCCACTCGCGCCCTCACGATTCGGCTGGTTCAAATTCTCTTTCCGGGCGCGGGACTCCTCGTACTGTCGGCCTGGTGTTTGGGCGTACTGAACAGTCATCGCAAATTCTTTCTTTCCTACATTGCCCCCGTCGCGTGGAACATCGCGATTATCACGACCTTGATCGTTTTTGGCGGGGGTGTGGATCATGCCCGGCTTGTGATCTTCGTTGCACTGGGATCTGTCGCAGGCAGCGTTTTACAGATTCTGGTTCAGCTTCCGACTGTTGTGAAACTGCTGAAGTCGTTGCGGCCGGTGATCGACACCTCGGATATCAATGTTCGAAAAGTGCTGACGAACTTTATTCCGGTATTTGTTAGTCGCGGTGTGGTTCAGATCTCTGCGTTCGTCGATGCGATGCTGGCAGGATTGATCAGCTCACAGGCTGTCGCTGCGTTGACGTACGCGCAGAGCCTGTACACGTTGCCGGTTAGTCTCTTTGGAATGTCGGTTTCGGCGGCGGAACTGCCCGCGATGTCAGGCACGCTCGGGACCCAGGATGAGATTGCCGTCAAGCTTCGCAGCCGCCTCAACGCAGGCCTTCAGCGAATCTCATTCTTCATCGTGCCTTCGTCGATGGCGATGTTTGTATTTGGCGATGTGATGACCGGGGCGTTGTATCAGACGGGTGAATTCAAGCATGCCGACTCACTTTACGTTTGGGGAATTCTCGCGGGCTCGACGATCGGACTACTCGCGTCAACCCACGGGCGCCTTTATTCATCAACTTACTACGCGCTGCACGACACACGAACGCCGCTCTGGTACGCGACCATTCGCGTGATTCTAACCACCGTGCTTGGATACATCTTCGCGATCACGCTGCCGCCTTATTTGGGACTTGATGCGAAGTGGGGTGTGGCGGGATTGACTGCATCTGCGGGCATTGCCGGATGGATTGAATACTTATTACTTCGTCACTCGTTGAACGCGCGAATCGGTTCGACGGGTGTCGCGGCGATCTATCTGGTGAAGCTCTGGACCGCCGCCGCAATCGCAGCGGTTATCGGATTCGGCCTGAAGTGGATCCTTCCACCGCTTCATGCCATTCCGCTCGCGATTCTCGTACTGGGGACTTACGGCGTTCTTTACTTCGCGATCGGCGCCGGATTTGGAGTGCCTGAAGCGCGCCGCATACTGAAGAACTCGATCGACATACCGCGGAGATTGCTCGGCTCCCTGAAGAAATAATCAGTCGCGTCGCCGTCGCTCAAACAACAGCGTGTCGCGCCAGACGCCGTTGAGCATCGCAATTCGGTCACGTCGTCCAACTTCACGAAAACCACACTTGAGATGTAACTCGATGCTGGCAGTATTCTCGGGAAAGATCGACGCCTGCAATGTCCAGATACCGTTCTTCTCCGACTCGGCAATCAACGCTTCAAGCAATGCACGACCGATTCCCTTTCCTCTCGCACTCTCAGCCACGTAAACCGTCACTTCTACTACACCGCGATACACGACGCGCTTTGATACCGGACTCAACGCGGCCCAACCGAGCACCACTTCTTCATCGCGCATCACTAGACGTGCGAATAGTAAGTGTCCCTCGTCCCACTTCTCCCACGATGGCGCATCCGTCTCGAATGTGGCGTTTCCCGTGCGAATGCCTTCGAGGTAAATCGAGCGCACCTGTTCCCAATCATTTGGTGTCATCTGGTCGATCATGTAATGCCGTGATAGCATGGGCGCCTTTAATTCCCAAGCCCTGCAGGAGAACTCCCATGCAAGTAGAGCAACAAATCGCTACCAGCAAAGCAGTCGACATCAGCGAGTATGACGCGATTGCCAGCACGGTTCAGCATTACATCGACGGCGGAAAGACCGGTCGCACGGAAGAGATGAAGAAGGCCTTTCATCCCGATGCGACGATCTTTGGCTACGTCGGTGCGGATCTATTTGCTGGACCCATCCAGGGCCTCTTCGATTGGAACGATCAAAACGGAGCCGCGACAGAGCTGCAGGGCCGTATAGCTAGCATCGACGTCGTCGAGACGGTCGCCACTGTTCGGCTTGAACTAGAGAACTGGGGCATGCACCGGTTCACAGATATGTTCACGCTACTTAAAGTCGATGGCCAGTGGAAAATCATGAACAAAGTCTTCCATCTTCATCCGTAAACGAAAGGAACCCCCTTTGAGCAATCTCGACTCAGTTAAGTCCCTTTACCAGGCATTTGCCGAAGGCGATATTCCGTCAGTCTTAGGATTTTTAAGCCGCGATATCGAGTGGACCGAAGCAGAAGGTTTTCCTTATGGCGGCACCTACCATGGACCAAATTCCGTGCTGACTGACGTCTTTATGCGTTTAGGCAGCGAGTGGAATGGGTTTGCAGCAGTGCCGGACGACTTCATCGACGGCGGTGATACAGTGGTCGCTTTGGGCAAGTACAGCGGCACGTACAAAAAGACAGGTAAGAGTTTTCAAGCGAACTTCGCACACGTCTGGAAGATTCAGGATGGCAAGGCGATTCGCTTTATTCAGTATGTCGACACTCTGTTGGTCCACCGCGCGCTGCAGGCTTAATCAACCACGGATTACACTGATTGTTTTACTGATTCAATCTGTGTAATCCGTGGTCTTGATTTATCCTTTTGGGGCTGCGGCCGTATTCTGAAACGCTGCGATTACCCAACCCTGCTTCTCCTTCGTCATTACTAAAGTAATGATTGCGTCGTTTACCACATCCTTCCCCGGACCAACTCTCTGCCCGGTTACATGCACGACGGCAACGTCGGATCGCAAGAATCTAATCTGTTTGACTGTTAGACTCAGCGTCGTGTCTTTGTAAATCGTATCGAAGATTCGCTGATGTCCCGCTTCGATTGCGGCGCGGCCTTTGATGTACCCGCCGTTGATGATCACGTAATCGGCATCCTCGGCAAACGGTTTGGCAAACAGTGCCCCGCTCTTCGTATTCCAGCCCGTCTCCAACTGCTTCACACTCTCACGCATGGCAGCCTCATCGGCACTCTGCGACTCAACCGCCTGCCCCGAAAACCCCAACATCATTAACGTCATAAAAACCAATGTCTTCATCATCATTCCTCCTCACCTCCGAAAGCGACAAAGGAAGACAAAAGCGGCCAACGCCCTTTCTTGATGCTTGAAATTCCGCCAACGGCAGTTGGCGGATCCTTCAAGTCCTTTCTACAACTCCCCCAAAAGAGGCTTGCCAATCCCGCCAACGGCAGTTGGCGGATCCTTCAAGTCCTTTCTACAACTCCCCCAAAAGAGGCTTGCCAATCCCGCCAACGGCAGTTGGCGGATCCTTCAAGTCCTTTCTACAAACTCCCCCAAAAGAGGCTTGCCAATCCCGCCAACGGCAGTTGGCGGATCCTTCA
>DATNFX010000440.1:0-10459 GCA_035606195.1 Pyrinomonadaceae bacterium
CATCAGGTCGGCGGTGGATTTGTCTGCCACCGACCAGAGACTAACGCCAACTGTCGGCGCACCGGCGTACATGAATGCACGTGTGAGTCCCATCACACCTTCGCCTCGCTTCTCTTTGCCGAGACCTGTTTCACAGGCCGAAAGCATCACCAGCGGCGAGCCGAGGTGAAGATTGAAGACCTCATCCGTGCGCACAAAGCCGTCGTGTGTCTTGTTGCCCACGAGCGATAGGACAACGCCGGTAAACTGCGGGCGTTCTGCGTTCAGCAGGCCGTGTGTGGCAACGTGAATAATTCGGTACTTGCTGATGTCGCGAGCGCCGAGATTGTCTTCATTTGCGTCGAGGTCGAGCCAAACGTCAGCCTGGCCTCCCGAGGCTTTGGCGAGTTTCGAGGTCTGGTCGGCCTCGGTACGTGTGCCCGTCAGACGTGCGAGTGGAAGTCCTTCCATCTGCCCGCTCGGTGCAGGCGGGGCTGAGCCGCTTACGTCTGTGAGCGCGCTCTGAATGCCGAGGCCTCTGACGTCTGAGTCACTCGATGGCGCAGCGGTTCGTTTTTGCGCTCGCGCATCGTTCGAGTTGAACACCGGGTCGGCGATGATTAGCATCGCGCGACTCGCGTTCTTCGTTCGTTGCTGTTTGATCGCGCCTACAACGGAAGCTGACGGCGCGTAAATCACTTCGTTTGACTTGACGAGATAATTAAGTGACGAAAAATCGCCGGTGTCTGAAGTCTTTAGTAGGACTTCAAAAGGAATGTAGTTGAGCGCGCCGTCTGCAACGACCATCACACGCTTGTCGCCAATCATTGCGGCAGCAGGCTCGAGCACGACTTTGTACAGCGCATTCGATGCGGCTATGAATGGCGCGACGTCTTCAGGCGCAGTCGCTGCGATCCCGAGTCCGCGATTCGCTTCCGCAACGTCGATGCCGACGATCCGGCGCTGCAGCTTCGAGGGAATCAATTGAGCGCGCAGATCCATCGCAAGCCTCTCGATGCTCATTCGCGGTGGCAACTTGAACAGGTTTACCGCTCCCTTGGTCACTACGAAAAGATACGAATCATCCGGTTGCACGGCATACTCGACCAGCACTGTCTGATCGTCGAGCACGTTTGACTGCACTTCTGCCAGGCTCAAAGGTTTGTTCGCCGTCAGCGATGCATAACGTGGACTCGCCGTGCGGATCTGGTTTTCGATCTCTTCATATTCAAGTTGTAACTTTTCGAGATCGGCATCCAGCTCAGCAGGTTTCTTTTTGACTTCCTCGGTCGAGATGTTGACTCCGGTCAGAATGTCGGCGATTGCCTGCTGCTGATCGAGATTGTCCTGTTTGCGCTTCAGCAAATCCGCCGGAACACCTTCGGTTATCGCAGCATCCGTTTCGCTCAACATGTCGAGCAGAGAACGAGCTTTTGATTGTTCACTGATGCGAAATGCTTCGGCGGCATAGTCGAGTGATTTACCGCTGAGGGGAGCGCCGGCCGCCGGGTTCGTCAGAAGCGCTAGTGCCGCATTCGCCGCTGCGGCTTCGTCGAAGACGTCTTTGATCGACGCGAGAAAAGTTGTGCGCGATTCATCAGCACGCAGACTCCCCTGTCGCAACGTTTCGATGGTGCCGAGTGATTCGCGGTAGTTAGCGACCGCCTGCTCTCGTAACGCCAACCCTTTCTTCGGATCCTTTTCCTGCGCCGCCTGAAGCCATAAGCTGCGGCCGAGACCACGTTGCGCAGGCCACATCAGATCGAGACGCTTATCATCCTGAGCGCCTTTTTTGGCGTCGTTGTAAAACTTGGTAGCGTCCTTGAACTTTCCCTGTCTTAACGCAACGTCACCGAGACTGGTGCGTGCCGCGGCGCGATAACGGCGTACCTGTCCAAGCTTTGCGATGCCTGCGATCGTGCTGCCCGAAGCCTCAAGCGCGTTATTAAAGTGCTTACCAGCTGCTTCGAGATCGCCGTCCGCGTACGCGAGGCGACCCATTCCCAATTCATAGCTCGAATAAACGATCGATACGCGATACTCGTCGAGCTCCTTCTTGGCTTCCAGCGCGACGGTCAGTGCGCTCGTGGGCGCTGCCACATCTACTCTTCCAGTGGATATGGCGCCCGTAATCGCACTCAAGCCTCCGAAACGTCGACCAGCTTTCGCAGCAGCGCCTTCAGGCTTTTTCACCACCATTCGTCCATACGCGGCTTTGGAGTCGGCAGTCTTTCCGAGACGAAAGTTCACTTCACCCATCTTTGCAAGCATCAGGTTCGCGTTGTACCTGTCGTCGCCGACTGTAGCAGCGGCTGAAGCGGCGGTGGTCACGGCCGCAGGTGCGGCTGCAGACGCGACTCCCGAAGCCACTGAATCTCGCTTGGGATCGCCCGCGATAAATCCGTCGAATGCTTTTTGATAGTGATCGAGTGCGACCTGATACTGTCCCTGTCGCAGATACAGATCACCCAGTTCGTTATGTGCGAGTGCGATGCCGCTGTTGTTCTTTGCAGCGGTGTAAAGATTGAGCGCGTTTTTTAATTGAATGAGAGCTTTGTCAGCCTGGCCGCGCTTCAGTAAACGTCTTCCCTCGTGCAAAGCCGTTCCCGCCTGATCGGTCTGCTGCGCATACGCTGACACAACCGGGGCCAGGAAAAGCACTGCGATTAACGAGAGACTAACGACTTTCTTCGTAAAACTCATTTCACTTCCTTTCGAAATGCATGAAAACTGTAGTAACACGTGACATGCTTGGACAGGGTCAGTACCACCTCGCGGTAGCGGGTGGGTGCGGCGCAGCCTTTCTGAGCGCGTCTACGACGTACCCACCCGCTACCGCGAGGTGGTACTGACCCTGTCCAAGCCACGTTCCTGACTTTTGACGCAAAGCCCAACTTATTTATGAAGCAGATCAAGTGTGGCGACGAGTGTCGAACGAGTCGACGAAGCCATCATCACCAATGACGGTTGCGGGTCGTCCTTAGCCAGTCCAAACCCGCGCGCTGTTGCTTCCTGCTCGCCGGAGGTTTGTGCTCGCCCGTATTGTTTGCTCTTGTCTGTCTGGAGCGGCTCCTGCATTTGTTTTTGCACTACTGCCCAAACTTGGTCATTCGGTTTGATCGGACAACGTGCTTTATCCTCGCGGCAATAAGCAATCAGATCATCCTCGAGAGGAATACCGCCTAAAGGTTCACGCGTAAAAACGAAGAATAAGTGTTCAGTGCCCGCAACCTCGTCAAATGCAAACCAGCGCAGTCGTTCCTCGGCCGGCTGACTCGACGGGATCTCAAACGGCACGTGTGCCTGAAGGTAATTTCCCGCGTCGTCAAGAGAAACATCCGGATAGATCAAGGTTGCAGGACCGTCGTCCGTCGTGTTGAAGATGTAGAGATAGCCGTCGCTGTTCGATTCCAGCAATATTCGAACCCGATCGCCTTTGCGGAAGACGTGATCCGGATCGACGCGAACTGCCAGACCATTCGAGTCGCGCATGAACAGCGTCACGCCGAGTCCGATGCGACGCGCGTTGACTGGTGTCGCCGGGTCCGATGGTGAGGGCGCGGGTTTGTGCCCTGAGTGTTCTGGCTTGTTAGGAGTCTTGTCGGTGGGTTTGTTCGGAGTAGTCGAACCACCGCCGCTCGATTTTGGGTGTCTCCGGCTAGGCTTCGCTGCCGAGTCGGAAGTCGTGGTCTTTTCCTTGGGACGTGAAGTTAGAAAAGCGCCACGAACGTCTTCATCGTCCTGTACGAGCGGCGCCGCCACCCCAATCACCAAAGCGCAAACACAAACGAATCCAAAAACCATCACACTTAATCGCATTACGGGGATCTCCTTGTTGTTCACGTGCAATCGAAGCTTTTCAGTCAGAGGCTCATAGCGTGTGCCCGGCGAGGGCTAATTGTGTTGAATACGGATGTCGAAGACAATCGGATTGTTGCTTGGATCAGAAGTAGTTTTTACCCTCGCAAACTGGGCGCTGGGGTTTGATTCGTCAAGCTCAATAACGGGCGTTCCCTGATACTTCGAGACAAATGCCTTAAAATCCGCCTGCTGACTTGCCGATAGGGGTTCAAATGTAACCGGCTCATCTAAAAATGACGGAGACAACAATTGTGACTTCGAAAAGATGATCGTATAGCGTTCCGTTCCCGGATTCGCGTCGAGTGTAAAAGTATCACCTTTTGGAAAAGTCAATTCCTGCCCTTTACTGACTTTGTTAGTGGTAAGTCCAGTGTCACGCAAAGGTTTTGATGTTAGGAAAGCGCTGAGCTGATTATCGTTGCCTGGACCAATGATGTAGACGTAACCGTCTTCATCGAAAACCAGGTGAAAAGTGAATTTCTGACCGGAAGCGATCGGGACTAACGCGGCAACCTTCGTTTTTCGTTCTGCCTTGGCGTCGCCGAGCTCGAGCCAGTAGCGACTAATCTCTTTTGGCGCTGTTGCCACTACTGCCGGGTTGTTCGCGTTTGAGGTAGTTGTCGTGCTGCTCGATCTCGATTTGTTCCAGAGCAGAAAACCTCCGACACCGGCAACAAGCAAAATCACAAACACAACGGCAACACCGATCAGTAATCCCGCTTTGCTCTTTGGAGCAGGCGCGACAACAGGCACTGGAGGTGGTGCAGGTGTCGGAACCTGCGGAACTGTCACACTAGACGCCATTGCAGCTGACTCGACCACAGTGGCAGACGCGTCAGTAGCTGGTTTAGGCGACGGCGCTGGCTGCGGTTTTGCGGGCTCGTAAACAGTACCGTCATCCTTTGGAACAACTCGTCCCACGGGCGATGTCGGGGTTGCGTCCGCGGTGAGTATTGTCGGCGCGTTGACGTCAGCATTTGTCGAAACGCGATTGTTGACTGCCACCGTTTCCGTCAAATCCCCGGCCTGATTGGGAAGTGGCGCAGGGGAGCGGCTCGGTGTAGCGAGGCCCGCTCGCAGTTCGTCTGCAAGAACACGCGCAGTGGCCTGACGGTCACCGCGATCCTTCGCCGTAGCACGCTCGATTGCCTCACTAAAACCACGCGGAACATCAGCCACGAGTTCGTCCAGCGGTTGAAGCTTTGTGCTGACGTGCTCGCGTCGTAACTCGTGCAACGTATTGCCAGCGAAACCGCGCCGGCCAAGAATCATTTCGTAGAAGACAAGACCGAGACTGTAAATGTCAGCACGTCCATCGATCTCAGTGCTCTGATCGCGCGGGATCTCTCCCCATTGCTCCGGCGACATGTAATAAGGAGTGCCGAGTACCTGACCAGCCATTGTCAGCGCCGTGTTGCCGCCATTGTCGCCACCTGCGATCTCACGCATCTTCGCAATGCCGAGATCGAGTAACTTCACAACCGGTTCGCCGTTCTCAGCCGGTTTTCCAACCATGATGTTTTCAGGTTTGAGATCGCGATGCACGACACCCATGGAATGAGCAGTGTCGAGAACACTCATGATCGGCGTGAGAGTTTCGAACGCCTCTTTGGCCGTGAACTTTCCGCGAGTTTTGATCTCGTGATCGAGAGTATGGCCTTCGACGTACTCCATCACCATGTAGATTGTGCCGTCCGCAGCCGTACGAAGATCGTAAACCGTAACTGCGTTGGGATGTCGAAAGCGGCGCGCTGCCTGACCTTCACGCCTGAATCGTCGCAGCCACTCGGCATTGGTTCTAACCTCAGGCGGCAAAACTTTAATCGCTACACGGTCGCCGAGGAGGATATGCCGGGCTCGATAGACTGCGCCCATTCCGCCTTTGCCGAGAAGCGCCTCCATCTGGTATTGGCCATCGAGGACAGTATCGACGATTGACGCCGGATCGGCCTCGAGAACCTCCCCGTCAATCGAGCAGAAGCTAACGCTGTCGTCGTATTTGGCTTTGCAGGTAGTGCAGTATTTCATCAGGGGTCCGCAGATTGCACAGATTACACAGAGAGTTTAGCGAATCTGTGTAATCTGTGGATAGATCTTTTGGGCGTACTCTTCGACCATGCGGTCGCTATTGTACTTCGGTGCAAGGGTCTGGATAGCGCGCTTCATCATCGCAATCCAGTGGTGGGGGATGCCATCGGCCTCACGATGGTAGAAGAGCGGCACAACCTCCAACTCGAGCGTGCGATAAAGGGATTCGGCATCAAGCGCGTCGATCTTCGAAACGTCGGCGCCGTCATTTCCATTTCCAATCGCGAAACCATTGGTCCCGTCATAACCCTCGAGCCACCAGCCGTCCAGGATCGAAAGATTCAAACCTCCATTGATCGCAACCTTCTCACCACTCGTACCGGAAGCCTCCTGCGGCCGGCGTGGAACGTTCAACCAAACGTCGACCGACTGGACCAACTGCCGTGCAATCTCCTGATCGTAATCTTCCAGAAAGACTGCACGCTGCCTCACAGCCGGATCGTATTTCCACTGCGCGAGTTGCTGCAGCACTAACTTCGATCCCTCATCCTGCGGGTGCGCCTTACCGGCAAACACAAACTGAACCGGACGGTCCGCATCGTTGATGATTGTTAGCAGCCGCTGTGGATCGGTCACGATCAAATTCCAACGCTTGTAACCGGCAACACGACGCGCGAATCCGATCGTCAACGCCGCCGGATCAAACATCGTCGTCGCAGCGTCGATGTAGTCGGCATTTTCCCCCGCAGCGATTCGTCGCTGCAGTGAGCGATGACGGATGAAAGCAACGAGTCGCTCCTTCAAACGCAGATGCGCGTTCCAAATTTCCTCGTCTGGAATACTTGCTACTGCTGCAGACCAAGCATCCGGATTACGCAGCCTCGTCTCCCAATCCTGGCCCACATGCTTTTCAAACAAGTCGCGCAGGAGCGGCGAGATCCACGTCGGAGCGTGAACGCCGTTGGTGATGTAACTGATCGGAACATCCTCGAGCTTCTTTTCGATCCAAAGCTTTTGCCATAACGCTCGCGACACTTCTCCGTGCTTACGACTTACACCGTTGGTCGACCGGCACATGCGAATAGCCAGCGGGGTTAATCCGTAACGCTCAGTTTTGTTTGCCGGCTCGACACGTCCAAGCGCGAGAAATTCGTCTTCCGTTAAACCAAGCTCCTTGAAGTAGCCCGGTCCAAACGCGCGCGTTACAAGCGAAGCATCAAACTCGTCGTTGCCGGCAGCGACCGGAGTGTGAGTAGTAAACACACACTGATGTTTCACTCTCTCCATCGCCGCCGTGAATGGCTGTTGTTCCGACTGCACGATCTCACGCGCGAGCTCGAGCGTGAGAAACGCGGAGTGACCCTCGTTCAGATGAAAAACGTGCGGCGACACGCCGAGTCTCCGTAACAGACGAACGCCGCCGACACCGAGCAACATCTCCTGCACGATTCGTGTTTCGCGATCGCCACCGTAGAGATGCCCAGTGACCCACCGATCGGTCTCGGCGTTTTCGGGAATGTTTGTGTCGAGCAGGTAGAGCGGTACACGACCGACGTCCGCTCGCCATACCTGGGCCAACACGTTACGTTCACGAATCAGCACTTCGATGCGAAGCGGTGTGTCGTCGGCATTCTTGATCAGGTGAATCGGCAGGTCTTTCGGAAACGTCTCGCCGTAGTGTTCTTCCTGCCAACCGTCCTTGCGCAGTCGCTGGCGAAAGTAACCGTAACGGTAAAGCAAACCGACGGCTACAAGCGGTAGACCGAGATCGCTTGCCGACTTGAGATGATCGCCGGCGAGAATTCCGAGTCCACCTGAATAGAGTGGCAGCGAAGTATGCACGCCAAACTCGGCGCAGAAATAAGCGACCGGATGTTCGGGCGTGATCGCGATGTTTTGCAAATGAGGCGGCGCTGTCATGTACGCCTCAAAACTCGCATTCAGGCGACGCACACGTTCGAGGTAAACCGGATCTGTAGCAGCTTCGGCCAGCCGATAAGCTGAGGTCTTTGCAAGCAATTGTCGCGGGTTATGTTCGCACTCTTCCCAGATCTCGGAGTCAAGATCGCGGAAGACACTGGCGCCATCAGCAGCCCAGCTCCACCAGTAGTTCCAGGCCAAATGCTCGAGGGGGATCAGTGGTGCGGGCAGCTCATTTTTCCGCACCACACGTTGTTCGATTTCAGTGGTTTCAATCATCGTCTGTTGGTTGCGTGTGCTTTGCCTCAAATATTGCTTGGATACAGTCAGTACCGTCCCGCGGTAGCGGATGGGTGCGCAGCCTTTTGCGATTGAGTACCTGCGGTGCACCCATCCGCTACCGCGGACGGTACTGACTGTGCCCAAGTATCTGCCTGAGTTTTGAGGCAAACCACAACAAACTGGAGAGTCTACTAGAATTCCTGGTACTGGAGAAATACGCGGGCGTCCCTTTGCTGGAAAAAGACGAGTCGCACCTGCTTTATCTGCTCGTCCGCGGATAAAAATTGCTTGATGGCGGTGGATGAAACTTTGGCCGCTTCAGGCTTTGGGTAGCCGAAAGCCCCGGTCGAAATCGAGGGAAATGCGATGGATAACATCGCGTACTGGCGCGCCAGTTCGAGGGAGTTGCGATAGCAGGCGGCGAGGAGTTCTGAATCACGTTCCGGCTCACGGCCGTAGATTGGACCAACGGTATGAATCACGTATTTAGCCGGCAGGTTTCCGCCGGTTGTGAGCACTGCCTGACCAGTCGGTAAGCCATCGGGATAGCTCGTCTTTCGAATCTGTTTACACTCTTCGAGTATCTTCGGCCCGCCGGTGCGGTGAATCGCGTCATCGACACCACCGCCGCCGAGCAGAGTCGAGTTTGCTGCGTTGACGATCGCGGTCACGTCCTGCTGCGTGATGTCTCCCAGCAACACCACAACGCGACCCGCAAGGAAAGCTTCTAAACTCGGGCTACTCACTGCGTGGCTCGGTTGAAATTTCGTCGAACATATCCTGGCGTCGCAACGCCTCTGCGACCGCTTGCGCCTTATGCTCGGTCAAAGGGTGTTCGGGATCTGCGCTGGCGATCTCAAACACTCGTTCGTCGAGCATCACGACTCCGAGCGATCCCAGCGTCACGCCAGGAGCGATCAAAATCTCGTCCATGTTGTGGATGCGAAAGCGGCCCGTTTGTTCGACCCAATCCTCGATGAAAGGATCGCGCAGAGCGTGCTCGGCCTCAGACTCGGACAGATACGCGCCTTCGACGATGAGACAATATTCGCGCACTTCTTTGGACTGTTGAGTAGGTTCGTTTTCAGGACAAGCAGGCGTAACTTTACCACAAAAAGAAAATAGGTCCTATATGACCTATAGGACCTATTACTTCTTTATCGACCTATTTCTTACCGAGCTCGTGCGTACTGCCGGTTCAGCGTATCGCTCAGCCGTTTGAAGTAAGAATCAAAGGTCACAAAACCAGTCGTGCCCTGGAAAAACGCCCGGCCACCAGTTTCGTTGCTTACGCGGTTGAGTGAACTCTGTCCGTAGCTCGACGCGAGACGACTGTGGCTCGTCAGACCTACCGACGGTGCGTAGAAACTGAAGATCGAAACACGACGTTTGGTTGCTTCAGAAATCGTGCGATCGATGTCCAGGGTATGACCAGCCGCGGTTGAATCAAAGCCACGCGACGTATCCAATCCATCTGAAATCAGCAGCACCGCGTTAGAGTTGGTCCAACTGCTGTCGAACTTCTTCAATGCTTCCAAAACTTCAACATACGGATTGAAAGCAGCACTTCCTGTGGAGGCCAGCGGCATCCTCAGTGACTTTGCCGCCCTTTCCCGGTCAGTTGTAAATGGTTGCCTCACCTGCAAGGTGCCGGCAGTGATGTATCCAACCATCACGCGAGAACCGTCCGGCAAAGAGCGAATAAAATCGCGTGTTACACCGAGTTCATTGCCCACCTGCGGAATCAGGTCATCCTGAATCAGGATCGCAAGATTCAACGGCTCAATTCCCTGTAAACTTTTCTGCTCGTTTTCTCTACTAACACTCGCTTTGGCTGACGCTACTCCGAGCGACGAAAGTGCAATCAAAACCGCTACCGCCCAAGCGAGGGCCTTTCTGTGATACATGTCTTTCACTATCTCCTATTCCGCGATTTCAGATGCAATCGCGAGGCCGAAAGATGGCTGAGTATGATGATTCTGTTGTGCGTACCTTGCTCTTTGTTCTTTGTACTTTGTTCTTTGTACTTTTGAATTTTTAGAACTAAGTGCTAAGAACCAAGAACAAAGCACAAAGCACCAAAAAGCGGCTGAACTTGCGTTTAGCCTAGACCGTCAGATAAATTACTGGCTCATCACCTTCGCCTAAATTTCGCATGCCTGAAAGGAATCAAACGTATGAAAGTCTATCCGACCGAAGCTATCAGAAACCTCTCTGTCATTGGACATGGCGACGCAGGGAAGACGCAGCTCGTCAGCTCGCTTCTCTACGTCGCCGGAGCCACACCGCGCTGGGGAAAGGTCGATGAGGGAACCACGGTAACCGACTTTGAAGAAGATTCCATTGCCCGCAAAATCACATTAAATACCGCACTCGCACATCTCGAACA
>DATNFX010000441.1:0-4083 GCA_035606195.1 Pyrinomonadaceae bacterium
TTGCAGTTGTCGGCGCGTTTCGCCCGCGATTGTTTATTGCCGACCACGTGTTCGAGTCGTTGAGCGAGGAAGAGCTCGCGGCCACGATCGCCCACGAGTACGGGCATCTCGCAGCACACGACAACTTCAAGCGCGCGGTAATGCGAGTGAGTCGCGCAGCGCTGTTGCTCATTCCATGTGGCAGATCACTCGACCGCGCGTGGAGCGATGCATCAGAGTCGGCAGCCGATGAACACGCCGCACAGCAGAGTTCGTTCGTGGCGTTGAATCTGGCCTCAGCCTTAGTCCGTATCGCGAGAATGATTCCGCAAGGACAGCGGCCCGTGATTCCGGCTGCAGTATCGGCGCTGGTATCGCCGTTTCTCGGTGGTGACGATTCACCCGGAGTCAAAGTCAGAGTGAGACGCCTGGTCGAACTCGCCTCGACCGATCCGCGTCAGCTAGTCAGTAATGCCTCAATCGTTCGCTTCGTACCCTGGCTCGTGCTCGCATTCATTGTCGTGGTTGGCGTGACGATTGAGAGCCGTCCGCAATTCCTCTCCTCGGTCCATTCTTTAGTCGAACACGTCGTCATAATTCTCAGTTAACAGCCTCCGACTAGCCGCGAGTTCTTAGCCTGCGAAGCAGGCGCGAGCATAAAGCCTGGGGCGCAAGCCCCAGGGAAAAAACGATATCGATTTTGAGCGCGTGAAACGGGCGACAGCTGATGACGTGTGATCCTGTCGCCCGTTTCACGGGCTCGCGCATCTTTGGGGATTAAAAACCTGGGGCTTACGCCCCAGGCTTTATGCTGACACCTGCTTCGCAGGCTAGAATCCGCCGCTAAATAGTCTACGGCTGATGGTAGTAATTAGCTTTTAGCCTCACAATCTCTCCGGCTGTAATCCTTAAACCTCAGGTGACCAGATGACATTCAAATATTCCCTAATCCTGGCGTTTCTTCTGTGTGCTTTCATCACGGCCTCAGCCCAATCGCCAAATACCGCAACGATGATGGTGGTCGTCAACGATCAAAACGGCGCCGTGATCAGAGACGCGAAGGTCTCAGTAGTGAACACCGCCACCGGCGCTTCCCGCGAAGCAATTTCGGGCGACGACGGAGCAGCGACGTTTGCGGCGTTGTCGTTGACTGGCGCATACAAGGTGACAGTCTCGCGCGCAGGTTTCGGTAACGAAGAACGCGATGGCCTGACCTTGCGATCAGGTGAGACCGCGACCGTGAAGGTTATGCTCCAGGCCGGATCGCAAAACGCTGAGGTCACCGTTTACGGGACTGCCGAAGGCGTACGCGCCGATCCGCAGATCGGTCTACCGCTCGCGAGCGAGCACATCAATGAAGTGCCAATCCTCGGCCGCAAGGCGTCAGCGCTGCCGCTGCTCAACTCGGCTTTCCGCCAGGGAAAGGGAACCGGCGATCTCTTCGTCAATCAGGTTTACTTCATCACGGGCGCAGGTTCACGACGTACGACGACGGTCACGCTCGACGGCGCAAACAACGACGAAGGTTGGGGACGCCAGACGTCAGTCGCCACGATTCCGATCGGAGCGATTCAGGAGATGGCAGTGATCTCGAATGCATTCTCCGCTGAGTATGGCTGGACCGCCGGACCGGCTCTCAACATCGTCACCAAGTCAGGGACGAACGGCTTCCACGGTGAAGGGCTGGTTTTGGTTCGCCCCGGCGACTGGCAAGCTGAGACATTCTCAACTGGCGGTTTCTGCCCGCCATCAGTGGCGACTTGCGTTGTTCCTTCGACACTCCAGGCAATCAATCCGGTTGATATTCCCGACGCACTCCAACAGTACTCGGGCACTATCGGTGGTCCAATCGTCAAAGATCGGACGTTCTTCTTCGCGACTACGGATTACACACGACAGAATCGCACGACGTTTCTTTCACCCACGCTGCCGGCGTTTGTACTGCCGGCGGACGGCAATCTTGCTTACACGGGCCACTACCGCCAGTTTCTTTTCAATGGACGCATCGATCACAAGCTCACGTCGAATCAGAACCTGATGTTCCGCGTGAACGTCGATCGTTTCTACGACGACAACCCGCAGGATGCTGTGGGTGGAAATAACGCTCCGAGTGTCGCGCGTCGTTACTCGCGTCGTTCGTGGACCGCGCAGGTTAATCACACGACCGTAATTAATCCGCGACTTCTCAACGAAGCGCGCTTCGCGTACCTGCATGGCGATCCGGTGACGTTGTGGGAAGCTCAGAATCTTTCGACGACTTACCAGCGCACGCAAGGCGCCGCGCAGTTTACGATTGGTCAATCACGCGCCTCTGATTTGTGGGGCCACCAGGTGCAGTTCTCTGACACTGTGTCGTGGTCGCATGGAATGCACTACCTCCGATTTGGCGGCAGCATCGTTCATCACACTTCGGGCGGCACGGGCAGCGAACCAGGTACGGCAATCCTCGGTACATTTACTTTTGTTAACGGCACCAAGCCTTTCGATCAGTTGACGCTTGCTGACGTTCAGAACTATACCCAGCCGGTTAATTACGGCATCAGCAGTTACGAATTACCGCAGTGGCTCAATACTGTCTTTGTGCAGGACAACATTCACCTGCACCGCGATTTCACGCTCGACGTTGGTCTTCGTTATGACCGCCAAACTCTCACAGATTCGAAAAATGACTTTGCACCGCGTATCGGTTTTGGCTGGCACCCTGGCGGCGACTCGCGAATGTCGATTCGGGGCGGCTATGCTATGTACTACACGCAGATTCGTGCGAACGCAGTCGCGGGTTATCTCGTGAACGGTCTCAACGGTTTGACCACGTACACCGCAACGCCGGGTCAAACAGGCTTCCCAACCTGTCTCGTTGGCTCGTGCCTTCCGGTCCCGATTGACCCCAGAACTCTTCCGGCGATACAGCGACCGGCTCGTGACATTACTATCCGGGCGGGGCTGCGCGATTTCTATCGCCAGCAGTTTGCAAGTTTCGGTCTGAACTTCGATCTGCTTCCGAACTATCCGGACGAGCTGGTGAATCCGCGCAGCCAGGTCTTTACATTCGGTGTTGAGCGGGAATTCTTCAAGGGAATGTTTTTCGGAGCCGACTACGTGCATCAGCATTGGACCGATCTCGATCGCACCGTGGATCTAAATGCTCCGACTCCCTTTGCGCGTACCGCGCAGGGCCAGTCTCGCCCCGTCGCGACAGCAAACGGAACGCGCCCCATAGTCCCTGTTAACGGCGGAGTGCGTCAGGTGAATGTGATCATGAATCTTGGCGTCGCCGATTATGACGGGCTGCAAACTCAATTCAGTTATCGTGGCAATAGAAAGATGTATGCGTCCGTCAGTTACACGTTGTCCAAGGCTACGAACACCTTTGAGCCAGATGGCAATGGTATCGGACCCAATGAAAGCAACATCATTGCGCTGGGCGAGATTGAGCGTGGTCCAAGCGTGGTCGATCAACGCCATCGAGCAGTGATCACGTTCAACTACAAATTCCCGTTCGACATAACTGCCGGCACCGTCTCGATGTTTGCGTCGGCGCGCCCATTCAACGCTACAACCGGTGCGGACAATAACGGCGACGGTATCAATAACGATCGTCCGGTTATCAACGGAGCAGTGATCGGTAAGTCGGCGTTTCGAGGCACGGCTACTTCGGATGTGTCGGCTTTTGTCGAGAAACGATTCCGGTTTTCAGAGAGTAAAGCGATCCTGCTGAGAGTGGAAGGGTTTAATCTTTTCAACCACGGCAACTTCCTGGGAAGAGGCGTAACAACCTGGGGGAACACAGCAACCGTCGCCCCGACGTTTGGGCAGTTTGTTTCAAACGTGGGAACTGCGACAAATGCGATTCCGGCGTTTGCGAATATCGACCCGCCGAGGATGTTTCAGTTGCAGGCGCGGTTCGTGTTTTAGCCACGGATTGGACGGATCCGTGTAAGTCGATTGGTTTGCCTCAAAAGTCGGACGTCGGGCTTGGATACAGTCAGTACCGTCCCGCGGTAGCGGATGGGTAAACGATCAGATATACGAAACATTAGCAAATCGAGCGTGTCTACGACGTACCCATCCGCTACCGCGGGACGGTACTGACTGTATCCAAGC
>DATNFX010000442.1:0-8089 GCA_035606195.1 Pyrinomonadaceae bacterium
CGAACTGTCGCAATTGACACTCGCTTTCACTCGGCAAGCGTGACTACAACCACACCAAGACTCATCGCTATCTCCGGACCGGTACTGGGAACGACTTTCGCTTTGACTCAAGAGGAAGTCTCGATCGGCCGTGAGCCATCCAATCTGATCTGCGTCAACGACACTTCTGTTTCGCGACGTCACTGCTTAATCAAAAGAGAAGGGGAGTCGTTCCGGGTTATCGACCTGGAAAGCTACAACGGCACGTTCGTCAATGAAGTTCCAATTGGAGAGCATTCGTTGAGTCACGGAGATCAAATCTCAGTTGGCACTGTGCGGTTTGTTTTTTTCACGCACGACGACGAAACTGCTTCGGCGGCGAGTCCAGTTGAGCTTGGCGAAGATGAGTTAGTGAGTCCATCGACAATTCGCCTCCATCGTAAGGACGCTCTGTATCTGAAACCGAGCGCAGTCGTTGCCAATCTTCCGGCGAATGCACGCATTGCTCGTGACCTGAATGCATTGTTTAAGATCAGCACGCTGTTGAGCAACATTCGCGAATCAACTCAGCTTCAACGCTCGTTGCTGGAAACTGTTCTGGACACTATCCCAGCGGAGCGTGGCGCAATACTACTTGTCAGAGATGATTCAGAAGAGCTGATCGCCTCATACGGAACAGACAAAAGAGCAGAACAACCCATTCGTATCAGCCGCTCCATAGTGGAGAAGGTGCTTCATGATGCCGCGGCGATGCTGTGTGTCGAGACAAACGACGACAAGCTTCTGCGCGACGCTCAGAGTTTAGTAGCAGCACACGTTTGTTCGTTGCTGTGTGTGCCGTTAGTCATTCGCGAGCGTGCAAAGGGTCTGATCTATCTCGACACTAGTAACCCGGCGATCACACTCGACGAGGGTCACTTGCAATTACTGACTGCTGTTGGCGTCATCGCCAGCGTTGCGATTGAGAACGTCCAACACTTGCAGTGGCTCGAGGGTGAGAATCAACGTCTGCATCGGGAGATTAGTCTCGAACACAACATGATTGGCGAGAGTCCGCGGATGCGTGAAGTGTTTCGATTTCTGGAAAAGATCGCGTCCACAGATGCCACCGTTCTGGTGCGCGGCGAAAGCGGCACGGGCAAGGAACTGGTGGCCCACGCGATTCATACTAACAGCAGTCGTGCGGAGAAACCGTTTGTTGCGATCAACTGCGCAGTGCTGTCCGAGACGCTCCTGGAAAGCGAACTCTTCGGTCATGAGAAAGGGGCTTTTACGGGCGCCGTCGCGCAAAAGCGAGGCCGGCTTGAAGTCGCAGATGGCGGCACCCTGTTTTTAGACGAAGTGGGTGAGTTGACTCCAGCGACGCAGGCGAAACTGCTGCGAGTGTTGCAGGAGCGACAGTTTGAAAGAGTGGGCGGTACACGGACCATCAGTATCGATGTGCGCATCGTCGCCGCGACGAACCGGAATCTCGAAGAAGCGATCACTGCCGGAACATTTCGCCAGGATCTTTACTATCGTCTCAACGTGATCTCGCTCACGTTACCTCCACTGAGAGAACGACGCGAGGACATTCCTTTACTCGCTTACTACTTCACCGCCAAGTACAGCAAGAAGTGCAAGAGACTTGTGACTGGTATCTCGACGGAAGCGCGCGATTGTCTGATGGCCTATGACTGGCCGGGCAATGTGCGCGAGCTGGAAAATGCGATTGAGCGCGCGGTCGTGCTTGGGAACACAGCCGTGATCATGCCCGATGACCTTCCGGAGTCTCTGCTGGCCACCGGTCCTGCGTCACAGCACCTGCCGAATTATCATGAAGCAGTGAATGAGATGAAGAAGAAGTTCATCCTGCAAGCCATCGAGAAAGCCAACGGCAACTTCACCGACGCCGCCAAGCTCCTCGGCATCCACCCGACGAACCTCCACCGATTAATCCGTACCCTGGGATTGAGAGATTCGATCAGTAAATGATCCGTGTCATCCGTGGTTAACAAGCTACAGATGACACGGATCTCGTAACGGATTTACGTGCGCTTAGCCTCGCGCGGTTGAGAGCGCTGAGGTGGTCGCATGGGTTTCCCGTTGTCGTTGGCTTCCTGCGATATCATTCGCTCTCGATCCCAATGACGGTGCATCGCGATCGCCTGGATAAACTCCGTCGCCAGACCCTTGATATCGCCGTTGCTGCCAACCACCACTCCGGTGTCAGTCATCTGGTCTTCACCGTTGCTGCCGTCCGATGGTGCTCCCACGCTCAACCCGGCGAGCCGCAATATCTCCGAGCCCTGGCCATCGGCAGCAATAGTCTTACAATGCTTGTAAGCCTCGTTAATAAACTCAAAAACCTCAGGCAGATCTTTGAGCGTGTTCACGCTCGCCTCTCCACCCGGAAGATAGACAGCATCAAACAACACCGAGGCGGCCGTAAGAAAACTGAAGTCTGCATTTGCGATCTGTCCGCCCACACTCATCACTGTTCCGAGGTGTGGAGCTACCGTGCAGACTCTTGCGCCTGCTGTCATCAGACTCTTCTTCATCTCCAGGACGCTGTCATCGTCGAAACCATCAGCCACAAGGAAAGCGATCTTCCTCGTTTTGATCGTTCGCTTCTCAAAGTTGGGATTCGCAACCATGCTAAGCGTTGGTGAAGCAGTGAACTCAGTCTTAACTTTCTTTGGCTGAAACTGCTTCGGATCCGCGTCGGCCGGAAAACTCATGTTCATTGGCTTTTCCAGCTTCGCGGGTATTTGAAGTCCCAACCCGTCGGCAACTCTATTGGCGAGACTCTTGTCGACCTGGGCCAACAGGTACAGCATTCGTTCGCGAATCGGCGGCGTCTCAACTTTTCCCAGCTCGAAGCGAAGCGCGCGCACGATATGATCCTTCTCCACTTCAGTCTGGCTGTTATAGAAAAGCGTCGCCTGACTGAAGTGGTCGAAGAAGCTTGGGCTACGCTCACGAATCTTTTGCGCGTCGATCCTTTCCGCATAGCTGGTAAAACCGCTCATGTCCATTCCTGCCTGGAACGGGCAGCCGCCGCGTAAGTTATTTGGGTCGTAACTTACCTGACCGCGGTTGATCGTTTGTCGCATATAACCATCACGCTGGTTGTTATGAATAGGTGCGACGGGACGGTTGATCGGAATCTCGTGAAAGTTCGGCCCACCAAGTCGAATTAGCTGAGTATCGAGATAGGAAAACAATCGACCCTGTAATAGCGGATCGTTAGTGAAATCGATACCGGGAACAACATTGGCGACATGAAAGGCGGCCTGTTCCGTTTCCGCAAAGAAGTTGTCGACATTTCGATTGAGTGTCAGACGACCGATGCGCTGTACGGGAACGATTTCCTCGGGAATGATCTTGGTCGGATCGAGCAAGTCAAAATCGAAACTGTGCTCGTCTTTCTCTTCGACAATCTGAACGCCGAGTTCCCACTCGGGATAGTTGCCGCTCTCGATCGATTCCCACAAGTCGCGACGATGAAAGTCGGGATCCTTTCCGGAGATCTTCTGCGCTTCATCCCACACGACGGCATGTAGGCCAAGCAGCGGCTTCCAGTGAAACTTCACAAAGCGCGCCTTGCCTCTGGCATTGACGAGACGAAACGTGTGAACGCCAAAACCCTCCATCATGCGAAGGCTTCTGGGAATCGCGCGATCGGACATGACCCACATGATCATGTGCATCGATTCCGGGAAAAGTGAGATGAAATCCCAAAAAGTATCGTGAGCTGACGCCGCCTGCGGCATTTCGTTATGCGGCTCCGGCTTTACCGCGTGCACGAGATCGGGAAACTTCATTGCGTCCTGAATGAAGAAAACAGGAATGTTGTTTCCGACCAGGTCGAAGTTGCCTTGCTGGGTGTAGAACTTTACGGCGAACCCGCGTACGTCTCGAGCCAGATCTGTTGAACCACGCGAGCCGACCACGGTCGAGAAACGCACGAACACCGGCGTTCGCACTGACGGATCCTGGAGAAAGTCTGCCATCGTATACTCGGCCATCGACTCGTAGACCTGAAAGTATCCGTGTGCTCCGGTGCCACGCGCGTGCACGACCCGTTCTGGTATTCGTTCGTGATCGAAGTGCGTGATCTTCTCGCGGAAGATGAAGTCTTCCATCAAGGTTGGACCGCGATCTCCGGCTTTCAAAGAGTTCTGATTGTCGTTGACGCGGATGCCCTGATTCGTGGTCAGCAGCTCACCAGCCGATTCCTCGAGATTACCTGCAAGATCATCCAGTTTTTGATTATTCGAGCCGTAACCTGCGGCGGTACGTAATTCAGTTTCGGGATCAGGTGAGCCATTGTTGTTGGTGGGTTTTGCAGTCTTTTTCCGTGTCGCCATGTGATTTCCCCCTTGCACGCAAATGTTGTCTGGGCAGTCACCGAGCTGCTGCTTTACTCGCCTTTTGTGGTTTGGTGGTTCTCGATTTCTTCGCACGTGCCGCCTCGATCGCGTCCTTTACGTCCTGCGTCTCTTCGGGAGGCGGTAAGACTGCCGGCATTCCGAGCGCCTGAATCCAGAGTTCACGCGTCCATCCGGTAGTGTGATACAGGTGTTCGTCTTCCTCTTCTTCGACTCGTTCATGAGCAGGTTGCAGAAGAGCGGAGGCTTCTTCGTTGATGTTCTTCGCCAACTCGCCAATCAACTCCCAATTGAGGTGATCCTTGGTTTCAGCCAGGGTCACGCACTCGGCGGCGACGATTTGGGCCGCTTGCGGATCGGTGGTTCGCAGTGCCAACTCCATCGCCTTCACGAGCGATGTTCCGATGTAACGAACTACCGCGCGTCCGGGAGTCTCGGTATCAGGATCCAGACCGAGGCTTGTCAGGATCTCGCTGACGATCTGCACGTGCGATTTTGTCTGTTCGAGATATTCAGACCATTCTTCTCTGAGATCTTTATTCGAAGCACAACGAAGTGCGGTAGCGTACACTTGCACTCCACCTTTTTCAGTTTCCAAAGCTTGATACAGCAAATCGGTCGGAACGTTTGCAAGCGCTATTTTGGTTGGCATGTTCGTACCTCTCGGATTGTTGATGAATTGCGCATCGGTGAAGCAATTGAAGTGCCCACAGGAAGTTGTGAGGATGATGCGTGAGTTTGCTACTGCAGATCGCAGCACAAGCAATTAATGCATGTACAATTTTGGTCCGATGCTAATGCGTGCAGGATCGATTTAGTACAAGAGCATTGTACGTTGACGTACGCAGATCTCACTTGGGCACGGTCAGTACCGTCTGCGGTAGCAGATGGGTACGTCGTAGACGCGCTCGGATTAAGGACTGCACACCCATCCGCTACCGCGGACGGTACTGACTGTATCCAAGTGCGGACGGGACTGCTTATGAGCCGCGGCGGAGTTTTGCGAGGCTGCGCTTGATCCGCTCGATCGCTTCCTCAAACAGGTTTTCCGCAACTGCATACGTGATGCGAAAGTATCCCGAAACGCCGCACAAACTTCCCGCTACTACCAACACATTTGCGTCCTGCAACAAGTAATCCACCAGGTCGATATCAGTCCGAATCAACTTCCCATTCTGAGTTTGACTGCCAATGTAATGCTCGATCTTCCAGAAGAAGAAATACGCCGCCTGCGGAGTGATGTACGAAGTGTTTGGAACACTGTCAAGAAGCTCGATCGCCCTCGCCCGCCTCACCTTAAGTTTTTCCACGATTGCCGGGATAATCTCGTTCGTGACATTGAGCGCGGCGAGCGCTCCGTGCTGTATGAACTCATTCACTCCCGACGTCGAGTAGTTCTCCTTCTGAAGATAAAGATCCGTCCACGACGGATCCGCAGCGATAAACCCGACTCGCAATCCCGACATCGCGTAGTTCTTCGACAGGCCGTTGACCGTCAACACTCGGTCATGAATTTCAGGAAAACTACTGAGACTCGGACACGCCATCTCATCAACTATGACGAGGTTATAAACCTCATCAGAAACTATCAACAGACGCGGGTGCGACTTTAGCACTGCAACCAGCTCGGCCAGTTCTTCACGCGTGTAGACTGCTCCAGTCGGATTATTCGGATTAGTAAAAAGTAGTATGCGACTCTTCCACGTAATACTTTGTCTAAGCTGTTGCGGCGTGAGCTTGAAATTATTTTCCGCACTCGTTTGAATAATCTTGAGCTTGCCGCGGCCTTGCGCAACGATGTGAGGAAACGCGAACCAGAACGGCGCGGGGATCAAGACCTCTTCATCGCCGATGGTATCGAGGATGTTGTAAAGAGCCTGCGAAGCGCCATAAGTGATGATGACGCTGCCCTCTTTGGGGTAGCCATAATCCTTGGCGATCTTCTCACGCAGGGTACTGAGCCCAATCGTCGCCGGATACGAGAGTTCGTCTTTAGCGGCTTCGACCGCTTTAATAATCGCTTCTCGCACTTTGGGGTGCACCGGAAATTTCGGTGCACCGGTGTTGAGTGCTATTCCACTGGGGCCGAGGAGTTTTGTGCTTTCCGGGGCTTGCAGACGCGAAAAGAGCTCGGTGGGGGATTGTGACATGAAGGATCTCGCTTTCAGGTTTAGGATTTCAGAGTCTCTATCCACAGATTCTAGAAAATCTGCGTAATCTGTGGATTATGCTCCGAATTGTTTTAAATGATGGTCGGCGTGCTTGTACGTGACCACACCCCACTCGCGCCAGGTTAGTGGTCCAAAGAGCGGATGATCCGGTCCGGCGCCATCGCGAGGGCCGGTTCCGAGTCGCTCGATCAGTTCCAGGAGCGCCGTGCGCTCTTCTTCAATCGATGCCGCAGCGTCGGGCTTCAACCTGGGCGCAGTCGGCGCCCCCTTCGGGAAGGGAACCACATACAGAAGAAGATGCTTGAAGGGAAACACGTGAAACACACGCTTGTTTGCCGAAGGAACCTCCATCTCGCCGAGGGCCATGAGTGCCGAGAGATGAAGATGCTTCAGCATGCCGGTTACGTCCAGCGTGCCCCATCGGCGAGTGGATGAACTCGACAACGATCGGACTCTGCTGGTGATCGCAGCACGGTCAGTCTCGTTGAGAATCGAACCCATAGTCACACTCCTTTCAACACCAGACGGCAATTTACTTCTCTTCGTCCGCCTTTTTGCAGTACGGGAAGAGAAACTTGAGTTTGATGTCTTGCGTGTCGCGAGTTATCTCCAGAGACATCGTTTTGGTTCCAAGGTCGGGCACATACCCCCCGTTCGCTTTAAGCAACTTGTCGAATTCCGGGCAATTAACATACGCACCTTGGTGCGTGTACATGAAACCACGCAAGGTTCCCTTTAGCCCTTCGAGCACCGTCAAAGTGAAACGACCCTGATCGTCTGTTTTAGTGTGTACTTCGCCATCGAAGCCTTCCTTGACTTCGCTGGCTCTGAACTCGACGAATTCGCCTGCGACCGGTTTGCCGTCAGAGTATTGCAGCACGCCCTGAAGAATTTTTCTGTTCTCCTGTGAAGGGATGTGGATGTCGTAGTCTTCCAGATTTGCGCTTTGCGTGATTGCGAGAACCGTGGCTTTGTCTTTTTCAAACACTCCCGGAAAGTACGCGGTTGGAAATGGCTCATCGCTACTGATCTTACCTTCGCGATTCAACACAATCAGGTATTCACCGGGCGGTATTTCTTTCAATTCGTAACGGCCGTCTTTGTCAGTGCAATCAAAAATATCAGACCTCGCAGTTAGTGTGGCTTTGGTTGCGAGATCCAAACAAACGTTCGGAAGCACGCGGCCGTCGGCTCCGAAGACTCTGCCCGCTATGCGATTGTTTGAACTCAGAACGAAGGACATCGAAGCACAGCTCTTGTCTTTCAGTATTAACTTGATGTTCTTACGATCCGAATAATCAACATCTCCGGCCTGCATCGGAAAACGAACTTTCAGCCCCACTGGAATCTCAGGAACAACCGAGTATTTGCCGGGTGGCAAACCATAGACCTCGAAGACTCCGTTCTTATCGGTGTACGCTTCGTATTCTTTACCTTCGCCTTTGATCTTTATCTTTGCTCCGATGATGTTTTTGACGTGTGTAAATCCTTTGCCGGGCTCGTCCTCGTAATGTTTAAGCTCTCCCGAGAGCCTGGTTGTTGACGCAGATTTGGGCAGCCCCTGCA
>DATNFX010000443.1:0-5777 GCA_035606195.1 Pyrinomonadaceae bacterium
GCCATCCCGTTACCAATGCGTAGATGACCAACTTCAGTCGCTGCATCCTCGAGCGCTCGCACGACAGACGTACCAACAGCAATCACGCGACCCCCGCGTTGGCGCGCTATTTCAACGGCTTTCGCAGTCGTCTCGGGAATGTGGTAAGGCTCGTCAAACGGTAGTAGCCGATCGAGATCGTCGTCGCCGGTCGACGAGATACCTGCGGCATGTGTAACCGTCGCGAACCATGCCCCGTGTTCGCGGATTGTCGACAGCACTTCCCAATCGAGAATAAAACCCGCTGAAGGCGGTTCGAAAGCCACCGGTAAGCCCGCTACCTTCGTCCAAACATCCCACAATTCGAGCGACGTTTGCATGTGTGAATACTGAATCGGTTTGCCATGACTCGCGAGCCCGGCCCACACGTCGTCTGTCGTGCCGTGAAAGAGAAGGGAAATGAGTCGTGGATGTCCGAGTAGTTCTTCAACAGTTGCCTGCAATGGACCAAGCACGAGCTTGTCGCCCGGAGTTAACGTAGGAGGCAAGGGTCTGTCTTCCGTGCGCGTGTGAAAGTCCCCTTCGCCGAAAACGACAGCACTGAAGCGACTAACCTCCATCGGATCCAATGAAGGCCGTCCGGCAAGTCTCAATTCGATCTGATGTCCGGTCGGCTCGTGCACGCCAGTGAGACTGGCAGGCAAGGTTGCCGCATCGTTTGCAATGACCAGATCGTTCGGACGTAGAAACTCGACAAACGCGTTGCGCGGAACATGAATAATGTCTCGTTGCGCATCAACTACGAGAAGCTTTGCGTCCGCTGGACGCTGTACTGCTGATGTAGCCGCAATCATAAAATTCACACTTGCGTTAACTGTGGCAAAGCTGCTGCTATTGCATTGATGAGCTCATGCGCAGATTGCTCCGGGCGCTTTAATGTCGCCGGATCCGCACCGGGAATCGCACTGTGATACATCGGCGTGTCCATGTCGCCAGGATCGAGTGACAGAAACCTCACGCCTTCGCCTGCGTGCTCTTCGTTCCAGATTCGGCTCAACTGATTAAGCGCCGCTTTGCTCGAGCCGTACGCACCCCAATGTGGATAAGCGCTAATGCCTGCATCGCTGATAACGTTCAGCACGACTGCGCCGCGACCTTCACGGGCAGAAGCAGCGAGAGATCCCATTAGTGCTTTAGTAAGGCGGAATGGACCGAAGAGATTGGCCGCGAACACGTCTTCGAGGTCTTCACACTCGGTGTCGGAAAGAAGTCTGAGCGGTGTTGGGCCGAGATTAGAGGCGTTGTTGATAAGGACCTCGAGGCCGCCGAGCTCGCCTGTGATCTGGATCGCCATCGGATAGATGTCTTCCTTTTTTGAGACGTCGGCCACGATTCCATGCGCGCCAGGGTTTTCCCTCGCAACCTGTTCGACTCGTTCGCGAGTCCGTGCAACGAAGGCGACCCGCGCGCCCCTGCTAATCAACTCTCGAACAAGTGCGAGACCGAGACCCGAAGTCCCACCGGTTATAGCGACCCGCAGTCCCGCTATAGGATCGTCCGAAACAGCTGTTGAAGATATTGTCATCACTCCCCACTTTCTAAAGATAAAACTTTAGTAAGTCGAAGTTTATTCCTAAGCCTTGACTTTGTAAAGAGAATTCTTTAGAAATGTCGTTATGAGTGCTGGAGTGCAGGCGCCTGCTGAGCGGAAGACGCGGCGAGCGATTACGAAACTTCTGAAGACTGAGGGACCGATCGACTCGGCGCAACTGGCAGCGCGACTCGGCCTCACCGCAATGGCCGTCCGCCAACATCTCTACGCGTTGCAACGTGAAGGGTTAGTCGCGGCCGAAGAAAGGCCGGTTCCGATCGGACGCCCGGCGAAGTTCTGGCGGCTCACAAGAGAAGCAGACCATCTGTTTCCGGAAGCTTACGCGGAGCTGAGCGTGGCGCTGATCGATTCCGTCAAGGATGCGTTCGGTGAAGAAGGTCTGGAACGCGTCCTGACCTCCCGCTGCGCGCGACAGCGAACGGATTATGCGAGGCAAATCAAACCTGCCGATCCGCTCGCGCGAAAACTGCGAAACCTGGCGAAGCTGCGTACTGAAGAAGGCTACATGGCCGAGATCAAAAAGGAAGACGATGGCAGCTTCCTCCTCGTCGAGAACCACTGTCCGATCTGCGCCGCGGCAAACGCCTGTCAGGGTTTCTGTTCCACCGAGCTCGATCTCTTTCGCTCGGTCCTCGGTCCAGGCGTCACCGTCGAACGGGCCGAACACATCATCAAAGGCGACCACCGCTGCGTCTACAAGATCAAGCCACAAAAAAGCACAAAAAGCACAAATGAGTAAATCTGTTTTTGTGCTTCTTGTGCCTTTTTGTGGCGATCTGTTTTAGCGGCGAGCGACGCCGATCTTTCGTTGCACCAGACGTTCTACATCAAGTGGCACACCATCGGCTTTCGCGGCACGAATGAAATCTGTATCGATCTTGAAGATCCGCAGCTTGACGAGATCCTCAATGTGAAGATCGTTTAATCCCTCGTTGCGCATCTCGGTGATGAACTCCGGTGTCACTTTGAAGATCTGCATCTTCACGAGACTCTCAAACGGTTCCTTGTCGAAACCCATCTGGCTCACTTGCCTCGCAAACTCGGGATCCACCTTGAAAATCCTAGCTTTGACCAGTTCCTCCATGCCGAGGTCCTGGAACCCGCTTGCCTTCATCTCTCGCGCAAACTGTGAATTGACTTTGAAAATCGCTGCTTTGAAAAGATCTTCGACTTGAAGTTTCCCGAGACCCGCGGAGTTGAGATCGTCTGCAAGCGCGGTAGTGACATTCAGCGTGGTGGCGGCGAACAGGCGACTCTCAGGATCTCGATCTTCATCATCCTGGTTCGACTCAAAGTCGAAACCGCGGCTCTTCATCGCCGAAATGAAACTCGGATTGCCGGTAAATCGAAATGTTCCGGAACCTTTGCCGTTTTGGAAGCTGCCTTCCAGATCGATTCGTCCGGCTTCTCGCACGAGACTAAAGCTGACCGGGCCCCCATTGATGGCTTGTTCACGAGTCAAGCCCTGCAATTCGGAAAACTCAAAGCTCTGACCCATCTGATTTCGGCCGTGCTTCGCGCTTTTCCGCTCGAGATTCAAGTGGATTTTGGAATTCTCTTTAGTGGAGACCGTGGCAGTCCACTCACCAGAATAGGTGTTTTGGGCGACGGCACTCGCGCCTGCAATCCAGATCAGCAACGCGACGCTTGTGATCAGAGCCATACCGATAAAGAAGCGGTTCCAGACAGTTCTTGGCATTGGAGTCCTCCGTGATATTTGAGTTCAGAGTGTTAACACCCACCAAACCGAATTTGTGACAAGAAAGTAGTAGCCACAGATGACACGGATATAAATCCGGATTTTAAATCCGTGTCATCTGTGGCCGAATTCGTTGACAGTTATCGGCAGTGCAGGCTAAGCTGTTGCCCCGTGAATCGCACGGTCGCCATCGTTCCAGCCCGCCTTGCATCAACCCGTCTGCCAGGAAAAGCCTTAATCGACATTGCAGGTAAACCCATGGTTTGCTGGGTCGCTGAGCGCGCGCGTCTGGCTCGTAATGTGGATCGCGTTATAGTCGCTACTGACAGCCAGGAAATCGCCGGCGCTGTTCAGACGCGAGGTTATGAAGCTGTTCTTACTGCCGCTCATCACACGAGTGGCACCGATCGTGTGGCGGAAGTTGCGGCCCAACTCGCCGATGCCGAGATCGTCGTTAACGTCCAGGGCGACGAACCATTGATCTCGCCGGAAACCATCGAGCGTGCAGTCGACGTCATGGCAGCAGAGATCGCGAAACCAGATGGGGCCGGGATCGTAACAACCTGGGAACCGATTGACTCACTCGACGATCTGCTGAATCCGGATTTGGTAAAAGTTGTTCTCAATGAAAACGAATTAGCCGTTTATTTTTCACGTTCGCCAGTGCCATATCCACGCGACGCAGCGAAGAGACATGGCGGCTCCCCCGAAACGGCATTGATGAACGAGCCTGAGTTGTTCAAAAACTTTCGCAAACACACCGGGCTCTATGTTTATCGACGCGATGTACTGCTCGAGTTTACAAAGTGGCCGCCGTCTCGCCTCGAACAGATTGAAGCCCTCGAACAATTGCGAGCGTTGGAACATGGAGTAAAGATTAAAGTAGTTCAGGCTTGTTCGATCTCAACTGGTGTGGACACCGCTGAAGATCTCGAACGGGTCAGAGAATTAGTAGGCGCAACGTTATGAGTGATTGGATTGGACTCGGCATTATAGCGTTCGTCATCTTGTGCGGGCTTTTTGGTTTGTCGCGACTGAGTAAGCCTTACGATGTTTCGACAGAAGAATTCGAGCGACGTGCACAGGAGGGACCAGGACTGCTAGGTGCTGGTCTCGTCGGTATACAAAAGGCGCTCGATCCCGGAATGCAAAGAGCAACCGAAGTGCAGGAAGACTTGCGTGCAGGACGTTATGACGGAGAACAGGAATCCGGAGATCCGCCGGAACCCGGTGATAACAACGAACAGACGGTAACCAATGGAGAGCCTGATGCCTAAATATATCTTCGTTACTGGTGGTGTGGTTTCAAGTCTCGGCAAGGGACTGGCAGCATCATCGATCGGATGTTTGCTCGAGAGTCGCGGATTGCACGTGGCGCTGATCAAACTCGATCCATACATCAACGTCGATCCAGGTACGATGTCGCCATTTCAACACGGCGAGGTTTTCGTCACCGACGACGGCGCCGAAACAGATCTCGACCTGGGTCATTACGAACGCTTCACGCACGCGCACCTCTCACAAGCCAATAACTGGACCACCGGGCGCATCTACCTTTCAGTCATCGAGAAGGAACGACGCGGCGATTATCTTGGCAAGACGATTCAGGTGATTCCGCATATCACGAACGAGATCAAAGACGCCGTTCGCAAAGTCGCCGAGAACGACAAGCCGGACGTGATAATCGTCGAGATCGGCGGCACAGTCGGCGACATCGAGTCACTTCCTTTTCTCGAGGCCATTCGCCAAATGGGGAATGAAGAAGGGGCAGGCAATGCGCTTTTCATTCACGTGACCCTCGTACCGTATATCGCAGCAGCCGGTGAGCTAAAAACGAAGCCGACACAACACTCAGTGCGCGATCTCCGCGAGATTGGTATCGCTCCTGACATCCTTCTTTGCCGTTCTGAAAAACCGTTATCCCGCGAGCTGCGGAGCAAGATCGCGCTCTTCTGCAATGTTAAAGAGCCCGCTGTGATTAGTGCTCAGGACGTCGATACGATCTACGAGGTCCCACTCGCGTTTCACGAACAGGGTCTTGACGATTTGATCGTCTCGCAGTTAGGACTCGAAGCTCAGGCGCCACAGGCAGACCTCACGGAATGGAGAAATCTGGTCGCGACGATTCGCGAGCCTTCTGGCGGTGAGGCGTCGATCGCAATAGTCGGCAAGTACGTCGAGCTTGAAGATTCTTACAAGTCGCTGCGCGAAGCACTCACGCACGGCGGTGTCGCCAACAATCTCCGCGTCGATGTGAAATGGATCGAGTCGGAAGAGTTGATGGACGACGACTACGAGACTCGCTTGCGTGACTTCGACGCGATCCTCGTACCGGGAGGATTCGGCAAACGCGGCATTGCGGGAATGATTCGCGCGATCTATTACGCACGCAAGACGCGCACTCCATTCTTCGGCATCTGCCTGGGAATGCAGACTGCTTGTATCGAATACGCGCGTAACGTTTGTGAATTGAAAGAAGCAGACTCG
>DATNFX010000444.1:0-7809 GCA_035606195.1 Pyrinomonadaceae bacterium
GGCGGTAAACTAAAACTAACAGTCTCATGTCAAAGAACGAAACAAACAGAATCACAGCACCAGGCGCCCCGGCGTCACGACCGGGGTCTACTCAAAAGGTTCTTGACATCTATCGTCGCTTCATAGATGACCCGATCCAAGACGATTTTCGGACTTTTGAGGCAAGGCTGCGGGAAGAGCTAAACTCCGGGAGCGGACCGGAATTTTGTGACGAGACAGCAGAAACGTGTGACAAAGCGGATTGGGTAGCAGGTGGGTTGCAAAAAAGCGTGGAAAAAGCTGAGGAATTTCGTGGTTTCGCGAGAATTTTGTGCTTCTTTGTGGCGGTGCAGAGGCGTATGATGCCGGTATGCGATCGCTTCTGGTTGTGATTGGGATGGGGCTGTTGCTGGTCGAGTCGGGCGGCACAGTCAGATCCGCTCGCCTGCCCGAAGTCGTCGCCTCCTCTACGGTTCCGGCATCTTCAGCACCCAAAGCGCGAGTCGACTTTGATACTCAGTTGAAACCAATCTTTCAATCGAAGTGCATGCCATGTCACTTCAGCGGCGGCCAGATGTATGATCGCCTCCCATTCGATAAGTCGGCGACGATTAGAAAACTGGGAACGAGACTGTTCACCAGAATAAAAGATGAGAACGACCGTCGTTTGATCGAAGACTTCCTCACGCAATCACCGTAAAATCATTTCGATATGAAAACGTTCCTTCTTCTTGGTCTTCTGTGTGTCTTGTTATGCCCGGCAGCCGGCTGCGCTCAGGCAGACGACACGAGCCGATCGTGGAATCAGCCGGTCAAACCGTTTCGCATCGCTGGAAATCTCTACTACGTGGGCGCTTCCGATCTCGCGTCGTTTTTGATCGTTACTCCTCAAGGTCACATTCTTCTCGACAGCGGCCTTGTTGAAACAGTGCCGCAGATTCAGCACAACGTCACCCAGCTTGGATTTCGTCTGGAGGACGTAAAAGTCTTACTAAACACACACGCGCATTACGATCATGCAGGCGGGCTCGCGTTGTTGAAACGTTTGACGGGTGCGACGTTGATGGCCAGTGAGGCTGACGCTGCGCTGCTCGCCGCAGGTGGTAAGGGCGATCCAAATTTTGGCGACAAGTTAGCCTATGAACCGGTTAAAGCAGATCGTATCTTGCGCGACGGTGATAAGGTCGAGCTTGGCGGCGTTACGATGACGGCTCACTTGACGCCCGGTCACACCAAAGGTAATACGACCTGGACCATGACTGTCACGGAAGGAACGAAGAGCTACAACGTCGTGGTCGCCGGTAGCACTTCTACTCCAGGTTACAAACTCGTCGATAATCCAAACTATCCGGGAATCGTTGTCGACTACCAGCGAACATTTCAGATATTGAAGACTCTGCCCTGTGACATATTCCTCGGTCCGCATGGAAATTTCTTTGACCTTACGAAGAAGTCTAAGCTCCTCGAGCAGGGCGAAAAGCAAAATCCATTTATCGATCCTGACGGTTACAAGCGTTACATCGAAGAAAACGAGAAAGCGTTCCAAACTGAACTAGAGCGCCAAAAACAGTAGTGCCGCAAAGAAGCACAAACATCTTCCTGCGCGTGAGTGTTGCCGCAGTGTGCGTCGTGGTGGCGATGATTGCGTTACTGCACTTTGAAGGACGGAGTTTTATTTGTTCGTGTGGACACTTCGCAGTATGGATCGGTGAATGGTGCAGCTCGAATACTTCACAGCAGTTGCTCGATCCTTACAGCTTCACGCACATCCTGCACGGGTTTCTGTTCTTCTGGTTGATGTTACTGGTGTTCAGGCGAGTGCGGAGTGGTTGGCAATTCCTGCTGGCTGTGTTGCTGGAAAGCGCCTGGGAAGTTTTTGAGAATACGAGTTTTGTTGTCAACAAGTACCGAAACGAAACTGCGGCCCTCGGTTATCAAGGCGACACGATCGTCAACTCACTCGGCGATCTCACATGCGCTTTGGCAGGGTTCTCGTTGCGCGACTGCTTGGTTTGCGATGGTCGTTGGCTGTATTCCTGTTGATCGAGCTGGCCTTGACCTTTTGGATTCACGACAGTCTATTGCTGCAAATCCTAATGCTGATCCGGCCAATCGAAGCGATCAAGTTCTGGCAGTTGTGTCACTAGTTCGCGGCGCTCGCGTTCGTTGCCGGCCCGATGACACGGCTGTTTAGATCTTTTAGTGCGGCGCGATTCTTGTCACGCAACTCAACCGCGTCACTTCCTACCTGAATTCCGACCGATTGCGACAGCGCCATTTTCTTGAAGGCTTCGTACGGAATCTTCGCTTCCAGGACTTCAACCTTCGTGTCCCAGGTGCCCGGATGGCTGGTGGTCACTGGATTCATGCGTCCGAGTCGCAGCGTTTCAGAGTCAGTTGCGACTATCAGCTCTCTCTGATCGGGCGGATGAAAGTGAACCCAGTCCTTGTTTTCAAACACCACTTGTATCGTGACGTGGCGCACGTAATTGACCTGCGTGCCCGGACAGTGCAACGTGACTTCGATACTCACGCACGCATCTTTGGCAAACTTGTCTTTCAAGCCGTCGCAATTGACTTTCATCTTCTGCAGGCGCATGACGGTCTCGTAGTTGAAGCCGTCGTACTTAACCTCAATCTTGCCGCCATGCTTCACAGGCTCTTGCGGAGTTTGCGGCTTTGCTCCAGCGGGTTGAAACAGAAGGACCGCAGCGCAGCCCAAAACAAGCAGGAACGTTTTCATAAACTTCTCCGGTACCGGCGGTTCAATTTTGCAACTGAGGTGAAGATTTGGGGCGAACCCGCGGGAAGGCTCACAAGCAAAATAGCCAAGCGCGCGCGGTTGTGTCAATGAATTTGTGCTTTGTGCTTAGTGCTTTGTACTTAGTAGGCTTGTCAGTCTAAAGTACTAAGTACCAAGTACAAAGTACTAAGCTCTAATACTGAGGACAACCATGACTCCTTCTTCCGACGACAGTGCCCTTACCGAACGCCTCCGCCAGGCGAATGAAGAATTTTTGGGTCATTATCCGGGCGAAAGTGGGCGCCGCCAGCCTGTCCACACCGTCTACGGCGGCGCGCACCTGTTTAAGTCTGACACGGCCAAGCGGCTGGGCTCGTTAGCCAGACGTTCGCTGGATCAGTTTGCGCCCGATTTTCTGAGTTTCGCGCGTGCTCTTGAACTGCCCGGTTTCGACGAGCTGCCGGACTCAATGGAGGAAGCGAATGAACTTGTTTCGTTTCTGAAGACCGAGCCCGAACGCGCGCGCAAAGAGAAAAAGGGCGCGTGGTTGGCGTACACGATTTACCGTCGCGTGATTGAAAAACTTCAACGTGAACCGGTCGAAGACTTTCGCATCGACTTTGAAGACGGATACGGAAATCGTCCGGATGACGAGGAAGATGGTCACGCCGTGTCTGCCGCTGCTGAAACGGCTGAAGGCAGCAAGAGTGGAAGTCTGCCGCCGTTCATCGGTATTCGCATCAAGCCATTCAACGAGGAGCTGCGTGCTCGCAGTTTTCGCACGCTCGAAATTTTTGTCTCCACGCTTGTCGATCTCAACAAAGGCTCTCTGCCGGACAACTTCGTCGTTACGCTTCCAAAGATCACGATTCCGGAACAGGTGTCGGCACTTGTCAGCTTGCTTGCTCAGCTCGAAAAAGAGACCGAACTTGCCGAGGGCAGTTTGAAGTTTGAAATGATGATCGAAACCACGCAGTCGATCATCAATCATCGAGGACAGATCAATCTTCCGTTGTTGCTGGCGGCTGCTGAAGGCCGTTGCGTGGCGGCCCACTTCGGCACGTACGACTACACTGCCGGGTGCAATATCACAGCGGCCCACCAGCACATGCTGCATCCTGCCTGTGACTTCGCGAAGAACATGATGCAGGTCTCGTTTGCCGGCACCGGCGTGTGGCTATCCGACGGCGCAACCAACATCATGCCGGTTGCTCCGCATCGTTTCACGGAAGGTGGACCACCTTTGACGGCTGCGCAGATCGAAGAGAACAGGGAAGTGGTCCATCGAGCATGGCGGTTGCACTACGATCACGTTCAGCATTCACTCACGACCGCTTTTTACCAGGGGTGGGATCTGCATCCGGCACAACTGCCGACGCGTTATGCTGCGGTCTATGCGTTCTTTCTCGAGAGTCTCGAGGCGGCGTCTGAGCGTTTGAAGAATTTCGTCGAGAAGGCCGCAAAGGCGACACTCGTGGGCGACGTGTTCGACGATGCGGCGACGGGCCAGGGGTTACTCAATTATTTCCTGCGTGCGATTAACTGTGGCGCAATCACCGAAGACGAAGCGCTTGAGTTATCAGGATTGACGTTGCCGGAGTTGCATTCAGCGTCCTTCGTGAAAATTTTGAAGAATAGACAGGCGCTGTAAAACGTACTGTAGGGGCGGCCACGGAGGGCCGCCGAGTACGTTCCTTGTGGTAAACTCACGACAACTCACAAACATCGGAGCGTTATGACGACCAAAACCCAACTTCTCACAATTGCTGATTGGGACGCCATGCCACACGGCGATGGCAGTCGCTACGAAATAATAGAAGGAGAACTATTTGTGTCCTGCTCACCAGGCCTCACACACCAAGTAGTCTTGGTCAAACTCATAGTCTCGATCGGAAAATTCCTCGAAGCTAATCCCATCGGAACGCTTGCTGGCGGTCCCGGCGTGATTCTAAGCAACTACAGCGGAGTCATTCCCGATCTGATCTATTTTAGTCACGATGTGCGCAACGAGCTTGTTAAGAATGATCGCGTACACGGGCCTCCGTCTCTCGTGGTCGAGATTTTATCGCCCGGTTCATCGAACATCCGTCGCGACCGCGTAGTTAAGCGACGACTTTACGCTAAACACGGCGTGCCCGAATACTGGATTATCGATCTGCAGAACCGCGCGGTGGAGAGATACATCAATCAGGATTCTTCTTTCATTCTTGAGGAAACGCTAGGCGAGGACGATACGTTAACCACGCTGGCACTTCCCGGCTTCTCGTGTCGCATCAGCGAAATTTTTAGTCAATTCTAAACCGTATGAAACTATTCATCGCAATCGTTCTAACAATGTCACTGCTCTCCACAACTCTAACCGCTCAAAAAGCGGGTGGCGATCCGGATCTCGCACGAAAGATCGCACGGTTCGCGCCGACGACGTTGACGGCTGACACGTCGAAGCTCACGTTGAAAGATCGTCAGGCACTCGACAAAATCATCGCGGCGGCGAAGCTGCTCGATCCGTTGTTCCTCCGTCAGGTTTGGAGCGGGAACGATGCTCTCGAGAAGAAGCTTCAGGCTGATAAAACCGCAGCCGGTCGCCAGCGTCTGCACTATTTCTACATCAACGATGGTCCCTGGTCGCGGCTGGACGAGAACAAACCTTTCATCGATGGTGTGCCGCACGAGAAGCCTCTGAACGCGAACTATTATCCCGACGATATGACGAAGGACGAGTTTAATTCGTGGGTTCAGAGTCTCTCCGACACCGACAAGCAAAAAGCAACCGGCTTCTTTTACCTGATCCGACGTGGACCAGACCGCAAGCTAACCGTCGTTCCCTATAGCGAGGCGTACAAAGAATACCTCGGCCCCGCGGCTGCCTTGCTACGCGAAGCGGCAGCACTGACCACAAACGCGACGCTGAAAAACTTTCTGAACAAACGAGCAGACGCATTCAGTTCCGACGACTATTACGACAGCGACGTCGCGTGGATGGATCTCGACTCGCCAATCGACCTCACGATCGGTCCATACGAAACTTACGAAGACGAACTGTTCAGTTACAAAGCTGCCTTCGAAGCCTACGTCACACTACGTGACGACGCGGAGACTGCAAAACTCACGAAATTCAGCGCGCACCTGCAGGAGCTCGAGAATAATCTGCCAATCGAACCGCGTTACCGGAATCCAAAACTCGGCGCGGCTTCACCGATTCGTGTTGTTAACGAAGTGTTCGGCTCGGGTGAAGGGAATAGCGGCGTGCAAACGGCCGCCTTCAATCTGCCGAATGACGAACGAGTCGTGAAGGAAAAAGGCTCGAAGCGCGTGATGCTGAAGAACGTGCAGGATGCGAAGTTCAACAAGACGCTGATTCCGATCTCCAAAGTGGTTTTGGATCCAGCGGAGCAATCCGCACTCGCTTTCGATTCCTTCTTCACACACATTCTCTGTCACGAACTGATGCACGGTCTTGGACCACACAACATCACTGTCAACGGCCAGGAAACCACCGTGCGGAAGCAGTTGAAAGAACTCTACTCAGCGATTGAAGAAGCGAAAGCCGACATGACGGGGCTCTGGGCGCTCCAGTACATGATCGATCACGGCATCATCGAGAAGAGTATGGAGCGGACGCTTTACACCACTTATCTCGCGAGCATGTTTCGCTCGGTACGTTTCGGAATAACCGAAGCACACGGGCGCGGCGTCGCGATGCAATTCAACTATCTCACCGATGAAGGTGCGATAAAGTACAACGCAGCCAAAGGAACGTTCAGCGTCGATCACTCGAAGATCAAAGCAGGCGTGACAAAACTCACGCACGATCTGTTAACACTCGAAGCTGAGGGTTCTTACGATAAGGCGAAAGCGATCCTGGATAAGTTTGCGGTGATTCGCCCGGAGATGCAGCAGGCGTTCGATAAGCTGAAGGATGTGCCGGTAGACATCGAACCGGTCTTTCCGCTGGCGAAGTAAGTATTAGCCACAGAAGAAACGGATCAAAATCCGGATTTAAGATCTGCTTTATCTGTGGCTGAATTGTTTTCTGAAGAACGTCGCGATCTTCCAGGCATCGATTGCTTTCCACGGAAGTTCGCCGGTGGTGTAGTGCCCGCAGGGAAGCCAGACGATGTCGAGTGGAAGCTTCTGGCGCTGTGCCTCGGCGATTGCTGCGCGTGAGAGATCCAGTGGAAACGTCAGATCGTAGCGCGCAATGATGAAGCGAATCGGACGATGGCCCATCTCTGCGACGCGAGGCATGAACGGCAGCGGGCTAATCGGCGCCCAGTAATTACGCAGCTCATCGAGCGTAAGGTGATTTCCAAATCCCGCCCGCACGTGTGCTGTCGATAACCCCTGCCAAACCACATCCGCGACATAACCCGAAACATGATTAAACGCGCCCGCCAGCAGATCGGGCTCGTGAGCAAAAGCGAGAAAGGCGATGCACGAGCCGACGCTGGTACCGAGAATACCGACGCGTTCGTAGCCTTCCGCTTTCAGCCACTGCACCGCTGCCCGAGTATCCAGTACTGCCTGCCGCATCGATTGAATGGTGCGTCCGATGTTTGAGCTGACGAGATGATCTGCGCGCTCGAGTTCCGGTGGCTTGCGTTGCAAGTGATAAGGAAGCGTGAGACGGAGCGCCGACATCCCGATCATGTTGAAGATCCGGCACGCTTCCACGTGGCTCTCCGGTTGCGCGTTCCATTGCGGTAACACGACGACCGCATTCCGTGGTCTCTTCCCGTTCTTGATCTTTGCCGGAAAGAAGCGACCGTGAGCGATGTTGTTTTCAGGCGATGGTGTTTGAACCGCGCTCGTCCAGGTAAGTTGATCACCTTCGAGACGGTAATCCGTGATGGGAGGCAAAGCGTAAAAATCGTCGCTTGCCGTCATCACCCCTGCCGTGTGTTTGCGGAATAATTCGCGCGGGTCGTCACCATTTACGTGGTCGACGATGTACTCCAGGCCCCATTCAAAAGGGCGCACGAGGCGGTTGTTATCTCGCTGATGGTACCAGCGTTCGCGCCGGTACATGTAGTTCTTCCAGAGTGCCACGACGCGCGATACTACGGCAGATCCTCCGGAAAAGTAAA
>DATNFX010000445.1:0-7157 GCA_035606195.1 Pyrinomonadaceae bacterium
ATTCGGTATGAAGCAACACTCGTCGGCACTAACGAAAAGCTCTCTCTAAAGGAAGAGCCGATTCCGCAGGACAAGGATTCTTACAACCCGGATGTCGGCATACCTTACTGTGCCTACTCCGCGGACGTCGATGTGACTGCGCCCGTGGTCTATGTCAATAGTGGTAATCCTGAAGACTACGACTTGCTTGCTCAGCGAGGAGTCGACGTGCGAGGCAAAATCGCTTTGGCGCGTTACTCGGTGCCTTACAGCTATCGCGGGTTCAAGGCTCTGACGGCCCAACGACGTGGAGTAGCTGCGTTACTCCTTTATTCCGATCCCGCCGACGATGGATTCAAGAAGGGCGACGTATTTCCATGGGGTCCGTGGGGTCCGGAAAGCCATCTGCAACGAGGCGGAATTGTCTATGACTTCAATTTGCCCGGCGATCCGCGTACACCGGGTTGGACTTCCGTTCCCGGCGGTCGTTTTCTTCCCGCCGAGTCAGCCGTGTCGATGCCTACCGTTGCAGCGGCGCCGATGTCGTACAAAGACGCTCGACTTCTTCTCGAAAAGATGACCGGACCTGCTGTTCCGAATGAATGGCAGGGCGGACTGCCTTTCACTTATCGTCTTGGTCCAACATCAGACAAGCTTCATCTCGTCATCCAGAATGACAAAAAAGTGCGTTCGATTTGGAACGTCGTGGGTCGCTTGCGCGGCGCGGAACGGCCGAATGAGTGGGTGGTTCTCGGAAACCATCGCGATGCGTGGGTGTTCGGAGGCGTCGATCCGAGCAGCGGCAGTGCGACTCTGATGGAAACCGCACGCGCGTTTGGCGAACTCAAGCGCAGTGGCTGGAAGCCGCGCCGCACACTGATCTTTGCATCGTGGGATGCGGAAGAATTCACGCTTACGGGAAGTACTGAATGGGGCGAGTTGGAAGCCGAACGACTGCAAGCCGGAGCGCTTGCTTATCTGAACGTCGACAGCTCGGCTTCCGGTAGTAATTTCACAGCCGCCGCCGTGCCCGCGCTTGCTAACTTTCTGCGTGACGTCGCACGAGATGTTCCCGATCCCAGCGGCGGATCTATTTACGACTCGTGGCTGCGTCAAACCAACAGCAACGAGCCGCCTGTAACCACACGGCTAGGATCCGGTTCGGATTACACCGTCTTCCTAAACTTCCTCGGCGTGCCGATCGCCGATCTGACCTTTGATGGACCATACGGTGTCTATCATTCGATTTACGACAGTTTCACCTGGGTCGATCGCGTTGGTGATCCCGGCTACTACTATCACGCCGCAATGGGAAGATACTGGGCTGTCGCCGCACTCCAACTTTCAGAATGCGACTACGTGCCGCTGGACTACGCGGCTTATGCGCGCGAGGTGCAAAGTTATCTCGACGAAACTGGAACTGCGGCGCGCCGGCTCGGAGTCGAGGTTGATCTCGGACCAGCTCGTGATGCCGCCAAAGTTTGGGAGAAAAACGGTCGCACAGCGCTCGAAGTCGCACGCAAAGCCGTTGAAGCAGGCGACACGGCTCGCGTTGAGCGCGTACACAAAGGATTGATGAAGGTTGAGCGCGCCCTACTGGATCCGGACGGTCTCGCCGGTCGACCGTGGTTCAAGCATTTGATCTACGCCCCTCGGCCCACCTACAAACCTCTGGTCCTCCCCGCGCTCACAGAAGCAATCGAGGCCCGTGATCAGCCGCGCGCGAAATTAGAAGTCGAGCGTCTCACTCGCGCTCTCAAACGGGCTGCGGCAGCACTTGAACCAACTAATTAGCTCTATGATTGGCGCCTGCAGATTGAATATGGTATTGAATCTTCTTTCAGATGCTCATCAATGTCGCTATTTCTGAGAATCTTCGCGGGTCATTTTTGGTTTATGAATCAGAAAGACTTCTTCCGTGGCTAACGTCAGCTTGGACTCTTGGACATAGGTGAAGAACATAGTGAAATGTGTTTCCAAGCCGCTAACGTGGTAATCTGCGAGCAGCAATTTTTGTCTGCTTAAGGATCTGATTCGCACACGTTGCATAATCCTTATGCCAGCACCATCCTTTACTCGTCATGAATACCCGATCATCAGATGTGCTGAATTCCACTAAATAAGATATTTTCGTTCGTTTCCCGAATTTTTTCCAACCAACATTTTCTGGAATCGTAACGATGAGATTTCCAGGTTTGTTTTCTTCCTGCAAGTCGAAATCGGAAGTCGATTCGAAGGCAGAAAAAAACGCTTTGCACATACCTTGACTGAACAGATCGTCGCCTACACACCACAATTCCACGGGCGGTCTCCTGTAATTATTTTCTTGCTGTGAAGGCAACAAAGAAACCAGAATCAGTATGGACGCTAATAGAGTCATTTACATCTCTTAACTACGATTTTTAGTGGAACTCTTCTTTTTGCTTCTCCATTTGGAGTGTGGGCCAAAAGATGGCAATGGCGATAGCGATAATGCCGAAAATACGCAATTCTTGTTTGTGGTTTTCTGGGACAAACCCATAAAAGCCACGGGACTTTGTTCTCTTTAGTCTTATCTCTCCTGTTGCCGTGACGACACTTTTAGGCTTAGTGTTCGAGAAGTCGTGTCCGTGCTAATAAGCCAAATTCGAGCAAGAGGACTCTCCCTGATGACCCGGTTAAGGAGTGATTTAAGTGTCGTGTCGGAAACCTTGAGGGAGAATTGCCGTCCTAACTGAGGAATGTAAAAACCGGAAAAGTTTGCCCCCGTTTGCATTCCATGAGCCTCTATTACCGCCTTTACTTCCGGGAGTATTAACCAGGTCATCTTCAAACTTCCAACAGTCAGAATTTTGAGTTACAGCAAAGCTTCCGATGCGAACTTTAAGGAGTTCAGTCAGAAAAGCATTCCGATACTTGTCGCGGGGGAAGATATTTACTACTCCGTTTTCGATTAACCAATCATATTGTTCGTTCTGCTTTATGATTTGGCCCATCAAGTCAGCTATCGTTCCCTCGCTTAGCTCCACTCGATAGTTATTCGATAATTGCTCATCAGACGAGATCTCGACGCCTATTGGAATATCATAGTTAAGTGATAGCCTGGTAAGCAGATGCCAAAGCTGACCTTCGAGAGCCACGTTCTTTATCAGCCGAGTCGCAAGATCACTGTTCCTCTTGGATGAGTCAAGGCTCTGAGCCTCATCCCCAAGTGCATTCAAGTCCGAGGCAAGTCTTGGTGTGAGCAGACGCCGGTTTACATATTCTTTACGGCTGGCGGCCGGCACATTCTCGGACGCCCGCGAGCGCCGCATAACTCCAGTAGCAGCAAAGCCAACGACACCGAGACCTAACGCTGCTATCAACAGCGGCAGCCACACACTTCCCTTTAGAGAAGCACGACGTTTGCTCAGAGTTTTGTGAGACATAGAAACCCCTCCAACACCGCAGAGCAGTGTTCAGTAAGATTGTTATTACCCTTTGGCGAGGTCAGTTGATAGAGGGGGAATTAACGCGCTCAATCTATGCTTCGGCTGGACCACTGTCAACAATTATTCGTTCAGCGCTATGCGTGCCCACCGCAAACCACGGGGTGCCGCGGTATGAGTCCGCCACGACCCACGCGGCGGCAGTCAACGCCAGAGTCATCACCACCTCGCCCCATTGGAACGCGCTGAGAGGAGTGCCGGCCGCGATACGGGGTAACCACACCAACAGTGCGAACAGGCCCATCTGTAACGCCGAAAGGGTAACTGCCAGCCGTGCGAATAAACCGATGAGCACAGCCACGCTCGCTACGATGAAAGTTGCGCCGGTGAAGTAGGCCCAGAACATGTGCCATGGCAGCCAGCCGGGCACCAACACCATAGTCTCTTTAGGATAAACGAAGTGTGCCATGCCGAAGGGAACCAGGCCCATGGCATAGAGTAACCTCGCCATGAGCAGACCAAAATCGCCGGTCGCGAAAACGAGGTGTTTCCGGTCCCAGTCGGTCGCGAACCAAACAAACAGGACCCATGCGGCTGAAGTCATCACCATGGTTTGTCCGCAACTCCATGTACTTCCGACCACAGGCAAGACGAAGAGGCCATAGATTCTCCACAGCACGAACCAGAGAGCGAAATACCCGAGCAGCACGCGAGCGGCGAGTGCCGCTGACTGCCGAAAGAGCAGGCCCACGCCGCAAGCGAGCGAGACGAGCGAGCAGAGATAAGCCAGTACCTCGCGCGCGGGCACACCATTCGGTACCCCCTGCCATACCACAGTGAAGTCTCCCTTGGTCAGGCCCAGCACCCCAAGGCCAATCATGATCGCCGCAAAGGCCGCATGGCCGGGGCTCGCGATGTAAAGTCCCTTTCGACTAGTGGGATTTGGGTTCATTGTTAGTTCAACTCCATTATGACCTCATACAGAAACTGTAGAGCGAAACCGAGATTCTCTACTGAGACGCGTTCATCGTCGCCGTGCGAGCGGTTCAGTTCGCCGTCGTCCAACTTGAAGGGTTCGAAGCCATAAGCAGTGATACCGAGAGGGCGAAACTTGGCGCTATCGGTCGAACTTGTAAGCATTGTCGGAATCACCGGCACACCCGGATCGCGTCGTGCTGCAACTTTGCGAATAGCATGCATCAGCGCTGTATCGGCGCTCGAGCCCGTAGGCGTGGATCCCTCGAGGGTCTCAATTTCCAATTCCGGATCGTTAAGCACGCGGCGTAACTTCGCAATGAAGCCTGCAGGTGTTTCGCCCGGCAGAAGTCGAGCATCGACTTGGGCCCAGGCCGTTCCGGGAATGACGTTGACTTTGTCGCTACCTTGCAGGCCGGTGATCGTAAAAGTATTTCTTATTTCAGCGTTGAGAGTGCTGTCCGTTAAAAGTTTCTTACGCAATGCCGGGTTCTTCAGTGCTCTCTCCATGTTTGAGTATGCATTTCTTAGCACCGGATCAGTTTGTTGTTGAGCTCTCATTCGGTAGCCTTCCGCGACGGCAGGCGAGACTTGAATCGGCGTCTCCCATCTTCGCAGCCGCTCGAGCGCTTGAAGCAAACGATTCACAGAGGAGTTCGCGAGGGGAATCGAGCCATGTCCGGCCGGGCCTTTCGCAACGATCCTGAGCCACAGCGCGGCTTTCTCCATCACGTCGACGCCGTATTGCTCGACCTTGCCGTTCTTTACATAAACCACGTCGCCTTCGTTCAGGAGAAACTCGGCGCCGCGAATTAGCTCTGGATACTTTTCGATGATCGAAGTGGCGCCTGTGCCGCCTGCCTCTTCGTCCGCAACAGCCAATAGGATCAGATCGCGCTTCAGAGGAATATGGAGGCGCTTGATGAGACGCATCAGCGTTGCATGAACTGTCGCCGTGCCCTTCATGTCAGTCGCACCGCGTCCGTAGATGAAACCGTCGCGCAATTCGCCGCTGAACGGAGGCACGGTCCAACGTTGCGGTTCGGCCATTACGACGTCAGTGTGACTTAAAAGTATCAGCGGGCGGCCACTACCATCGCCTTGATGCGTGCGTAGAGATTCGCACGCCCCGGCGCTACGTCGAGTATTCGAGTCTCAATTCCATCTGACTCGAGAAGCTTTTGCAGGTGCAAGGCTGCGGCACGCTCGTTACCAGGCGGGTTCGTCGTGTCGATTCTGATGAGCTCCTGTAGCAACTGAACTGCTTCGGCGCGGGCTTTGGCCCAGTCGATATCAGCGGCGCGACAGGTGGGAACGGCGAGAAGCAGTAACAGGACAAGCGACAAAAATCGGATGCACATGGTCCACAGATTAATATAATCTGTGGAATCTGTGGATGAACAAACTAAAATAATGACGATGGATGAAGCCATACGCCGGTTTGTGCATGACGGCGACGTGATTGTCATTGAGGGTTTCACTCATCTCATCTGTTTTGCTGCTGCGCACGAAATCATTCGCCAACGACGGCGGGATCTAACACTTTGCCGCCTCACGCCCGATCTAGTCTACGATCAGTTAATCGGAGCGGGTTGCGCGCGACGATTGATATTTAGTTGGGCGGGAAATCCCGGCGCGGGTCCACTGTATGCTCTCCGCAGAGCCGTCGAGCATGGCATTCCCCACTCAATCGAACTCGAAGAATACTCGCACTTTGGCATGGTCGCGCGTTTGACTGCCGGCGCGTCGAGGCTGCCTTTCTATCCTCTGCGAAACTACATGGGCAGCGATCTACCTCGCGTCAATCCGTTGATTAAGACCGTCACTTGTCCATTCACGGGAGAAGAACTGGCGGCAGTGCCGGCATTGAATCCTGACACGGCGATCATTCACGCTCAACGCGCCGATGAGAATGGCAACGCACAAATCTGGGGACTAATCGGTGTGCAGAAGGAAGCGGCATTCGCATCACGTAACACGATCCTCGTCGCTGAAGAGATTGTTTCGGAGAGTGTCATCCGCTCCGATCCAAACCGCACGTTGATTCCGGGATTGATTGTTAGCGCCGTAGTCCATGAACCTTTTGGCTGTCATCCGTCATTCGCGCAGGGTTTCTACGATCGCGACAACGACTTTTACGTTCGCTGGCGTGAGATTTCGCAAGACGAAGCGTTGTTCAATCGATATCTGGAAGATTGGGTACACGGCGTGCGCGATCGCCGCGAGTATGTCGAGCGCATGGGCGCTGATCTCGATCGCTTGAAAGCACGGCCGCATTATAGTGAGCCGGTCAACTATGGCTATTGATGGACCACATTTCAGCCCGCAGGAGTTGATGGTGTGCCAGGCAGCACGTCAACTTCGTGATGGCGAGGTGGTTTTTGTCGGAATTGGACTTCCGAATCTTGCGTGTAACCTGGCTCGTCGCCTGCACGCGCCGAAACTTGTTCTCATCTACGAATCAGGCGCGGTTGGGGCCGACCCGGAGCGTTTGCCGATTTCGATCGGTGATCCGTCACTCGTTACTAATTCGCTTGGCGTGTTTTCGATGTTTGACGTGTTCAGCTTCTACCTGCAAGGCGGATTGATCGACGTGGGATTTCTGCAGGGCGTTCAGATCGATCGCTTCGGCAATCTCAACACAACTGTAATCGGAGACTATCAACGTCCCGCAGTACGTTTGCCCGGCAGTGGCGGTGCATGTGAGATTGCGATTCTGGCGAATCGTGTATTCGTTATCGCGCCGCAAAGCAAACGCTCTTTCCCCGAACGCGTGGACTTCATCACCTCTCCCGG
>DATNFX010000446.1:0-4923 GCA_035606195.1 Pyrinomonadaceae bacterium
TGCAAACAAAGACCGGAGGAACCGCCCGCGCTCTTCCCTGACGAAGCAAACTCCACCAGCAACTGCTGCTCCTCCGCTGCCGTCAGCAGCCGCAGCTGCGACACCCGCCTCTCAGGACACTCTACAATCGCCCCCAGCAGCCTCCGGAACTGTTGCGCAAAGCGGGCGATGCTCTCTGTCTCGAACAGCTCCGTCCGGTACTCGATGAAACCCTCTAACTCCTCGCCTTTCTCTATCAGCGTCATCGACAGATCAAACTTCGCCGTCGCGTTCTCCAATGCGACCTCAGACAACCTCAGTCCTGACAATTCCAATTGCTGTTGCGGCACGTTCTGCAACACGAACATCGTCTGAAATATCGGCGAACGAGCCAGATTGCGCTCCGGCTGCAACTCTTCAACCAGTTTCTCGAACGGCACGTCCTGATGCGCATAGGCTCCCAGACATACCTCCTTAACCTGTCGCAGTAACTCTGCAAACGTTTGATCGCTACTCAGCTTCACGCGCAGCGCGAGCGTATTCACGAAGAAACCAATTAAGCCTTCAGTCTCTTCATAGTTGCGCCCTGCCACCGGCGTGCCCACTACGACGTCTTCCTGCCCGCTGTAGCGATGCAGCAGAGTCTGAAACGCCGCCAGCAACGTCATAAACAACGTCACCTCTTCGCGACGACTCAACTCCTTCAACTCGGCGCTGATTTCGGACCGCAAACTGAAAGCCAGTTGTGCGCCGCAATAACTCGACACCGCCGGCCGTGCCCCATCCGCCGGCAGCTCGAGCACCGGCAACTCACCAGCCAACTGGTCGCGCCAGTATCCCAACTGCTGCTCCAGCTCTTTCCCCTGCAACCACTCTCTTTGCCATATCGCAAAGTCTTTATACTGAATTGATAGCTCTGCCAGCGGTGACTCAAACCCCTGACTGTAGGCCGCATACAGCGTCGCCACTTCTCTGATCAGCACTCCCATGGACCAACCGTCACTGACGATGTGGTGCATCGTCAGCAACACGACCTGTTCCTGATCACTTAACCGCAACAACTTCACTCGCAGCAATGGTCCATGGGCCAGTTCGAATGGTTCACTACTCTCGGCGCTCGCCTCTCGGCGCACGGCTACTTCTCGACCTTCCTGATCGAGATGACTCAAGTCTGTGACTGCCAGCTTCACGCCCGCAGCCGGCATTACTTCCTGCCGCGGCTCGCCGCCAACATTTACAAACCGTGTCCGCAGCACTTCATGTCGCCGCACTATCTCGCTTAGCGCCCGCTCTAATGGTCCAATCTCCAACTGGCCGGTTAGCCGTACCGCCACGGGCACGTTGTAGCCCGTGCTCCCCGGTTCTAACTGATCGAGAAACCACAGGCGCTGCTGGGCAAACGACAAAGGCAGTTGTCCGCTCTGATCAGACTCCGCCGCTCGTATTGCCGGTCGGGTTACTCCCTCTCCCGCACGCCATGCGGCTTCAATACTCCGGCCCAACGCACTCACCGTCGGCTCTTCAAACAAACGCCGCAGCGACACCTCTGCGTCAAACACTTTCCGCACGCGCGAGATTACCTGCGTCGCGAGCAACGAATGTCCACCGAGTTCGAAAAAGTTATCGTCCACGCCGATCTTCTGAATTCCGAGCACCTCGGACCAAATCTCGGCAACGCTTTCCTCAACCGGTGAACGTGGCGCCACATATTCCGATCCGGCCAATGACTCGCCGTCTTCACGCGCCCTCAGCGCTGCTCGATCGATCTTTCCATTGGCCGTCAGCGGCAGCGCAGCGAGCGTAACGAAAGTCGAGGGGACCATGTAATCCGGTAAACTCTGCCGCAGGTACTGGCGCAAGTCGCTCGAGGTCAGTTGTGCATGGTCCACTTGAGTGAGGTAGGCGACTAAACGTTTGCCGCCTCGATCATCATCACGCGCGATCACAACCGACTTGCTTATACCCGGGTTCTCATCGAGAACGGTTTCGATCTCATCCAGCTCGACTCGAAAGCCTCGCAGCTTTACTTGCTGATCTGCGCGACCGACGAATTCGATATTCCCGTCGCGCAGATAACGGGTGAGATCACCGGTGCGATAGAGACGCGCGCCAGGTTCGCCGCCGAACGGATCCGGCAGAAAGCGTTCTGCGGTCAGATCCGGACGTTGAAAATATCCTCTCGCAACGCCGTCACCGCCGATATAGAGCTCGCCTGTGACGCCGGTAGGAACTGGCTCGCCGGTCACATCGAGGATGTAAATCGTGGTGTTGGCGATTGGTCCTCCGATGGGCACGCCGCGCTCGATTTGAGAAGTTGTTGTGGCTCGGTAGCAACAGGCGAACGTCGTACCCTCAGTTGGGCCATAACCGTTTATCACACATCCTTCTGCGCTTTGTTGCGCGAGCAGCTTCCGCACCTGAGCTGGAGGCACCACGTCACCTCCCGCCAAAAGCTGAGGCACACCAGCCAATTCTGCTGCGTGCTCGTCGACCATCCGGGTAAACAACCCGGCGGTCAACCATAACGTCGTCACGCGATGCTCGCGCAATGCCGCGGCGATCTCTTCCAGTAGCGGAAGCTGTGGAGGCATGATCACGAGCCGCGCACCATGCAATAGACTGCCCCAGATCTCAAAAGTAGAAGCATCGAACGAGAGTGGGGCCAACTGTAGAAACACCTCATCAGCGCCGAACTCGGCGTAATTGGTGTTCATTACCAGTCGCACAATGTTTCGGTTGGTAACCGCGACTCCTTTCGGAAGGCCGGTTGATCCTGAGGTGTACATGATGTACGCCAGGTTGTCAGGATCAGCATCAACTTCCAGATCGTTGTCAGTGTAACCAGCAAGGTCTGTTTCAAGATCGATTACCGTCAGATCGTTTTCCGGCAGCCATTGGCGCAGCCGTTTCTGCGTTAACAGCAACGCGGCCTTTGCATCTCTCAACATGAAGGAGGTACGGTCGCTCGGATTCTGAGGATCAAGCGGCACGTAAGCGCCGCCGGCTTTCAGGATGCCGAGTAGGGCCACGATCATTTCGATCGAGCGCTCCACGAACAGACCGACGGTCACGTCTGATCCAACACCGCGTGCTTGCAGGTACTGTGCAAGCCGGTTCGCGCGACTGTTCAATTCGCCATAAGTCAACTTCCTATCACCGAAAACGATCGCGATCGCGCCAGGAGTAAGATTCACTTGTTGCTCAAACAGGCGTGAGACTGTTTGGTGGCGCGGATATTCGCGGCGTGTCTGGTTCCAGGTCTGCAGAGGCAGTTCGCGTTCTTGACTACTTAGCAACGGCAGTTGTAGCAAGCGTCGTTCGGGATTCTTGACGACAGCTTCGAGTAAGCGCTTGTAGTGCCCAGCGAGCTGCTCAACTGCTTGTTCGTCGAAAATGTCGGTGCTGTATTCAAATGCGACTGTGATTTCGCTTAGCTCCTGCTCACCGTTATTCATGCCTAGCAGGCCTGCACTCTGCTCCGCCGGCGTAACCACGACAACGTTTAGGTCGAACTTGGCGCTTTGGTTGTGCGCGCCAATGGCCTCGATTTCCAGACCGGGAAGCTGCATGGCCAGCATCGGGGTGTCCAGAAAGCTGAACATCACTTGAAATATCGGCGTGTAGCTGAGAGTGCGCGCGGGCTGAATCTCTTCAACCAGTTTTTCAAAAGGCAAGTCCTGGTGTGAATAAGCATCGAGAGTCGTCTCTCGTACACGTTGCAGCAATTCGACAAAGGTCGGATTGCCAGAGAGGTCAACGCGCAAAATCACTGTATTGATGATCATGCCCAGCAGATTTTCAAAGGACTGCCACCGTCGATTGGCAATGCCTGAACCGACGAGTATATCCGTCGTTCCGGTATAGCGGAGCAGGAGCACATCAAAAGCTGCGAGCATTGTCATGAAGAGTGTGACGCCGTGGTTGCGGCTAAATTCTCTGAGCGCGTCGGCGGTGCCGGCGTCAAGCTCCAGGTTGAACTCAGCACCACGAAAACTTTGGACTGGCAGACGCGGACGCACGCTTGGCAACTCGAGGAACGGCGGCGCACCGTGCAGTTGTTTCTTCCAAAACTCGAGTTGATCTTCAAGCACGCCGCCCTGAAGCCATCGACGCTGCCAATGCGCGAAGTCTGCGTACTGGATCTCGAGGTCAGGTAGAGGCGAGGGCTGATCTAAACGGAACGCGGAATAGACGGCCACAAAGTCGCGCATCAAAACTCCCTGAGTCCAGCCGTCATGGACCAGATGATGTTCAGTCAGCACCAGCACATGCTCATGCTCGTCGAGTTGCAGCAGGCTGACACGGATCAGCGGCTCCTGATTGAAGTCAAATGGGTGATTCCCCTCTGTTCGGATGAACTGTTGCACCTGTGTTTCGCGTTCTGATTGAGGAAGAGATCGCACGTCAATCAGCGGGACCTCAAGCGCGTGCGGTGCATGTATCACTTGCACCGGGCGACCATCGACCGTCGGAAAACTGGTTCTGAGAATCTCATGCCGCCGCAGGATTTCATTGAAGGTCGCTCGCACCAGGTCAACGTCGAGTTCACCGGTGATCCTGATCGCGCGCGGAACATGGTAGGCGGTATTGTCCGGATCGAGTTGCGCGATGAACCAAAGGCGCTCTTGTGAAAATGACAGTGGCAGCAATTGATCGCGAGAGATACGTTCAATAGCCGGGAACTGGACCGCTTGTCCGCCGCGCCGGAGATCGATCTGCGAGCACAGGCCGGCCACGGTAGCCGACTCGAAAAAGGCGCGCAATGGAATCTCGACGTGCAGTTCATCACGCAAGCGCGCGGTAACCTGCGTGGCGAGCAAGGAGTGACCACCAAGGTGAAAGAAATTGTCTGCGACGCCAACCTGCGGCAGTTTCAGCACCTGCGACCAGATTTCCGCCACCAACTCCTCCAGCGGGTTGCGCGGCGCCACAAAACTCTCTGAT
>DATNFX010000447.1:0-7677 GCA_035606195.1 Pyrinomonadaceae bacterium
GGGATTTGCACGCGGCGGCACGGGCGCGATCTCAAACTCGATCGCCGAAGCAGCGCGTGAAGCCGGCGTCGAGATTCGCACCGAAGCGCCGATAGCAAAGATTCTGCTCAAGAGTGGACGCGCGACTGGCGTCGTGCTCGAAAACGGCGACGAGATCCACGCTGAAGTTGTTTCGTCGAGTGTCGATCCTCGTCTGACGTTCATGAAAATGATTGGCGAGGAGCACTTGCCGGACGATTTCTGCACGGACCTCAAGCGCTACAAGTATCGCGGCTCGTCGGGAAAAGTGAATCTCGCGCTCGATGGGCTGCCGAATTTCAAGTCGCTGCCTGGACCAGGCGCGCATCTGCGTGGCGCGATCTCGATTTCGCCGGGTGTCGAATACATGGAGCGCGCGTATGACGAAGCGAAGTATGGGCGGTTTTCGCGCCGGCCTTACATCGACATGGTGATTCCGAGTCTCACGGATCCGTCTGTAGCGCCGCCGGGCAAGCACGTGATGTCGTGCTTCGTGCAGTACGCGCCGTACAACTTGAAGGAAGGTAGCTGGGACGATAAACGCGAAGAGTTTGGCGATACTGTGGTCGACACGATTGCCGAGCACGCTCCCAACATCAAGGAGTTGATTCGCGATCGACAGGTTTTGACTCCACTCGACCTCGAACGTGATTTTGGTTTGTCGGAAGGGAATATTTTTCAGGGTGAGTTGACGCTCGAACAACTCTTCTTTCTGCGGCCTGCGCCGGGATGGGCGCAATATCGGACGCCGATAAAGAATCTCTACATGTGTGGGTCGGCGACGCATCCCGGTGGTGGAATCATGGGTGCACCTGGACGCAACGCCGCTCTGCAACTGCTGAAGGATCTTTAGAATTGCCAATTGCCGATTGCCAATTACCGATTTGGAAGACGGTATCTGCAAATTGGCAATCGGCAATTGGCAATCGGCAATAAAATCAGATGACTTACGACGTCACAATTGTTGGTGGTGGCCATAATGGGCTGGTGGCTGCGTGCTATCTCGCGAAGAGCGGGTTGAAGACGCTGGTGGTTGAGCAGCGGGAGATCGTTGGTGGAGGTGCTGTCACTGAGGAGTTGGCGCCGGGGTTTCGTTGTTCGACCTTGGACCATGCTGCGGGTCCGCTCTCGTCGCAAGTCGTTGCCGATCTGAATCTGTCGCGTCATGGGTTGGAGATGATCACGCCTGAAGCACGTGTGCTCGCACTCGCGCCTGACGGTAGGTCGCTGTGCATTTATAACGATGTCGCACGGACTGTCACTGAGATCGAAAAGTTTTCCGCAAACGACGCGCGCGCGTTTCCCGAGTTTGTGAATAGCTTCCAGCGCATCGGTCGTGTGCTCGCGCCGTTGGTTTCGATGACGCCGCCCTCGATTGACCAGCCCACACCCGCAGATTTGTGGCAGCTCGGTAAGGTGGGGCTGGCGTTTCGCGGTCTCGGGAAGAGGGATGAGTATCGCCTGCTGCGCTGGGGACCGATGGCGGTCGCCGATCTTGTAAGCGAGTGGTTTGAGACGGAGTTGTTGCGCGCTACCGTTGCTGCGCGTGGAATTCATGGAGCGTTTGCCGGCCCGTGGTCTGCGGGAACGAGCCTCGGATTGCTATGGCAATCGGCGATTGATGGAAGCGCGCTGGCGCCGGCGTCGTATCCAAAAGGCGGCATGGGCGGTTTGACTCAGGCGCTGGCTAGCGCGGCAAAAGCTGCGGGCGCAGAGATTCGCACCTCGGCGCGTGTTTCGCACATCACAGGCGCTTACTCTGACAAACCAAAAGTGGTGCTCGACGGTGGTGAAGAGATCGAGTCGCGCGTGGTGGTTTCGAATGCAGATCCGCGCACGACGTTTCTGAATCTCGTCGATCCGATCGACCTCGAACCAAATTTTCTGCTGAAGATGCGCAACTATCGCGCTCCGGGTGTGGTTGCGAAGATCAATCTCGCACTTTCGGGATTGCCCGCGTTTCGCGGTGTAAATCACGCGGAAGCGACGTCGAAACTTGCAGGCCGCATACACATCGGTCATGAGATCGACTACCTGGAACGTGCTTTCGATGCTGCGAAGTATGGTGAGTTCTCATCGGATCCGTACCTCGACATCACCATCCCTTCGCTCGGCGATCCGTCGCTTGCGCCCGAAGGTAGACATGTGATGTCAGTTCACGTGCAGTTCGCTCCATACCGGTTGAAGCAAGGCGACTGGGCCACGAGAAGTGAGGAGTTTGCGAATAACGTGTTCGACAAGTTGGAAGCCTATGCGCCGGGCGTTCGCGATTTGATCGTTGCCGCGCAGGTGATCACACCGCTCGATCTCGAGCAGGAGTTTGGTCTTAACGGTGGGCACATTCATCACGGCGAACAAACGCTGGATCAGTTTTTTACCTTCCGTCCCTTAATCGGTTGGGCGCAATATCGCACTCCACTCAAGCGACTCTACCTGTGTGGCGCCGGCACGCATCCTGGCGGTGGCATCACGGGATTGTCGGGCGCGAACGCCGCACGTGAGATCTCGAAAGACTTCAAGGCGGGCAAACTATGATCAGGCGCAGCTTCGCAAGCGACAACAATGCCGGTGTGCATCCGGAGGTCATCGAGGCGGTTAAAGCCGCGAACGATGGCCATGTCGTCGCGTACGGCGACGATCCTTTCACCGCGCGAGCGACAAAGCTGTTTCAGAAACACTTTGGCCGGGACATTGCAGTCTATTTTGTTTTTGGCGGCACTGGCGCGAATGTTCTCGGGTTGAAGTCGATCACCGAATCCTACCAGGCAATTATTTGTGCCGAGACTGCGCACGTGAACGTCGATGAATGTGGTGCGCCCGAGAAATTCACCGGCTGCAAACTACTCACGGTCGCGACGCCTGACGGCAAGCTTCGCGTCGAACAGATTAAACCGCTCATGCACGGCATCGGTGTCGAACATCACGTTCAGCCTGGTGTGATCACGATCTCACAGGCCACTGAGATGGGCACGGTTTATACGAAGAAAGAGTTGAAGGAGCTCGCCCGCTTCGCTCACGACAACGGGATGTTGCTTCACGTCGACGGCGCGCGGCTTTCAAATGCAGCGGTGAGTCTCAGTGCGACACTGAAAGAGATCACGGCTGATGTGGGTGTCGATGTGCTTTCGTTTGGTGGTACGAAGAATGGAATGATGTACGGAGAGGCGGTCGTTTTCTTTGATAAGAAACGCGCGGCCGATTTTAAGTACATTCGCAAACAGGGAATGCACTTGCCGTCGAAGATGAGGTTTATATCGGTGCAGTTTGAAGCGCTGCTTTCCGGGGATGTGTGGCGACGCGGCGCTGCGCACGCGAATCGAATGGCGCAGTTGTTGGGCAGCGAGTTGGCCACAGTGCCGCAGATCCAGCTCACGCAGCCGGTTGAAGCGAATGGCGTCTTCGCGGTGATTCCGAGGAAGTACGTGCCGGTGTTGCAGAAGAAATATTTCTTCTACGTTTGGAATGAAGAGATTTCGGAAGTGCGATTGATGGCGTCGTTTGATACGACCGAAGAGGACGTTCGCGATTTCGTTGAGTTCGTGCGGCGAACGGTCAAATAGGTCCTATAGGACTTATAGGACCTATTAAGTTCTCTCGCAGCAAGCACGATCAGCATCATCCAGAACACATATCTAATCCTGAACAGCGCTCCAGCGTTCACCACGACTAATCCGAGCGCCACCATCCCGGTCGTCGCCACCAGCAACAAGAGCCACATCTTCAGATTTCGTCGTTCGCGCCACACGCACAACGCAGCGGCGAGATAAAGAAAATACATCGCGAAGGTTTCGACGCCACTCAACACCCGGTGCGCGCGGCCGAAGCTTCCCACTTCAATCCACATATTCGGAAACGGCGCAAAGAATCCGATCACAAAAGCGCGTGGTAAATATCGGATAACGTCGCCCGTGCTATTAAACTGCACGTCTTCGTCGATGTTTGAAGCCTGCGAAGTGTAAGAACGGAATCCCGCTCTGCGACCGGACATCTGTTTGATCGTTGAAGGAATTGTTAGCGTGGTTGATGGCGGCCGTACTCCGGGGAGAGTCGTGCTTTCAAGACGCGAAGGAACAACAACCATCGCTACGATAATAAGCAACATCGCGAAGACATTGCCTTTTACAAACTTCCTCGCGCGAATCATCCGGGCTGCCAGCATCACAACCGTAATCGCCACCGCTACGATCACTACATTCCACATATTCCCACGCGTGAGCCAAAAAACTGTGACTAAGATCGCGCCGGCAATTCCGAGCAAGACGGCTTGCGCCCCGACGAATTCACGACCCAGCAGCATTGTCAGCACAAGCATTAGCGCAAGCAGGCACGCGATTGAAAGCGGATCGCGGATCAGTTGCGTTGAATGAAGTAAGAACGTCGGCCACACGCTTACAATCGCTGCTGCCAATACCCCTGTCTGGGCGTCGAATAGCTCGCGACCAAGGAAATAAATACAACTCAGAATGCCAAGGAAGTAAAAGAGATTGAGCGGTTCAGCGCCGAGAATGTTGTAACCAAAAAGCCATCCGAACATCATGAACGAGATGGAGTGCAGACGACTGTGCAACGGCGCTTTTGTTTTCAGCCACGCCGTGAAGCCGTTGGTCTTCCATTCGCTAACAAGCTCGATCGCAACTTGATGGTAAGTTTTGCCGTCGATGGCGAAGGTGATCCCGGTGCCGTTTTCATCGAACCTGTTTGGCCAAACGCGAAAGTGTCCGATGAGGAAGATCGCAGTGGTCAGAGCGACATGAATCGCGCCCGCGAGTATCAGAAATCTCAACTTTGAATTAAGGACCATCGGCGGAGGAGTATCTCACACAGAAAAACTCTGTGTAATCTGTGGATGGTTTGCACCATTGCGGGAATCTGTATTAAGTTCACGTTCTCGAAATAAACGAATGAGCAGTGTGCTCGATGACGTGGTTGACGAAGTTGAGCCGGCGCCAAACATCGTGTCAGTAATGGAGGGCACAAAGCCCACGCTGCTACTGAGCATCGACGTCGGTACGTCAGGAGTGCGTGCAGCGTTGTTTGACGAGCGTGGCAGCGAAGTCCCGGGCGCGCAGGTTCGCAGCCGTCGCAGTGCGGCAGTGTCAGACTTCGCCGAGCTCGATCCGGATCAACTCGTCAATGAAGTGGTGACGACTATCGATAAGTTGCTGACTTATCACTTCCATTCGACAGCGCAGATCGAGTTCATTGCGATTTCTGCGTTCTGGCACAGCCTGATCGGAATTGACGCCGCTGGACAGAGCACCACGCCAGTGTTGACGTGGGCCGACACGCGCGCAGCGGAGTTCGCAAATAAATTGCGACGTGACTTCGACGAAGCAGGAGTTCACGCGCGCACGGGTTGTCGCTTCCATCCGAGTTACTGGCCCGCCAAACTTCTCTGGCTGCGGAGCGAACAACCGGACCGATTTCGTAACACGAACTACTGGTTGGGATTTGCCGAGTATCTTTGTCTCCGTTTTTTTGGCGAAAATTCCACATCTGTTTCGATGGCGTCCGCCACAGGCTTATTCAACCAGCGCGACTGCGACTGGGACTGGGATTTTGTGGAGGAACTCGGCATCTCGCCCGACACTCTCCCTACTATCAAACTGCAAACGAACACGCGGCTTACGGACGACTTTGCGCTTCGTTGGCCCGCACTTGCGGAAGCACGGCTCATCAACGTTGTCGGCGATGGCGCTGCAAACAACATCGGCGCAGGCTGTAGCACGAAAGACAAGATCGCGCTGATGGTAGGAACCTCGGGCGCGATGCGAGTTGTCTTTCAGGGAGATCCTTCTGACCACCTTGCAGCGGGGCTTTGGAGTTATCGAGCTTGTAGCCGCCGTGTTGTAGTCGGTGGTGCGTTGTCGGACGGTGGCGGGCTCGTGCAGTGGATCAACCAGTCGTTGAAGTTTGTTTCGAATGACATTGCCGCACTCGAGCCCGACAGTCACGGGCTCACAGTGCTGCCTTTCTGGTCAGGCGAACGAAGCACTGGTTGGCTGGCTGACGCTCGCGGTGGCATCTTCGGACTGAGACAACAGACGACCGCCGTCGAGATCGCTCGTGCAGTGCTCGAGTCAATCGCTTATCGCTTCGCCTTAATCGCTCGCGCACTCGACGCGGTGGCGCCAAACGCAACGATTGCTGCATCGGGAAATGCGTTGCGATCTTCACCGGCGTGGTTGCAGATCATCGCAGACGTTTTAGGCCGCCCGTTACTGCTCGGTGGCACTGCCGAGGCATCGAGCCGTGGCGCAGCCTTGCTTGCGCTGGAAGCGGTGGGCAAAATAGCAAACATTGAGGAAGACACATTTGCGTTTGACCAGGTGTTCGAGCCTGACATGAAGCGACACGCTCGCTACAGCCACGGGCTCGCACGCCAGGAAGAACTCTACGATCGAATTTACAAGGAAATATAGGTCCTATACGACCTATAGGACCGATTTCAGAAACCAGGAACCTAACCAAATGAGCGCGCCAGTGCAGAAAGAAAACTCCAACATCAATCCCGAACTCGATCAGCTTTGCATCAACACAATCCGTGCTGTAACAATCGACGCCGTCCAAAAAGCCGAGTCCGGTCATCCCGGTTTGCCGCTCGGCGCTGCGCCGATGGCTTATGTTCTGTGGACGCGTTTCATGCGCCACAACCCACGCAATCCGAAGTGGGAGAATCGAGATCGCTTTCTGCTTTCTGCTGGCCATGGCTCGATGCTGCTCTATTCGTTGCTTCATCTGACCGGTTACGATCTGTCGCTCGACGAGTTGAAGAACTTTCGCCAGTGGGGCTCAAAGACGCCCGGTCATCCGGAGTACGGCCTCACGCCCGGCGTGGAAATCACTACCGGTCCACTCGGTCAGGGCTTTGCAAATGGCGTCGGCATGGCGATGGGCGCCGCACACCTCGCAGCAAAGTTCAACAAAGACGGTTTTCCGCTGATTGATCATTATGTCTATGCCATTGTCTCCGACGGCGATCTGATGGAAGGCGTCGCTTCGGAAGCAGCGTCACTTGCCGGTCATCTCAAACTCGGCAAGTTGATCTATCTCTACGACGACAACCAGGTCACGATCGAAGGCTTCACGAGTCTCGCGTTTAGTGAAGACGTGCCGAAGCGTTTTGAAGCCTACGGCTGGCACACGCAAACAGTCGCCGACGGAAACGACCTCGACGCTATCGAAGAGGCAATCAAAGTTGCCCAATCAGTGACTGACAAGCCGAGCTTGATTTCAGTCAAGACAGTTATCGGATTCGGTATGCCGACGCAGGGCACACGCAAGGCTCACAGCGACGCGCCGGGTGAAGAAGCTGTGCGCGAGACGAAGAAACATCTCGGCTGGCCCGAAGACAAGCAGTTTTACATTCCCGAAGAAGCTCTCGCGCACTATCGTGAAGCTGTGCCGCGCGGCGAGCAGTTCGAAGCCGACTGGCACGGGCTCGTCGAAAAATATACGCAAGCTCACGCAACCGAAGGCGAACTCTGGCGCGTCACGATGAGCGGGGAACTACCTGCGGGTTGGGAAGATCATCTGCCGAAGTTTGAAGATCCGAAACCGGTAGCGACGCGTGTGGCGAGTGGTGAAGTGATCAATGCGCTGGCGCCGGTGCTGCCGATGCTCATCGGTGGCTCGGCGGACCTCGGCGTCTCGAATAAC
>DATNFX010000448.1:0-4401 GCA_035606195.1 Pyrinomonadaceae bacterium
CGCCGAGCAACACCAGCACTTCACCTTCCGCGACGTCGAAGCTGATATTTTCAAGCACACTGGCTTGGCCGAATTTCTTACTGAGTCCGACCACACTCGCAGCCGCCGGCGACGCCGGAATGTTCGATACCGGTTCGACGACCTTCGTGATCAGTGTCTCTTTTGCTTTCTCCATAAATCCACAGATTACGCAGATAAAAATCAGTCGACATCTAGCCAATCGCGTGCCAGAAAGAGCACGCTGAAGATCAGAAATGAAAAAAGCGCGAGCACAATCGCGATCGCGTTTGCGGCTTCGATCTGGCCTTCGTTGAACTTTGCGAAGATGTAGAGTGGCGCTGTTTGTGTTCGTCCGGCAAGATTTCCGGAGACCAGGATCGTCGAACCAAACTCGCCGACGGCACGTGCAAATGTCAGTAATGCGCCGGAGACAATTGCGCCACGCAGCGACGGCAGCGTCACGTGCCAGAATGTCTGCCAGCGAGTGGCGCCGATCGTTGCCGAGGCTTCTTCCAGCGAACGGCTCATCGTGTCGAAGACGGGTTTGATCACGCCGAAAGCGAGCGGGAACGTGACGAAGATATTCGCGAGGATGATCGCGCCCGCAGTGAACATGATTTGAAAACCGTGTGGCGCCAGCAGTCTTCCGAGTGTGCCATATGGTCCCCATAGTAAGAGCAACGCGAAGCCTGCAACCGCAGTTGGAATTGCAGTCGGAAGCGAAATCGTAACGATGAGAGCGTTGCGGCCCAGGAAGTTGTAACGCGAGAGGACGTATGCGGCGAAGAGACCGAAGAGCACGTTGAAGACGGTGGCCCAGAAGCTCGTCGCCATCGATAGCTTGAGAGCGAAGATTGCTTCGGGTTGTGTCAGTGCGGACCAAAACTTATCGAGCCCGTTGCTGGTGCCGAAGATGAAGATCGACGCGAGCGGCAGAAAGACGAGCGGCAGCATCATGAAAATGAGCATGCCGATACTGAGCGGTCGAACTACATCGAACCCGCGGACGTGACGCATTGCTGGAGATACTGTGCTCATTTGTTCTTTGTGCTTTGTTCTTTGTTTGTCAGTTGTCAGTAGTCAGTTGTCAGTGGTCAGTGGTCAGTTGTCAGTCGCTTTTACGGACAACTGACCACTGACAACTGACTACTGACGACAAAGTACAAAGCACAAAGTACCAATTACTTCTTCTGCACCTGGTCCCGAAAGATTTGTTCAATCACTTCCGGATACGCCTTATCCCAACCACCAAAATACTCAATCGTGAACGGCATCTCGATGTGTCCAAAATCTGCGTTCGCCTGATTGAACGAATCATTCGTACTCGAATAAAAATGAAACTTGACGAACGCCTGCTGCGCCTCGTCGCTCCACAAGTACTGCATGAACGCATCGATCACTGGCCGCTTTGCTGCCGTCACATTTCTATCAATCACAACCGCCGGATGCTCGCTGAAGATCGTCGATTGCGGCGTCACCACTTCGATGGGGGCTTTCGCTTCCTTCATCAGCAATCCTTCAAGCTCGTAAGTTATCAAAGCGTCGCCGTTGCCGAGTTCGAAAGTCGTGCGCGCCTCGCGTGCTGAGCCTGGTGTCGAAATCACGTTCTTCCAGATCGCTCGCAGCGTCTGCAGCGCGCGGCCTTTATCAGGCTCACTTGATTCCTTCTGTGACTTCTTCAGCTCAGACCCATAGATCGCGAGTATGGACCACTGCGCACCGCCGGAACTGATCGGATCGGGATGAATCAATCGGATTCCCGGCTTGGCAAGATCGGAAAAATCGTGGATACCCTTTGGGTTTCCCTGCCGCACGATGATCACGAACGGAGTCTTATTGACGATCCCGTGACCGGCGAATTGATGCCAATCCGAAGTGACAAATCCGTCTTTTTGAAGTCGTTGCGCATCGCGTTCGATTGAGAGGATCGCGATATCAGCGGGCGCGCCGCGGAGAATTTGGTTTGTTACTGTTTCGGAGCCGGCGAATGACGACTGAAACTGGACGGCCTGGCCGTGTAACTGTTTCCATCTCGCCTTAAAACCCGGGAAGACCGCCTTTTCGAGTGACTCCTTCATCACAGAGAAACCGTAGAGCGTGATGGTGAGATCACCGCTTTCGCCGGGCGGCTTTGGTAAACACGAAACGACCAGTAACGCCGAGACAAACGCAGCGGTCGCAAGAAACGGAACGTTTCGGGAAGTGGTCCTCATGTCTTTGCTACCGGGGGAGGCACCGTCTATAACACAGATTGCCCGGATTTAGGAAGATTACACAGATTCCACAAACCGGGTTTCTGTGAAATCTGTGTAATCTGTTGATGTTTTTTGTAGTAGTATCCGCATGATGTGTAGTTCTCTCGCCCGACGAGTCATCACATTACTACTTGCGCAGTCGCTTTTTCTCCCCATCGCATCTGCACAACAACAAGAAACACGGCCGCGACGCACGCAGCCGGTGTGGACCCCTCCCTCTGCCTCAACGCCCATTGTCGATTCACCCGGTCTAAATATCGCATCCGGTCCAGAACCGACGATCCGTGTCGCGCTCACAACTGACGCGCGGTCTGCTGTTATCTCGACCAGCGGTCATCTGATGAATGCGAGGGGTGGTGGTTCAACCCTGCTCGCATTGGATACCCAGCGAGTGCGCGTCGATCCGCATCTGCTTTCACCGCGACAAACCGTCGCAGACGACGCAACGTTTCGAGTGATTGTCGGTGGTGCAGCAACGCGTGATGAGGCGGAAGAAAACGAAAAAGAGATCCAGAAAGCCGCGGGCGAGGACGCGCACACGATTTACGATACGGAAACCAAAACGTGGGGAATGGTGATCGGAACTACCCATCCACGCGAAGAAGCAGAAGAGATTCGCGCGCGTCTCGAAGCAGCAGGTATCGATGCGACGGTCGAAGGAAAAGATCCGCAACCAGTCGCACAGACACAACCCATCGCCGCGAACAACAGCAGTCCGGTTCGATTAACGTCGCGTCCTTCATTACCGTCGCGCGAGGTCGTCACTTCGTCCGGAACTGGAAAGCTGTTTAGCTCCAGTGCACCGGTCAGCTTTGCTTCCGACGACGAGAAGAACGCGCCGGTGCGCTTCAACGACAAACCGTATCGTGGACGCATTGAAGTGTTCACCAACTTGCGCGGTAGTTTGACAGTCGTGAATGAACTCGGACTAGAAGACTACGTGCGCGGTGTCGTAGCGAATGAGCTTTCGCCCGGTGGGTATCCCGCGATCGAGGCTTTGAAAGCACAGGCGATCGCCGCACGCACCTACGCGCTTAAGAATCGCGGACAATTCATGTCGCAGGGTTTCGACATTCTGCCAACCACGCGATCGCAGGTGTATCGCGGACTCACTTCCGAGAACCCGCTCTCGACACGCGCTGTCGACGAGACACGCGGCTTGATTGCGACTTACAACGGCGAACCGATCAACGCGCTCTACACGTCGACCTGCGGTGGACGCACTGAAGACTCAGAAAAAATCTTCAACGAAGCGATACCATATCTTCGTGCACGCGAGTGCGCCGCGGAAGGTGCGACGTTCGATCGCTTTGTGATCAAGACTTCGCGCTTGCCCGCTGATTTGACGGATGATGCGAATGTTCTGCTCCCGCGCGACGTCAGTCTTTTACTCACGCAGAATTTCGGCATGTTACCGGCGCGAGTTTTTGATGCGTGGCTTTCTGCTGACGCGACGGTGGGCGAAGTGCAGAACTGGCTCGCTAATGTCGCGCGCGTGGCGCGACAAACGATGCCGGTTGTTGCGGCGGACGTGAATCGGCCGCCTGCTTTTGCCACGGCGCTGTCTGCTGCTGTATTTGGCGAGAGTCGCGCCGGAACACTGCTGAATGACGCCGATACCGATTACCTGCTGGCGGTGAAAGATGCGAAGGATGTGCCGGCAGCAAATCGCGCAGACCTCGCTATGCTGCTGCGTGATGGACATCTGACAGTCTATCCGGACCTGATGATACGTCCTCGAGATCCTGTGTCACGCGCGCGTGTGTTGCATGCGATCGCGCACTTGTTAGAGGCGCGCAATCTGCTGCAGCTTCAGAAAGCCAATGCGCGTCCGGCGAGTGATGGACAACTAATTCTACGCACCACAAAGGGCAAGGATCAGCCGATTAAAGTTAACCCGGATGCATTTCTGTTTCGATATATCGGTGAACGTCCTTACCCGGTAACGTCGGTGGCACTCGTCGGTGGTGAACCGGTTAGTTATCATCTCGCGGCTAACGGTCAGATTGATTTTCTCGAGGTTAGACCGGCGCCGAACGGGGCGGCGGCTGACCGGATGTCGCCATTTGCTAATTGGACCAGGGGATTGAGTCCCGCGCAGGTGCAGGCGCGTTTGGCGCGTGCGGCGAAAGGGATTGGATCGATT
>DATNFX010000449.1:0-4896 GCA_035606195.1 Pyrinomonadaceae bacterium
GCCCAACAGCGCCAACAACAATCCCTGCTTCAAAACCATCTTCAGAATGTCAACCGGGCTGGCGCCGAGCGCCATGCGCACTCCGATGTAGTGCGTCTGCTGGCTCACGGAATATGACACGACACCGTAGATCCCAATCGACGCGAGCAACAACGCAACGCCGGCGAAGATGCTGATCAGCAACGCCGGAAAACGTCGCATGAACGACGCCGGTGTTTGCGCAATCATGTCGTCCATCGTGCGGACGTTGAGAATTGCCGCGTCGGGCTCGAGGTTGCGGATTTCATTGCGGATGGCGCCGGCGAGTACGTTCGGATCGCTGTCAGTCCGCGCGACGAGATTTTGGAACGTCGAGGCGCTCTGGCGGAACGGATAGTAGAGCACCGGTCTGACTGCTTCATCCAGCCCGGTGATCTTCACGTCTCCGACTACCCCAACAACGATGTCGCCGTCGGCTTGAATCGACGAATAGCGCAACTTCCTGCCGATTGGATCGCGACCGGCAAATACACGGTCGGCGATTGTCTTACCGATGATGACCACAGACTGCCCGTTCTCGGTGTCGCGCGCGTCGAACGCTCGCCCTGCGACGACCGGAACTCCGAGTGCTGTAAAGTAATCGTCACTGACGGTGCGGATGTTGGCTTCAATCTCCTGTCCCGGCGCGGGGATCGGGTCGCCATCGACGAAAAAGCGCGTCGTGTTTCCGCCGTTCACCGGCAGGATATTGACTGTGCCCGCTCCCGTGACGCCCGGCAGGGATTGCACTCGTTCACGCAGTTGATCGTTGAAGTTGATCTGCTTCTTCGTATCGTTGTATTTCGAAGGCGGCAGGATCACAAATGCGGTCAGCACGTTTTCAGTTTTGAAGCCGACGTTTGTTTTCAAAAGTCGAAACAGGCTCTTCATCATCAATCCGGCGCCGACCAGCAACACGACCGCCAGCGCGATCTCTGTAACGACCATCGCACTGCGCAGACGATGACCAGCGCCGATAGACGTCTGGCGTCCGCCTTCCTTGAGTGCTTCGTTGAGATCGAGCTTGGAAGACTGTAGCGCCGGCGCCAGACCAAAGATCAGACCGGTCAGTAGTGAGAGTGCGAACGAGAAAGTTAGAATGCCGGTATTGAGATGCAATGCGGTGAGAAACGGCATTGCATTCAACTGGCTTTGCGGCAACACCGCCACGAGGGCGGGCACGCCCCAGTAAGCGATCACCAAACCTGCTGCGCCACCAACAATCGATAGCAACATCGATTCCGTGAGGAATTGCCTGATTACTCGCGAACGACTCGCGCCGAGTGCTGAACGAATCGCGACTTCCTTCTGTCGCGAGAGTGATCGCGTCAACAACAAACTGGCGACGTTCGCACACGCGATCAGAAGCACGAATCCAACCGCAGCGAGTAGCACCAACAAAATCGGCCGGACCGATCCGACTACTTCTTCCTGAAGCGGAACGATTCGCGTCGTCGTTCCCGCATGTGAGTCCTGGAACTGCTGTTCGATACGACTCGCAATCAAACTCAACTCGGCCTGTGCATCGCTAACACTCTTATCTGACTTGAGCCGTCCGATCAGATTCGTTCCGTGCATGAAGCGCCGCGTCAACTGGTTCTGAGTTGGCTGATACGGCGTGAACAGATCCGCGGGCCGCAGCGCAAACTGAAAATTCGCAGGCAAGACACCGACGACGGTATAGCTCTCGCCATTCAGCGTAAGCGCTTTACCGACGATTCCCGGATCGCCTCCGAATCTGCGCTGCCACAGGCCGTAAGTCAGAATCGTGATCTTTGGTCCACTCTGAACGTCTTCGCCGGCCTGAAAAGTCCTTCCGAGAATCGGATCGACACCGAGCACGGAAAAGAAATTCGCACTGACTCTCGGCGAATTCAGATTTTCCGGATCGCCCTGGCCGCTCAGAATCACGCCACCGCCGGTATAAGCCGCGAGGCCTTCGAAGACGTTGTTCTGCTGGTAGTCCTGGTAGTCGGGATAGGAAAACTCACGCTTCGGGAATTCCTTCTTCGGTGTGTTTTCCCAGATGTGATAGAGACGGTCAGGCGACTTGTACGGCAGTCCACGCAGCAGCGCGGCATCGACGACCGTAAAAATCGACGTGCTACCACCAATACCCAACGCCAACGTGAGCACGGCAATCGCCGTAAACGCCGGATGCTTGATCAACCCGCGCAGCGCAAAACGAACATCTTTAATTATTGAATTCATCATGTTATTTCCAATTGCCAATTGCCGATTGCCAATTGCTTCCTCAAATCGGCAATTGGCAATTGGAAATCGGCAATATCCTTATTCGTATCTCAACGCGATTACCGGCTCCACACGCGTTGCTCTCAACGCCGGAATCAACGACGCCACAGCAGCAATCACAAAAAAGATCAGCGACACAACCACGAACGTGCGAGCGTCGGTCGGCGTCACCCCAAAGAGCAACGTCGTTAGAAACCTCGTCAACAACAGCGCGCCACCGACACCAATCACGATCCCGGTCAACACCAACGCCAGCCCGTTCTTCATGATCAAACCCAACACATTCCCGGCGCGCGCGCCGAGTGCCATGCGAATACCAATCTCGTGTGTGCGTTGTGTGACCGAGTAAGAGACGATGCCGTACATCCCGACGGCACCGAGCACGAGCGCCAGCAGAGCAAACGCAGTGAACAGAACCATCAGCGATCGCGACACAGCGACGGCTTCATCCACACGCTGACCCAGTGTCTTGACGTCGTGGATCGGCTGATTCTTGTCGATCGCCAGCACTTCACTGCGCACGGCTCGAGCAAGATTGAGAGGATCCGACGACGTCCGGACCATCAGCGTCATTCCGTTCATGCGCATCTGCGCGAACGGCAGATACATCTCGGGCGTGACTTCATCCGTAATGCTCTCCTGTCGAATGTTTCCCACGACTCCCACGATCGTGCGGCAGAGCCCTTCCTTTTCCTTACAACCGAAACCCACTCGCTTGCCAAGCGGATTACCGTCGGCAAAATAACGATTCGCAAAAACCTGGTTGACGATTGCGACCTTCTGGCCATCTGCGCCATCACGCGCGTCGTACGTGCGCCCGCTCAACAGCGGAATGCCCATCGTTTGAAAATAATCAGACGAGACGCTGCCGATTCCGATTGGCGGCTCTTTCTCACGAGGCGGCGGCTGACCTTCGATACCCGTAAACGCGATGATGCCGAAGCCCGAGAGTGGTGTGTGGTTGATCATTCCGGCCGATTGCACTCCCGGCAAAGACTTCACACGCTGTAACAGGTTGTCGTAGAACGCCTGCGTCTGCGTGTCTTCCCGGTAGACTGACCGAGGCAGATTAATGCGCGTGGTGAGGACGTTTTCTTTATTGAAGCCGAGATCTATAGCGAGAAGTTTGTTGAAGCTGCGCACCAGCAAACCGGCGGCGAGCAGTAAGACAACTGCGAGCGCGAGTTCGGAAACGACCAGCCAGCCACGAAAGCTGCCCAGTCCAAAACTCATCAGTCCCTGCGAGCGGCTGTTGCGCAGTGCCTGGATCAGATCGGGTTTTGAAGCCGTCAGTGCCGGGGCTAATCCAAACACGATTCCCGTGAGGACAGAGAGCGCGAGAGTGAAGGCAAACACACGCCAGTCGAGACGAATGTTGTTCAGATCATAGACGGAGGTCGCGAAACCTTTCGGTACGAGACTCGCGATGCCTCGCGTTCCCCACACCGCGATCAGCAGTCCTAATGCGCCGCCAGTGACACCGATCAAAACACTCTCGGTGAGTAGTTGCCGGATGAGTTGCCAGCGTCGTGCACCAACTGCCGCGCGGACGGCAATTTCGCGTTGGCGTGCGAAGGTGCGTGAGACCATCAAGCTCGCGACATTCACACACGCGAGCAACATTACGAGTCCGACTGCGCCCCACAAGACAAGCACCGTCGAGCGAACGCCGGCAACGAGTTGTTGATGCAAAGGCGCCACTTCAACTGCAGCCATTGGTAAAGGTTCTTTGCCCTGCTGTGATGCTTGTTGCGCAAGCACACCTAATTCAGTTTGCGCGCCGGCAAGAGTTGCGTTCGGTTTGAGGCGGCCTACAACTTCAACGAGCTTGAAAAAGTCACCATGAACTTCTTTGTATGGATCGAGTGCCATCGGCAGCCAGATATCGAACTCGCCGGGGAAGCGAAAGCTGTGTGGCATCACTCCCACGATGGTGTAGGGCTTGTTGTCGAGTGTCAGCGTCTGCTGCAGGATTTTTTCGTCGCGCCCATAACGACGTTGCCAGAAGCCTTCACTGACAACGACGACATTGGTGGCTCCGGGTTTGTCTTCGTCGGGAAGAAAGAACCGGCCGCGCACGGGTTGAACTGCGAGCGTGGTGAAGAGACTTGCGGTGACTTGCGCATAAGGAATTCGTTCCGGTTCACCGTCGCCGGTGAGATTGATATTGTCGTCACTGAACGCAGCGAGCTCGTCGAAGTTCGCGCTCTTCTCTTTCCATGCGAGGTATTGATAACCGGCGATGCCCGGAAATCCGGTCGCGCTGGGTATTCGATGAACGGAGACGAGCTGTTCGGGATCGCGAAACGGCAACGCCTTCAACAAAACAGCATTGACGACGCTAAAGATCGTAGTGTTCACACCGATGGCGAGCATCAACGTGATGATGGCGACGGCAGTGAAGCCGGGGTGATGTAGCAGGCTTCGGATGGTCAAACGCAAATCTCGCAATACACTCCTCCTAATCTCTATTGCCAATTTCCGATTGCCAATTTCGTTGGAACTGGAGTCTTAAATCGGCAATCGGCAATTGGAAATCGGCAATGACTTCATTCGTATCGCAGCGCCACCAGCGGGTCGACCTTCGTCGCCCGGCGCGCGGGAATAAAGCACGCCAATAACGCG
>DATNFX010000450.1:0-4739 GCA_035606195.1 Pyrinomonadaceae bacterium
CTGCCGTTCGCCGATGGCCGCCGCAATTGCGAACGCCGAAATCGCCACACGACTCGGTATTCCATTCAAAGCACTCGAAACCGTGAACGTGCGCGCGCTCAGTGCGGGTGTGTCTGCAAGAGTCGGTGCAGCAATCACACCGGAAGCAGCGGAGGTTCTACAGTCGTTGAGTGTGCCGGTCCAACCGCATGCGGCGCGCAATCTCACACAGGAGTTAGCAGCCGAGGCCGAAATGATCTTCTGCATGACCGCGGCCGTTCGCAAAGCAGTGATTGAGATGCTGCCGCCGGTTGAAGGCAAAACCTACTGTCTGAGTGATGACGCCGACATTCCCGATCCGATCGGCAAAGGAATGGCAGCCTACGTCAATTGCGCGCGCCAGATCCAGCGTTTGGTTCAACTGCGATTCGACGAACTAAATCCGCGTTTATCAGTGGCTACTGGCCGTGGCTAATGAAACTGATCGTATCTCACCTTGAGGCGGTGCGAACCTACGTCACGCGTGAGCTGTACTACATCCAGCACGACCTGATCACAAACCATGGCTGGAGACATATCGAAGCCAATGCGCTCTGGCACGGCGCCGGTTCGCTGGAGCACAAATTACGGATCGCGCTCGGACAACTACCCGAGCTGATCATCTTTTGGGAAGCTTACGAACTCGTTTACCGGCATTGTCGCGAAATGCAGGGTCTGAAGTGTCGCAAGTTTTTCTTCGCCGACGATCTGCATTGGTGGAACCGGCGCATGCGCGAAATGAAAGTGATTGTTTTCGGCGTGTCGGATGTGATTCTGAGCCCGTATGTCTATGGTTGGACCAGTTTATTTCCCGAGCTTGCTCGGAAACGAACCATGTGGGTGCCGCACTCCGCTTCAACTGATTTCATATTGCCTTTCAACGAGGACGCGGAGAACGCAATCTTCCTGAGTGGCGCGATCAATGAAGCATATCCGTTGCGCCAGCGGATGTTGGAGTTGCACCGCGAAGGCTCACATGCAATCAGGTATCACCGGCACCCTGGGTATTACTCCGGGTACGATTACGAGCGAGATGAAAGAATAGGTCGCGGTTACGCAGAGAAGATTCGCGAGTGCCGGGTTGGTTTTGCTGACAGTGTTTTCCCTTATGCGTACCTGGTGGCGAAGTTTTTCGAGATTCCGGCAACCGGCGCCTTGCTGCTGGCCGACGACACGGTTAGTGAACCTCTCAACAGGCTCGGCTTTATCGCCGGTCGCCATTACGTGCCGGTGTCGCAAAAGAACCTGAAGTCACAAATCGAGTACGTGCTTTCGGAAAAAAACCATGACGAGTTGGACCAGATCAGAAGAAACGGCTACGCTCTTGTTCATCAGCAACATCAGACGAGCGATCGAGCGCGATTCATAAACGCAGTTTGCGCCGCTTAACTTATGCGAGTACTACTTTCCTCAGATCATGAGTATCCTTCCAGCAATGGCCACGGCAGTGGTTTGCACCCGAAGGCCTTCCCTTCCGGCTCCGGCTACATCCTTCACGATCTGCTGGCAAAAGGTCTCGCCGAACTGGGCCATGAAGTCTCTTATCTTGTGCGGCGCTTACGTGAGAATTTCTCCGCGGATTCAGTTCCGAATGGGATCAATTTAGTCTTCGAGCCGGATTTTCAGGCAGACGTTTTGCACACGATTTCCGGGCGGGATGCGATGCTGATCGAGGAGTGGGAAGCGCGTGCGAAACCGTGGGTCGCGACCTGTCACATGGATGAACAGACGCGCGGGCGCGAACGTGCTCACTCCACCCGCAACTGGATCTTCGTCTCGCAAACACTCGCTCAATTGCACGGGCGCGATCGATACGTGTGGAACGGCATCGATCCGGGCGAGTACATTTACAGCGAGACAAAGGACGATTACTTCCTGTTCATGTCGACAATGGATTGGGGCACGAAGAAAGGTTTGGACATCGTACTCTCCACCGCGAAGCAACTCGGATTCAAGCTCGTCGTCGCCGGCACGGGTGAGTCTTATGAACGAATCGCGCAGGTGCAGGAGATGTGTCGCAGAGTTGGCGCGCGATACGTGGGAGATGTGCGTGGTAAGGAGAAGGCGGAGTTGCTTGCCGGCGCGAAGGGTTTTCTCTTTCCGACGAAGCTCGACGAAGCATTCGGATTGGGAATGGTGGAAGCGCTCATGTCAGGCACACCCGTGATCTGCAGTGACCGTGGTGCGTGTCCCGAGATCATCACGCCGGAAGTTGGGTTTGTTTGTCGCACAGACGACGAATACGTCACCGCCATCGATCGTGTCACGAGTCTCGATCCGCGCGCGTGTCGCGAGAAAGCGATGCACGACTATCATTATCACACCATGGCGCGCAATTACGTCCGCGAGTACGAACTCGAGAGCGCGAACATCTCCCGCGCTGCCAGGGCGTAACTCATGAACCACATCATCCAGGGATTGTGGGTTGGCAACGAGCTTTCCGTGATGGAGCAGTTGTCGATTGCGTCCTTTTTGCGCAACGGGCATGAATATCAGCTCTATGTTTATGAGGACGTAAAGAACATTCCTTCAGGAACGACGATCAAAGACGGCAACGAGATCCTGCCTGCATCGAGAATCTTTCAGTACAAGCAGCAGGCGAGTTATGCGGGGTTCTCAAATTTCTTCCGCTACAAGCTGGTGCTTGAACGCGGTGGATGGTGGGTCGACACCGACACGATTTGCCTGAAGCCTTTCGATTTCGAGTCGGAGTACATCTTCTCGAGTGAGTTCGCGATGGGAGAAGAGTTCATTAACAGTGGCATCTTCAAAGCGCCTGCTGGTAGTGACGTGATGAGTTACGCGTGGCGCGTTTGCGAAACGAAAGATCCGAAGGCGATTGTCTGGGGTGAGACTGGACCACGGCTAATGGCGGCAGCAGTGCGGGAGTTTTCGTTGGAAAAGTACAAGCAGTCTGCGGAGGTGTTTTGTCCGATTGGTTATGCTGACTGGCACAAAGTCCTCGAACCGGAAGCTGATCTACGACTCAGCGAGCGAACGTATGCGATTCATCTTTGGAATGAACGTTGGCGCGCCGCGGGTCAGGACAAGAATGCGTCCTACTCTGATGACTGTCTCTACGAATCCCTGAAGAAACGGTATCTGTAATCATTCTTGGATCGGGTCAGTACAGGGAGCGGTAGCGACCTGGACCACCATGGGGGTCAAATGCTGATCACTTACCAGGTCGCTACCGCTCCCTGTACTGACCCGATCCAAGTAAAGCTTCACTTGGACACAGTCAGTACCGTCCGCGGTAGCGGATGGGTACGTCGTAAGGCTGCGCATACACCCATCCGCTACCGCGGACGGTACTGACTGTGTCCAAGCGTGAGGCTTTAGTCCAACCCAAGCTGCCAGAAGAAGAATGCCCAGATGTCGGTGTAGCGATCCACTGTTCTGCTCGCCAATGGGCTGCCGCGATGGCCTGCCTGCTTCTCTTCACGCAGAAGAATCGGGTTCGTAGAAACATTCGACGCGATCCACGCCGCGTGCATTTTGTAGCTGTGCCAGGGAGCGACGCGGTCGTCATTATCCGGGACCACTGTGAGTATCGCAGGAGCTTCGATCTTTTCGGGTAGCGTGTAATACGGGCTGTATCGCATCAGAAACTCGAGGTCACGCGCATCTTCCGGTGAACCATAATCAGCGACCCAGTGCTGCCCGCCGTGCGCGGTGTGGAATCGAGCCAGGTCAGTAACAGGCGCACCAGCAACTACTGCTTTCCATAAATCCGGCCGCTGCACCGCAACAGCATGCACTGATAAACCACCATTACTCCAGCCAAAGCAGCCGAGTCTCGAGGCCTGCGTATATCCTTCGGCAATCAGCCACTCGCCGGCCGCGATAAAATCGTCGAAAACGTTTTGCTTATTCTCACGCATCCCGGCCCGGTGCCATTCCTCGCCAAACTCTCCTCCTCCTCTCGCATTGACGACCGCATAGATTCCGCCATGTTCCAGAAACGGAACGACGTGCGCCGCAAAAGTAGGGAGGAGACTGACACCAAAGCCGCCATAGCCATGGATCACGACCGCATTAGCGCCGTCGCGCACGAGATCTTTCCGGTGAACGAGGAACATCGGTATCCGCGTCCCGTCGCGCGATTCAAACCAGACCTGCTCGAGCTCAAACTCATTCGGATCGAACGGCACTTCGTGTTGATGAAAGAGTGTGTACTCGAATGTTTCGAGATCGAGGCGATACACGGCTCGCGGCATCAGGAAAGACGAAAACGAAAACAACAGATCGTCCGGCCCTCCAGTGAGCGCATCGATACTGCCGGTGCCGGGCAGTTCGATTTGCTTCACGAACTTCCCCGCGAGGTCATACACGCGCAGTCGTGACGAGACGTTTTCGATCGTTTCGACAAAGAGATAGTCTCCCGCCGTGGCCCAGGATCTGAGAGGAAAAGATTCCGCAGCGATCACTGTTTTAGCATCAACAATATCCGTGAGCTCGACCGCAACGATCTTGCCCAGCGGCGCCTCGTGATCTGTCTGGAAGTAGAGCATGTCTCGATGGAATGCCGCAGCGCTGATAAATGCGTCAATCCCCTGCACAACAAGATGGAATCCGCGCTTTGGATCTTCGAGATCCTGAAGATGCAATTGCGAGCAAGGTGTGGTGCCCGATACATCCTGGACCAGCACGCTCAGATAGCGGCCGTCCGGAGAAACTTGTGGATATGGTGTCTGCTCTCGCTTAAGCGATTCACCAAA
>DATNFX010000451.1:0-6074 GCA_035606195.1 Pyrinomonadaceae bacterium
TAGCGATCAACGTTGACGAAGGCGATCAGTTGCTCGACGTCGTGTTGACTGATGGTACGAAACGCATCTTCATCGCCACGCACGATGGAGTTGCGATTCGTTTTGACGAAAAGAACGTGCGGCCGATGGGACGTGCGACGCGCGGCATGCGTGGAATCGATCTCCGTCAGGACGACTACGTCGTTTCAGTCTGCCCCGTCTCGGCGGATGACAAGGAGCGGATGTTGTCGGTTTCCGAACAGGGCTACGGCAAGCAAACTTCTATCACGACCTACCGGCTGCAATCGCGTGGTGGTAAAGGCGTCATCAACATGAAGACGACTGAAAAGACCGGCAAGGTTGTCGCGGTGTTCCCGGTCGAAGACGAGTCGGAAATCATGATCATCACGCAGCAGGGCAAGCTGATCCGTCTAGAAGCCGCCGATATCCGTAAGACAGGTCGCAGCGCGCAAGGTGTGCGTCTGATCAAAACCGACGCGGGCGACAAAGTCACCAGCGCCTCCCTCGTAGAAGCCGCTGCTGACGAAGAGACAGAAACCACAGATATAAACGGATAACAAGTTAGACGGATGAATACGGATCAATCCGTATTCATCCGCGTCTTAGACATCCGTGTTCATCTGTGGCTCAACCCATTCTTCCCCGCCTTCAAACACTTCCTTTTTCCAGATGGGAACCGTGCGTTTGAGTTCTTTGATGGCCCATTCGCAGGCCTCGAAGGCTGCCTTGCGGTGTGGGGCGCTGGCAGCGATGACGACACTCGTTTCGCCAATCTCGAGACGTCCCGTGCGGTGCACGATGCCGAGATGGGCGATTTCGAACTGTTTGTGGGCTTCAGCACCGAGGCGCTGCATTTCAGTCAACGCCATTGCGTCGTACGCTTCGTAGACGAGATAAAGCGTTCGCTTGCCTTTGGTCCATTCGCGCGCGTAGCCGTCGAGCGTGACTGTGGCTCCACATTCCGGAAGCACGACACGTCGCGCCACCTCGCCAACGTCGATCGGTTCCGTTGTCAGCTCAAAAAAATCGTACGGGCAGCGATAGTCACAACTCCCACCACTAACGGGCGGAAACACCGCCAGTTCGTCATTCTCTTTCAGAAGCGTATCCGGTGTGGCGTATTCCTGATTTACAGCAAACAACAACGAGCGTCCAAAACGTTCGAGTTGCGCGAATCGACTGACGAGGTTTTGAAAAGCACTCGAGACCGTCGCAGGTGCATCGAGTGAAAGATCGAGCTGCGTGGCGTCAACCACATCCCGCGCCGCACCAAAAAACAGAACTCGAATGCTGACTTGTTGCGCCGTCATTCGAGCTCAATCCTTCTGCCGCTGTGTCCATTGCTCTTCGCGAGTTCGTGAATGCGCGCCCGCTCTTCGTAACCTTTAACGGCGATGTTGAGCATTCCACGCAGACGCTCGAGGCGTTCTGATGTTGAACGAAGTTCGAGAAGTTCCTGTTTGACTTCAGCGTCGATCTCCATCGCGGCTGCCACGAGAAACGATAGTCGCTGCGGCTCAGTGTTGGAGATATCCGGCAAAACCGCGCGTTCGTCGTTGATGGTGCGCACAGCCTGCGCGATACGTGTGAATGTTTCGGCTACGTCTTTGGCGGGCGCGGTGAGGAGTTCCTCGGCTTCGTCGTCGTCTTCAAAGTAACTGACTTCCGCCACGAGATATGGATCGCCGCGTTCGATGTACGAGTCGATGCGATATCTAATCACGCCGAGCGTCAGTATGTTCGAACGTCCATCCGGGAAGGTTTGTGTTTCAGTTACCTCGGCGACGCAGCCTACGTGACCCGCGGGCGGAACTTCCCCGCTTGAAATCGTCGGATCGAAGTAAGCGAGTCCGAAGAGGTTGTTTGAGACACGGATGTCAGTCAGCATTTGCCGGTAGCGCGGCTCAAAAATATGCAGCGGTAAAGGCACGCCGGGAAACAGGACCACAGGCAGGGGAAACAGTGGAAGCTCGCGCATTCCACGCACTTTGTCACTGGCTTCGCTCATTGTTAGCGATGGATTATGTCAGAGAGGCGAGTAGAAGTCATTTGACTTAGTCAGTGGTCAGTGGTCAGTAGTCCGTTGTCAGTAGTCAGTAGCTTTACAACGGACTACTGACCACTGACAACTGACTACTCCAAAAATTCGGCCCCCGCGTTCGTGTTGGGCAACGGCAGCGGGGGCCATCGAGCACACCGTCCGATGAAGAGGGTTTCATCTACGGTGTTTGTACGGACGCCAAAGGGAGTGGACGTCCGGATCCTTTGTCAAAGAATGTGAGCGAACAATTCCAGCCGGTGAAGTGGGCTCAACTTACAAATACTCGCGAGCATGTCCTGAATTTCAAACGGCTTCGCGAAAAAGCCATCCGCGCCGGCGGCGAAGCAGGCTCGCCGCGTCTCAGTCGTGGCGTTTGAGCTCATGACTAAAACTCTCGAGTTCGACAAATGACTCTTGATGTATTCCAGCAACTTCAGACCACTGGCGGGCGAATCTTTTTCGGGAGGCATTTGCAAGTCCAATATACAAATATCAGGCTTGTAAAAAGTCGCCCGCCGGATCGCGGTCTGCAAATCATTTGCCGTCACTACGTCATACTCATCACACAAGGTCCAATAAAGCTGTTGTGTGATCTGGGAATCGTCATCAACTATCAAAATCCTCGGCTTCATCGCTTTCCACGGGGAGCAAAGACCGTACCGCGACTGGATTAAGCTACGCGGACTGCAAACAAAGCAAATTCGCGTTCTGCAGGGAATTTTGCGTGGCTTTTCGTGTCCACGAATGTGGACACCGTGTTTACGGTAGGCCACAGATCAGTAGCTTAATTCTGCGGTGGCTTGATGCGTTTCGGAACCGGTGGAGGTTCGTCGTCGTCTTCGCCGACTTCATCGACGACCTTCAGCTCAGCGCCAAATTTCTGATAGCTACGAAACTTAATATCGTTCCGGCTCTGGAGCACGAACTTCGGATTTACGGTGGTCAGTAGGATTTCGGAATGCGTGGGCAACAGGTATTTGCGCTCATTGATCTGCACCCAGTCGTAGTCGATCAAACTACTTGCAGCAGTGATCGGAAAATCCGGAGGAATCTCGGTCGCGATCTGTTCGAAGCGAACGACACGATCCAACTCGCGATCGATCCAGAGTCGACCACGCGAGCCGACGAGTGCGCGAGCGCCGGTGTCCGCCAGACCCAACGTCAATTGCGAGTTGTCTTTCTTAACAACGTATTCGTAGACGACTGTCCTTTTGCCCAGGATGACATCCGTATCGACCATGCGGAATTCGGTCTTCGCTTCCGGCTTGAAGATGTCTGCCTGCGCCGAGATATATTCCACACCACTCGATGACGCGCCTTTCGGCGCGTACTTGCTGTAGTCGCGACTCGCTTCACCCTGCTCCGGCCCGGCAGGCATTCCGTTCACAGTGAGAATCTTGTACTCCTCGCCGACGTTCGCACGATAACCGACCGCGATCGTGAGATTGTCCTGTGGGAGCCAGTTGGACGTGTGCCCGTAAGCAACTGAACGCTTGATGATTTGTTTCACGAGAAAATCCGGCATCGCGTTCGCGGCGGCCAGAGTCACATTGCGTGTGCGTTCGAGAAGTTCTTGTCCTTCAGTTTCGGAAGGAAGTGCCGACGCCTTCGGATTCACGCGGCGGCGTTCGGCTTCTTCGAGCGTGCGTCGCAGCAGCGAATCGTTACCGCTTTTCGTAGCGACGAGCGAGCGCATGCCATCGGTTAGTTGAAAACCGATGCCGCGCGTTCTGACCTGTTCGACAAGTTCATCGCGCATCGAGGGATTGCGTTGAAGTTGATAGAGCAGGCTGACGAATTCCTGGTTGGTAAGCGGCTTTGGATCCTGTGCCAGAAGCGGCACACACGACGCCAAAATAATAATTGCTAAAAGGAGTTTATTAATGCGGAGCATTGCACCTTCCGATGGAATTCACTGGAAAGCGGTTGCCTTGCAGTGGAAAAACTACGATGAACAAAGTTGCTGGATGGATTGTCTCAGAATCTCTGCGCAACGCTCAAGTTCATCGATGGGTACGAACTCACCGGTGCGGTGTGCCTCGCGAATATCGCCGGGACCGATAACGACGGATTCACTGCCCAAAAGCATCATTTGAGCGGCTTCTGTGCCGAACGCGACGGTTCCGGATTCCTTGCCGGACACGCGCTCGAGAAGTTTGACGAGAGGAGAATCGGGAGACGTTTCGAAACCGGTGTCCTGGCGGCTCGCGTCGACTTCGCATTCAAACCCGGGATCCGCTTTGCGCTCTTCCTCGATCGCGGCTCTGAAGAGATTGAGCAGGTGATCCGAAGGCTGAGATGGGATTGGACGCCACTCGAGTGTGAAGCGACACTCACCGGCGAGCACGTTCTTGGCGGAGCCGCCGTTGATCACGCCGACGTTCAGTGTGGTGTACGGCGGATCGAATGCGGGATGCTGGTCTTCTCTGAGTTTCGTAGCGATTGATTCCAGACGATTGATCAAACGCGCTGCGCGGAAGACGGCCGATGCGCCGAGTGCTGGATAAGCGCTGTGTGCTTCACGTCCTTTTACGATAACTTCGGCGAGCGAATAACCTTTGCCGGCGCGAATCGGTTTAAGTGAAGTCGGTTCGCCGACGATGCTGTAACGAACGCGTAGTGCCTGGTTCTCGGCTAATACCTTAGCGCCCACGAGACCGATTTCCTCATCGGCTGTGAATACGAGTGCCAGTGGTTTTTCTGGTTTGACAGTTTCAAGTGCGGTAAGCGCGGCGGCAATGAAACCTTTCGTATCGCACGAACCGCGACCGTAGAGTTTGCCGTCACGTTCAGTGAGGTTGGTAGCTTCGGACCAGTTTGGATCGTACGGCACGGTATCGGTGTGGCCCACCAGCGCCAGCTCAACTTTGTCAGTGCGGTGTGAGACTGCAACCAGATTGATTTTCTGAACGAGGTTCTTGTCGATGTATGGTACATACCCCATCATCATGTGTAACTTCTGACAGCGCTTTTCGATGTACTCGATGATCTCCGCATTCGATCGCGACGAAACCGAATCGATCCTGACCAGATCCGCAAGAATCTCTTTTATCATCTGTTTGATCCGTGTTCCACGATCTGTTTGCCTGCAACCACCACATCCTTAATGGCAGTTTTTGAGAGTGAAAAGACAATGTTTGCGAGTAGATCTTCAACAGCGCATCCTGCGATTGAGAGATCGTCGAGATCCACTGTGAAGAAATCCGCTGGGAAACCGGCTTCAAGTTTACCGCCATCGAAGCCGATACTCGCAGCGCCATTGATTGTTGCACACTCGAATAGTCTTCTCGCTAACGCTGAACTGGTAGCATCGTTTGCGGGGGCGAGCACGTTGCGCGCAGTCTTTTGCAGTCGCAGGTGATACTCGAGCTCACGCGCGTCTTCGAGTAGATCTATCTGAATCTGGCTGTCACTGCCGAGCGATACTCGCACTCCTGCGTCAAAGTACGAATCAACGGGCACCACCCCGTCGCCGAGATTTCGCTCCGTAGTTGGACATGCGCACACATGCGCGCCGGCCTGCGCCATAGCGGCGACTGCTTTTGGAGTAACGTGAATCGCGTGGACGGCAGTGAATCGTTTGCTCAACAGACCTTCGGTATCGAGTAATGCCACCGGTGAACGTCCATACTCTTTAATACAGGCGCTAACTTCAGCCGGCTGCTCGGCGACGTGCATGTGTGTCGGCAGATCGTGTTCCTTCGCGAACGCGATGATTGTCTTGAGGTAGTCGAGCGGCACTGCGCGAACACTGTGCGGCGCTACACCTGCCCACGCCATGCCGTCCTTCAATTCCGGCGCAGTGAGTAGTTGTTCCAGATGCTTTAGATAGATGTCAGTTGAGGGTTCAATGAAACGAATTTGTTGTGGGTTTGGTTCAGTTTCAAAGCCCGCGCGTGCATAGGCGACGCGCAGGAGTGCGATGCGAATGCCGGCGTCGTGTGCGGCCCGGATCACTTCGCGTGCGAGTAGATTCGGATCGTCGTAAGTGGAACCGTCTTGTGAGTGATGAATGTAGTGAAACTCACCGACA
>DATNFX010000452.1:0-16684 GCA_035606195.1 Pyrinomonadaceae bacterium
GCCGAGCGGGAAGAGACGCTCCGCAGTATCGTCAAAAAACAAATGAGCACGGCTGAACTTTCCGAGATTAAGATCGAGAACGTTACCGATCCACTTAAGCCGTTTACCTACTCGTATCACCTTCGCGTCCCTGGTTACGCGCAACGCACCGGCAAGCGGCTTTTCCTGCAACCTGAAGTTTTCGAGCATGGAACCGGGTCGCTATTCGCTTCGACGAACCGCAAGTACGACGTCTATTTTCACTATCCGTGGTCCGAGCAGGATCACATTACGATTGAGTTGCCGTCCGGATTTACGCTCGATAATGCGGACGCGCCCCCCAATATCACGCCTGAATTGACGCAGCGTATTTGCGCCCAGCAGATCAAGATTGGCACCGACGGGCATTTCATCATTTATGATCGAAGCTTTTTCTTTGGCGGCGGAGGCCACATTCTGTTTCCAGTTTCCAGTTACGCTGCTATGAAACATCTCTTCGATATGATCAGTCAGAGCAACGATCACACCATTACTCTCAAGCAAAGCACTAATTAAAGAGCATCACATTTCTAACTGCACTCAGTAGCAAAACCGTGAGCGAGCAAAATCCCCAGGGGTTCACACATCTGACGCCTGATCCAACCGCTCAGCACACGCAAGCGAAACAACGCTGGTTCACACTCGACCTTACTCCACTGCGCGATTCGCGTGAGTTCCGACTCCTCTATCTCGGTCAATCGATTACGTTCTTCGGCTCGATGATGACTTTCGTCGCCCTGCCCTGGCAGGTGTTTCAATTGACGAATTCTTCCTTTGTAGTCGGAATGCTAGGGGTCGTCGAGTTTATAGCCGTTCTCTTTATGGGCTTCGTCGGTGGAGCGCTCGCTGACTACCTCGATCGCAGGCTCATGGTGCGGCTCACTGAAGCTTCGCTGGCGGCCGGCTCGGTGGTGCTGATCATTAATGCGCTTCTGCCTCGCCCTCAGGTCTGGGTGTTGTTCGCATGCGCTGCGTTCTTTGCTGCGTTGACAGCATTACAGCGTCCCTCGTTGGAGGCATTGATCCCGCGCATCGTGAAAGCGGAACAAATGCCGGCGGTTGCTGCGCTTCAGGCTTTTCGCGGCAGTCTGGCGATGGTTGGTGGCCCGGCGTTGGGTGGCGTACTGGTCGTTACATTTGGTCCGGCGGTCGCTTATTCAGTAGATCTGGTTACTTTCATCGTCTCGTTGATCGCGTTGACACTGATGCAGGCTATACCGCCGCCTCCCGAAGCAGATCGCCCGGGGATCAAATCGATTATCGAAGGCTTGCGTTATGCCCGCAGCCGTCAAGAGTTGCTAGGGACTTACTTAGTCGACATGAATGCGATGTTCTTTGGCATTCCGATGGCACTCTTTCCCGCGATGGCGCAGCGGTATGGCGGTGCTTCAGTGGGTTTCCTCTACGCAGCGCCTGCGGCCGGCGCACTCGTAATGTCACTAATGCTCGGTTGGACCAGGCGTGTACACCGTCATGGCCTGGCGGTGGGAATCGCCGCGGCGTGCTGGGGATTTGCGATCATTGCGTTTGGTCTTGCCGGACGATTGTGGCTGGCGTTGTTGTGTCTCGCCATCGCGGGCGCTTCCGACATGATTAGTGGCGTGTTTCGCATGATCATCTGGAACCAGACAATCCCGGATCATTTGCGCGGACGAATGGCAGGAATCGAACTGATTAGCTATCACACTGGTCCAATGTTGGGGAATGCAGAGTCGGGTATCGTTGCCAGTCTCTTCGGGATTCGCACCGCCGTAGTTTCCGGCGGCATCCTCTGTGTGCTAGGCACAGGTTTGCTGATGCTGGCTCTACCGGTGTTTCGAAGGTACGACGGCAGGGCCGGTGTATCGCAAAAACAAGTTGAAGAAACCGCGCGAGCCGACCTGTTGGGGGCGAAGGGATCATAGGAGCGGGCTAACCAGAAACACAGAAGGCACAAACAGAAACGTTTGTGCCTTCGTGTGTCTCTACCAACTAAAGCTAGAACTCGAATCTGATTCCCAGCCTCATATTGAACGGTAGATAGTAACCCGTGGTCTGCGGCAATGGTGCAGGTTTCAGGAAATCCGGATTTGGCGGATTCTGCCCCGCAACAAAGTCGAGAGCCGCGTTCTCATCGGGACGACGCAGTTTCTGACTGTTGAAGACATTGAAAAAGTCAGCAATAAACTTCACCCGCGTCGTTTCTGTAATACTCCACGCGTAGTCAGTGTGAAGATCGATGCGACCGTAGTTAGGCGTACGTCCCTGACTGCCACGTCCACCTACCGGAATCTCACCCACATTCAGATAAACCGGATGTGGATCGAATTTATTGATCGGCAGACCGGTTTCGAAATGGAAATTCAGACCAAGGCTCAGGCCATTCAACTTCTTGAAGCGCTGCTCCTTGCCGAAGCTGTAACTTCCAAACACGTTGATAATGTGCCGGCGGTCAGTGTTTAGTGGTCCAACTGCAAACTGATCGCCCAACAGATTGAAGTCACCAGTCGTAAAGTCAAACAACGAACTGATGGCTGGATCCGTCTGGCCGTTATCGTTGCGGAGATGGCCTTCAAAGTTGCCTTCGAGTTTGGCAATTCTCCAGTTAAAGAAGCCCTGCCAACCATTCGCGAAACGACGGTTGAGCTCGAGCTCGAGGGCTCTGTATTTGCGGACGGCTTGCGGGAAACCATCGGGGTTTCCATCAGGAGAATTGATTTCCAAATCAGTAACTGGATCGACGCCGGTCTGTGCGAAGCAGACGCTCTGGCCCGTGCCCACGTCGTAATTGTATCGGGGCCCGCCCATGAACGTTGCGCAGCCCGCAGGCACGGCGCCGCCGGTCGGATAGGTAAACGGCACCAGGTTCACCGCCGCATCAAGCCGTGGTCCGATGTTGCCGATAAAGTAAAGCTGTGTGATGCAGTGTGTGCCGGTGGCCACATCGCATGCGAGTGAACCTTCAGGCGAAACCGACGCTGCGTCTTCGACGATTCGCTTCGATCGGCGATCGATGTAACGTGCCGAGAACGTGAAGTTCTTAGGCAGTTGTTGTTCAAAGCCGAACGAATGTTCATCGGTAAAGCCGAGCTTGGTCCCGGCCGTAATCGGGTTGGCCGGATCGCCCGCCGAGATCGTCGTGCCGCCCGGAAGCTGGTGAGCTGCATCGATGATCGGATTCACGGTGCCAAACTGATTGACGGCAGCGATTCGCTGACCAGCGCCGTTGATAGTGAACTCGGGAGCGAAGAGGCTGCCGGTCCAATCCTGCTCGGTTGATAGCGATCGCTCGGCCATATCGAGCGGAATGTATTCGAAGAACCTTCCATAGTTGTAAAAGGCTTTCGTTTTTCCATGACCCAATGGGTCGACCGTGACGCCGAGTCGTGGGGCCCACTGACCCGTAAAGCTGTAGGCCGCACGCACACCAGACGCGCCGGGACTACCGACGAGTCGCTCCTGTTCCCAACGCATGCCAACCAGTGCCGTCACGTATTTGTTGAGACGCCAAACGTCTTGCGCATACGCCGCGTGGTAGTTCGAGAAGGTCGTAAAGTTTGGAGTTCCAAACTCTGCTCGGAAGACTTGAAGTCGAACCGGCACCAATTCCGTCGAACCATCAGCCAACTGGACGGGGAAGAGTGGATTGACACCGCCGTCAGTGGTCTGGCGGAAACGTAAGCGGAACTGTACGTTGGTTGTTTGACCGGAAGCGATGCCGTTTCCAGCAGGAATGGTCCACTTCGGTCCGCTGCGATCGCGAGTGCCCTCGTAATTGCCACGCTGAAACGTGTAGCCGATTCCAGCGGTGTGTTGTCCCCAAAGATTATGCAGCTTCGAGAGGTTGAACTCTGCGCGTTTGGTCTTGCTCACAGTAGGCTCAACGAAGCCAAGGCCGACCGCGACGAAATTTCCACGAGCGGGAAGCTGGCCCGTCGCGGCTTGAATCGTGAGCTGATCGGAACCACGCCGGTCAGACACCTGGTTGATATCGTCAAATCCTGTCTCACTGAAACGTGATCGGCCCAGCCCCAGCGAAGCATTAAAGATCAATGTCGGCGACAAGTTGCCGTTGTAACGTAGGGAGATATTGCGAGTGCCGTAATCGAGAATACTGTCGGAAGTAGTGTTATCGATCGTTAACGGCCTGCCGGGATTTGGGAAAGTGCTCTTGTTTGTCTTCGATGGATCTCCAAAGATCGAGAACGTCATCTGATGGTTTGAATTGATGAGCCATTCGCTCTTGAGCGCGTAGTTATAGCTGCGAATGCGATTGGCGAAATGGTCACCACGAATTATTCGTAAACCGGAATCACTGGTGCTCAGTGCGTTCGCTTCCGCGCCGCGCACGATATCTCTTCTGATGCTCGGATTGAAGGAACCAAAGAAGAAGAGATTGTTGCGCGCTCCCGGAACGTAGCCGCCGACGTCCACGCCGAAGTCGTAGTTCTCCTGATGCAGAAGCTTGCCACCGGTGTTGCGGCGCGGAGCATCGTCCGGCTGTAGTCGCGTTGCTTCAAATGCTTCAGGACTCGCGAATCCGTAAACGGCGCCGTGATATTCGTTGCTGCCTGATTGGGTAACGATGTTGACGATGCCGCCCTGCGATTGTCCATATTGGGGTTCGAAGCCGGCAGTCTTCACTTGAACTTCTTTGATGAAGGAGGTGTTGATGCCCGTGCCAAGCGCACCATACGAACGAGAGAAAGTTCCAATGCCGCCGAAAGCCGAGTCGGTAATACTGACACCATCGGCAACGTAGAGATTGTCGAGTGCGGAGCCACCCGAGATTGAAGGATTGTCACGACCGCCGCCGAGACTGTCCGTCGTTCCGGGCGCAAGATAAAAGAGACCCGAAACACCGCGAGCCACGGGAATGTTTGAAAAGAGCTGATCGTTCAGGTTGGAGCTTGTTTCGGTCCTACCCTGATCGATAGCCTCGCCGCCGCCGACGACAGTAACCGTTTCGGCAATGTCTCCTACCTGCAAAGTGATCTTGTTCGTAGTTGACTTACCGACGAGCACGGTCACGTTTGTTATCTCGCCCGACTTGAAACCGGTTTTCTCAACACGCACGGTGTAGTTTCCGGGAACAAGGCCCTGAACTTCGAAGTAGCCCTGATCGTTGGTGACACCGGCGCGTTCGCCGAGCGGGCCGACTACTTTCACGGCTGCTCCGGGAACAACAGATCCGTTGGAGTCGACAACGGAGCCCGAAATAGATCCGGTCGTCGAAGTCTCCTGTGCAAAGACCGCGGTAGCAGCCAGCATCACGAATAGCGTCAGAAGCAAGTTGAAAACATTTTTCATTTTTGCTCTTCCTTTCTTAAGACTGATCGCGGAGCAAAATCATTTTTTTGAATGCTCCCTTGGACCACGACCAGATCAGGTTTTGTAGTGCGCAACGTGTGTGCCGGATTGGTTTGAAGAATGGAGATGACGTTGATTAAAGTCTTAGACCAGACTCGTGCTGCTTAGCTCTTGGCCAATTTGGATCTCGGCGATTGCGAGTTCTGGATCTCGCCAGATGGCTCACACAACGAAACTAATTTTTCGTAGATTTGCAGAAATGTGAGACGGTTCAGATGGTTGTAGATTTCTACAAAATATAGAACGTACTGTAGGGGCGGCCCTCCGTGGCCGCCCTTGGTTTAAAACGTGTTCGCCGAATCCGAGGCCGTCGCTTCTTGAATCCCTACCCAAACCAAGGGCGGCCACGGAGGGCCGCCCCTACAGTACGTTCCCTGTCACTAATATATTCGTATGGAGATAAAGCCGCAGGCGATGGCGATGCCCGAGGACTTAAGCATGTATATCGCGTGGAGTTATCGACGATGACGGATGGTCCGACCCGCTACAGTTCCAGCAAGGAATCGCGGGAGCACTCGAGCTATTCTTCTGGGCCTTTGCACCGTTCCAACAATTCACCGGCGAGGTCACCGGTGAGCCGGTTCCAGTGTTCCAGCGCACATATTTGAGGAAAATCAAAACAGTTTTGATGAAAATCAGAGCGGGCGAGCGAGTATGCTCGGTTGAGTCAAAAACGACTCAGAGGAGATCAGCAAATGTCCCGGTCCCGACATCTCGCTCCATTTCTGGCGATAGTAATTATCATCCTGTCTGCCGGCCTGAGTAACGGCCAATCGAATCCGCAACCCTTAACCTTTCGTCGCGGCCAATCGATGTACATCGTCGCGTTCCGTCAAGGTTTCCCGTACGTCTGGGAGGAAACGCAGGTTGATGGACAGCCAAATTACTTAAATAATGCCCTTGATGCTGAGAGGAAGGTCAGGAAAAGGATCGAGGAGTGGCAGTACTTTAAAGTTGCCGAAAAAATGAGCGACGCCGACTTCGTCTTCCTGGTGCGTCTCGACGAAAGTTCAATGGAAGCCCTGGCCATTCCGGTCGACGCGTACCGGCTATATTTTAAGGAGAAGTTCGATCTGGACGCGTTGCGGGACGCTGCATTCGGACGCTACCTGATTGGTCCGCTAAAACTGCCGACGCTTAGCCGGTTGAGCGACCGTTTGGTTAAGCAGTTTCGGGAAAAGGTGTCTCCTTAAAAACTATTTTGGGCGCACAACCTCTACTGAACAGTGAGCCCGCGCCGAAACTGCGGAGGAAACACTACCAAGCAGTAAACGATCTATGCCTCTGATCCCTTTCGCACCAACAAAAATGCAGTCCGCATCCCATGTATGAGCTTCCTGCAGGATCTGATCTGCGGGAGTTCCGCGCCGGATTAAAACTTCTGCTTGTAACCCGGCGCTGCGAAGTCTCTGCAAATCCGCATCGAAAATGTCCCGTACCTGCTGCCAGTTTTCCTCTTTTGCGACTTCGATCCACTTTACAGTTTCCGGATCACTACCAATCGCCATTACGGTGTCGACAACTACCAGCACACCCACCTCTGTTCCTTTGGGCCATTGACGTTGACAGACGGCATCCAAGGCCGCTTTCGAGTCGGAAGAATTATCTACTCCGACAAGAATGCGAATGGGCTTGTCAGCCGTTCGGTATGAACCACCTACGATGCGAACAGAGCAGCGAGCCTCATACAGCACTCTTTGCGACACGCTACCCAGGATCAAACGTCCACCGAAAACAGATAGACCACGCGCTCCGATGACTATCAGATCCGGTTTCCACTCGTCGGCTTTTCGTATTAAAGCCCACGCCGGCGAATCAGCCTCGGCATCGTAACTGACGTGCCAGTCAGGAAAGAGTGATCGAATCTCTGCACTGGCGCGTTTCGCCAAGGCACGTGCTTCTTCGAGTTGGTGCTGCGCCCGTTCGTGTGCACGCTTAACGCCTTCAGGCACATACAGCGGAAACGTGTTGTCAATCGTTTCGTCGATTGGCGCCGGGACGAAGACGTCGGCGAGCGTCATTACTACCGCGTCAACTTCGGATCCTAGTCCGGCGCGTTTCAGGTCATGCAGTGCGGCGTCTGCATACTCGGAGCCGTCGTATGCAATAAGTATTTTCATAATTCGTTATGAAGAGTGTGCATGGCGCATACCAATGAAAACTGTTAGGAATTCGCCCCGACAGCGATGAATAACTTGCGAGGTATTTCGCACAACCGTTGGAATTCACGCACCTCGCTTGGACACAGTCAGAACCACCACGCGGTAGCGGGTGGGTACGCCGTAGGCTCCAATCGAATAAGGCTGCGCACCCACCCGCTACCGCGTGGTGGTTCTGACTGTGTCCAAGTTAGGCATGAACATTGCGGAGGCAGTTCTCTAGTGATGAGTGCTAGCGCCGCAAGAGCTTCTGAACAAACAGAATGGCATGCGCTGGAACCTGATGCCGTTCCGCGCTTACTTAACGTCGATCTAAAAATCGGCCTCACGCCGGCACAAGTAAGCGAACGGCAACTCCGATACGGGCGCAATACGCTTCAGAAGATTCGGTCTCGGCCCGCCTGGCGATTGCTCGTGGATCAGTTCGCAAGCATTGTGATTGCGCTTCTGGCCATTGCCGCTGCTATTTCCTGGGCCACCGATGACAACGCAGAAGCAATCGCGATTCTGATTGTTCTCGTTCTCAACGCCGCAGTCGGTTTTGCTACCGAGTGGCAGGCAGGTCGCGCTCTCGATGCCCTGCGACGACAATCTCGCACTCACTCACGTGTGCGCCGCGACGGCTTCGAATCAACTGTGGACGCCGAAGAGCTCGTCCCCGGTGACATTGTGATTTTGAATTCCGGAGATCGGGTTCCTGCCGATGCGCGACTACTCGAGGCCCTCCGTCTCGAAGCAGAAGAATCTGCATTGACCGGCGAAAGTACAACGGTAGAAAAAAGCATCAGCGCTGTTTCAGTGCAGACGCATTTGGCAGAGCGCAGCTCGATGCTTTATCTCGGAACCGCCATCGCGTCTGGCCGGGCAGTGGCAATCGTGGTGAGCACCGGCACAGACACGCAACTCGGCAAGATTGGCCGCCTCGTCGCAACCTCGATCAAGGAGCGCTCTCCGCTTGAAATACAACTCGCTCAGCTGGGCCGCCGCCTGGTTTACCTGGTGCTGGCGATCGCGTTCATCGTGATGTTCACCGGCTGGTTGCGTGGCGACGGTCTCTGGCTGATGGTTGAAGTGAGTATCAGTCTCGCTGTCGCTGCTGTGCCTGAAGGCCTCCCCGCAGTAACAACGCTGATTCTCGCTCTGGGCGTGCTGCGTATGGCCCAACAGCGCGCGATTATGCGCCGGCTTCCGGTTGTTGAAACACTCGGGAGCACGACGGTCATTTGCTCTGATAAAACCGGAACTCTCACTGAGAACCGGATGACTGTGCGTGAATACTACCTGTCGGATGGCCGGCGCATTGAAATCGGAGATAGCGAAACTCCGCTCGAAAACGATCCGTTGTTACAGCAAGCTGTTCGCATCGGAGTGCTTTGTAGCGAAGCGTCGTTTCGTACGGAAGCGACCGATGAAACGCGCACCATTGGCGATCCCACAGAAACTGCTTTGCTCGTTGTTGCCGACACACTTGTTCTCGACGTTGCACACGAGCGTGCGCTTCACCCAAAGGTTAAAGAACACCCGTTCACCGCGTCAGCAAAACGCATGACAACCTTGCATCGCAAGTCTGACGGGCAGCACTTTGCTGCGTTAAAAGGTGCGCCGGTGGTGGTGCTTGACGCTTGCTCAAACTATCGCGATGCGTCCGGTAATACAGCGACGCTTGACGATGACACGCGCGCAACATTCACCGCGGCTAATGAACAAATGGCAAACCGCGCGTTGCGAGTACTGGCGCTGGCAGTAAAGCATTTCGAGACGGGCGCAGAACAAACCTCAGACCGGGCACTGCAAAGCGGATACACGTTCCTCGGCTTCGTAGGGATGATGGATCCACCACGTCCCGGTGTTGCCGCGGCCATCCAGTGTGCGAAGAACGCAGGCATTCGCACCGTGATGCTCACCGGAGATCAGTTAAATACAGCCATCGCAATCGCTCGAGAGCTCGGACTTAGCAAGACCGACGTGTTTGCTCGTGTGTCACCGGAAGAGAAATTGCGCATCGTAGAAGCGTTACAGAAAGCAGGCGAAGTTGTGGCGGTCACCGGTGATGGCGTTAACGACGCGCCTGCTTTGAAACGAGCAAACATCGGCATTGCGATGGGCCTGCGCGGAACGGAGGTGGCCAAAGAGGCTGCCGACGTCGTGCTCGCCGACGATAACTTTGCAACCATCCTTAAAGCTGTTGAGGGTGGCCGGACGATCTACGCGAACATCACGAAGTTTGTACACATGATGTTCTCGCACAACCTTGGCGAGGTATTGATGATCTTCACCGCCATTGCGGCAGGCTGGCCTTTGCCTTTGTTGCCGTTACAGATTCTCTGGATGAATCTCGTGACCGATGTATTTCCCGCGCTGGCGTTGGCGGTAGAGCCCGGTTCGACAGACCTCATGAACCAGCCGCCGCGCAGCTCGCGCAGAACGTTCTTGTCTAAGCCGTTCCTGATTTTGATTGGGTGGCAGGCTGCGATGCTGGCCGCGCTCGGGCTCGGCGCTTACATTTGGGCGCTGCGGGTTTATGGTCCAGGCTCGCACTCGCGCACTATTGCACTCTTCACTCTTGTCTCTGTGCAACTCGCTCACACGTTCAACTGCCGATCTCGCACCCGCTCGGCCCTTGATGGACTCTTCCGAAACCCGTTCCTCTGGATCGCCACAGTTATCGTCGTGTTGTTGCAACTCCTGGCGGTCTATTTCGCTCCGTTGGCGGCCGTACTCGGCACGGTTAAGCCGTTAGCAATCGATTGGGTAGTCGTTGCTGGTTGCGGTCTGTTGGCGATCTGCATCGTGGAGGTCACGAAGTTCATCAATCGCACTCGTACCTTTCCTCAAAAGTAGAACTCGCACTTGGATCGGGTCAGTACAGGGAGCGGTAGCGACCTGGTCAGTGATCAGCATGCGACATTTCCTGATGATTCGTGACTCCTATGGTTTGACCAGGTCGCTACCGCTCCCTGTACTGACCCGATCCAAGCGTGGGGTCCGACTTCTGAGGTAAAGCCGGTGCCCAAGTACGCACCAAAAAGTTCCATCGGGGCTGCGGAGTTTTCCTCATCACGTGCGGAAGGCTACTCATCAATACCTGCAATTTCCCCGGATTTCTGCGGGCACAATGCTTGCACCAACATGATTCTCGGATTTCTGCGCCCTCGGGACGTGGAGTAATTACAGACTGAGGAGAAAAAACGATTACTACAGATATGACAGTGCGAGATGTCGCAAACGAGCTCCCGCAATCAACCAGACTCTTTGAAAAACTCAAGATCGATTACTGCTGCGGCGGGAATCAGAGGTTAGCGGAAGGCTGCACGTCAGCCGGTGTCGACGTTTACGCGGTGATACAAATGTTGGCTGAGGCAACTCAACAGAAGAGCGAAGACGCCGTAGATTTTACAAGCGCTTCCCTGCCCCAGCTAATTACCCACATCGTCGATACGCATCACGTATTCACCAAATCGGAAATGGACCGGCTTCAATTGCTTGCCGACAAAGTACTCGCTGCGCATGGGGGCAATCACCCCGAACTCGTTCACTTGGACGAACTCCTGACCCGCCTTTGCGCCGATCTCAAGCCACACATGTTCAAGGAAGAACACGTGCTCTTCCCATATATCTTCGCGCTGGCAAAAGCCGCCGACCAGCAAGGGGCTGTTCCGTTTGCTCCGTTCGGTACGGTCAACAATCCCATTCGCATGATGATGAGGGAACATGATACGGCCGGTGAGATCCTGCGCGAGTTGCGCAAGCTCACGTTTGATTACAAGGTGCCCGCCGATGCTTGCATTAGCTACCAGACGCTGTACCAGGCACTGGAAAACTTCGAAAAAGATCTTCACCAGCACATTCACCTGGAAAACAACATACTCTTTCCGAAAGCGCTAGACGTCGAAAACGGGCTGAGTAAGTCGTAATGAATACAACTTCAACCGCTGACACCATCCATCGACCTTTCTTCCTGGCAGGAATCGCCACGGTGCTTACGCTTGGTTGCGTGTGGGGCGCGATCAATCTGCTCACGATTGGATTGAAGGAGAATTTCAACGCAGTCAGCTATTCATGGGTGTTAGCACACGGCCACGCAATGGTTTTTGGGTTCGTCGGTTTCTTCATCATGGGCTTTGCTTATCAGGCCGTGCCCAGATTCAAGTACGCGGCGTTATGGCAACCGCGGCTCGCGTTCTTGAGCCTCCCGTTGATGATTGCCGGAATAATCCTTCAGACCGTTGCTCATCTTTTATCGCCGCCATCGTTATCCCTCGAAGCGCTCGCCGCCGTTATACAAATAACTGCTGTGATCATTTTTGCGGCAGTGATAGTCGGAACTATTCGGCAATCCGGCAAACATGAGAATTACGACCGCTTTCTATATGCAGCGCTGGCGTGGTTTCTGGTGGCGGCGATTGCCAACCCGTTCATCTTCAAACTATTCGAGCTGGCCGGCACACGCGAGCAACGACTCTTCAATCTGGCAACTTTCAATATTCCTTATCGCGACGTCCAATTGCTCGGGCTGGCAGTAGTGATGATCCTCGGTATTTCGCTTCGCTTACTGCCGCATGCCTATGGTCTTCGAAAGCCATCGAGGCAATGGACGTCGTTTGTGTTTTGGGGAGTGAACGGGTCAATTTTTGCCGGCGCCGTGCTCTTCATCACGGGAATGGCATCAGGCAATCACTGGCTGTTAGCACTGCAATGGCTGACGGCCGTCGTACTGCTGGTGATCGCGATCGTGACGCCTTTTCAATACCGGTTATTTGGCACAGTCGCCGAAAAGGACAGCGATCGCGGTCTCAAGTTCATACGTGCGGCTCACGTGTGGTTTATCCTCGCGATGGCGATGCTCGTCTTCACTCCGATCTACAACTTTGCCATCTACATGCCCGTTACCGGCTCGCACGTACCTTTCTCACATGCATATTTTGGCGCTTATCGTCATGCGTTAACCGTAGGTTTCATCATGATGATGATTGTCGGAGTCTCGAGCAAGTTCGTGCCCACGCTATCGGGTGTAGATGTAAGACGCGCCAACTCACTCTGGCCCACGTTCGTGTTGCTCAATCTCGGCAACCTAACTCGCGTCTCGTTTCAGATCGCAACTGACTTCTCGCCATCCGCCTATTCAGTAATGGGAATTTCGGGTTTCATTGAGGTCGTGGGACTGAGCTTGTGGGCGTATGAACTCGGAAAGAATTTTAGCCGCGGATTTACGCGGATGAACGCGAATCAGGAGGATAGTGTTACAAGCGCGCGAACAATTGTCGGACGATCACCATGCGGTGGGTGAGGTGCTGAAGCAGCTGCTCGCTGCGTTAGATAACAAGGACGTCCAGACGAGCTACTCGAAGCTCGATCTGCTGTGGGCGCGACTTGCCGTGCACATTAGAGCGGAACATCTGCACTTGTTTCCGGCTGTGGCAAATCAATTGGATGGTGAGGCGCAGGCAATCGTCGAAAGTCTGCGGACGGATCATAATTTCTTCATGCGTGAGCTCGCGCGAGCGATTGGCATTCTTCATGAACTTCGTCTCCAGCAGATAATTACCGCAAGTGATGCAACTAAATTGGCGATCGTAAGTGAGGCCGTCCGAGAGGTTGAAAACCGGCTCGCGACGCACAACGAAATTGAAGAGAGTCAGATCTATCGTTGGTCGAGTATAATGCTGAGCGAACAGGAACAGTCCGATTTACTCGCGCGAATAAGCACTGAACTCGAGAATCGTCCTCCACGATTTTCCCCGGAGGCCTGGGCAAACTGCGGATGACTGTCCCGTCCAACAATCGAAAGCCTACCTTGCTGGCCCTCGCGGCTTCTGCACTGCTGACAATTCTGATCGTCGCCGGCTCGCGTAATCTCGAACACTACGATTCTGCCCTTTTCGGTTACACCATCGCGAGCGTCGTGGCGTTCGGCGCGATCGTGTTTCGCTATGCTATCTGGTTGCAACGTCCTGCTACTCGCGTCTACTGGCGTCGCGGCTGGAAGTTGTACCTGCAAAAAGAAAAGTTTGCGCAGAACACGGCGAATGCCGCGAAGACGTTGGCAACCAATATTGTCGGTCAGCGCTTCATCTTCAAACGTGGATTCTCACGGTGGGCCATGCACTTCCTGATTATGTGGGGCTGTGTACTGTCCGCACTGATTACCTTTCCGCTCGTATTTGGCTGGGTGCATTTCAAACTGGAAGGCGACCTGGGTTATCGCGCTTACGTTTTTGGCTTCCCACTGAACGTCATGCAGGGACGCAGTCTGATTGCCTGGGTGACGTTTCATGCACTCGACTTTACGGCGCTGATGGTCATCGCCGGTTGTGCGATCGCAATTCATCGCCGTCTGCGCGATCGCGGCGCGATTGCGTTGCAGCAATTCACGCTCGACTTCGTACCGCACATGCTGCTGATCGCAATCTCGGTCACCGGCCTGATGTTGACGGCGTCGAGTTTATGGCTCAACGGCTACATGTATCACTTCATTGCCTTGACGCATCAGGCAACAGTAATCATGACGCTCTTTTATCTGCCATTCGGAAAGTTATTCCACGTGGTCCAGCGTCCGGCTTCGATCGGTGTAGAGCTTTATCAGCAACGAGCGCGTGAAATGCCGCAGGCGAGGTGTGCGCGGTGTGGCGCGGAGTTCGTTGCGCAACTGTGGCTGGATGATTTGAAGACAGTGGTGGACAAACTCGGTTTTGATTACTCGATGGGCGACGGCAAAACGCTCCAGGACTACTGCCCGCGCTGCAAACGCGTGATGCGCGGCCTCGCCTACGCGAACTTGCCGGACGCGACGGAGAAAGTCTTTGAGGGTACACGGATCGAACTTGGATCGGGTCAGTACAGGGAGCGGTAGCGACCTGGTCACTGATCAGCATTTGATTCCATCGTTGACCAGGTCGCTACCGCTCCCTGTACTGACCCGATCCAACAATGCTGCTTGGACACAGTCAGTACCGTCCGCGGTAGCGGATGGGTCAGTGCGGAGGATGCGATATTTAGACCTTGAACCTACCCATCCGCTACCGCGGACGGTACTGACTGTGTCCAAGAGTAGATTGAAGAGGTTATGAGTAGAGTCGAACATTTGGATGAGATCATTGAGGCGTATGGGCCTCATCTTCACGACACACCACACGATGGGTGGCGCGCAGATCGTGTGATCGATCGCGTTGTGCCTACACATTGCCCGTATTGCGCTGTTCAGTGCGGCATGAATCTCCTCGTCGAACGAGATCACGTGGTCGGCGTCGAACCGCGCTACGACTTTCCAGTCAACGAAGGTCGCCTTTGTCCGAAAGGCGTAACCGCATACCTCCAAGTCCACCACCCGGATCGCCTGCTTCACCCACTCATCAAACGCAATGGTCGTTTCGAACGCGCGAGTTGGGACAAAGCGCTCGATCTCGTGGTCTCGAAATTCAAAGAGCTACAAACGAACTACGGCAAAGATTCCATCGGAGTCTATTCGGGTTCTTCTTTGACGACTGAGAAGACTTACCTGATGGGCAAATTCGCGCGAGCCGGCCTCGGCACGCGATACGTAGACTACAACGGCCGGCTTTGCATGGTGTCGGCTGCCGCGGGAAACAACAAAGCGTTCGGCATCGACCGCGCGGCGAACCCGTGGAGCGACATTCCCTTAGCTGACGTTTTACTCATCGCCGGTTCCAACTGCGCCGAGACTTTTCCGGTACTGAATAAATTCCTCTGGCAACAGCGCGACAACGGCGGGCGCTGGATCATCGTCGATCCACGCGAGACTCCGACAGCGCGCCAGGGCGATCTTCATCTTCAACTCAAACCGGGCACCGACGTCGCGCTTGCTAACGGGCTGCTGCACGTTCTCATCGAAGAGAGTCTGGTCGATCAGGCTTTCATCGACTCACGCACGAACGATTGGGACCCAACACGCGATCTGATTTCGCGTTACTCACCCGACGTCGCCTCCCAGATCTGCGGTGTGCCTGCTCAAAAGATCGTCGACGCTGCCCTGATCTACGGCCGTGCCAAGACCGCGATGGTAATGCATGCGCGCGGCATCGAGCACCACACGAACGGCGTCAACAACGTGCTCTCGTACATCAATCTCGTTCTCGCTAGCGGCAAGATCGGCGCACCGGGTCGTGGTTACGGAACGATCACCGGTCAGGGCAATGGTCAGGGTGGACGCGAGCATGGTCAGAAAGCGGATCAACTTCCCGGTCAACGCTTGATCTCAAATCCTGCACATCGCAAACACGTGTGTCAGGTCTGGGACCTACCCGAAGCTGAACTGCCACAAGCGGGAGTCTCCGTCGTCGAGATGTTCACAAAGATGCGCGAGCAGGAGATTCGCGGGCTGCTGTCGATCTGTAACAACGTGATGGTTAGTCTTCCCGACATCAACGACATTCGTCGTTCACTGGAAGTACTCGAGTTTTACGTCTGCATAGATTTCTTCATGTCGGAAGGCGCACGGTATGCCGATGTCGTTTTACCGGGCTCGGCGTGGAGTGAAGACGAAGGCGTGACGTGTAACAGCGAGGGACGAGTCGTAAAGATCAACAAGGCCAACAATCCGCCGGGCGAGGCTCGCGCTGATTGGTGGATCGTGCAGGAAATCGCACGGCGCATGGGCCGTGAAAAGTATTTCACCTATAACTCACCGCGCGAAATCTTTGAAGAGTTGCGTATCGCTTCGCGTGGGGGCAACGCCGATTACTACGGAATCACGTGGGAAAAGATTGAAAAGAACAATGGCATCTTCTGGCCCTGCCCGACTGAAGATCATCCCGGCACGCCGCGTCTGTTTGAGGACCGCTTCTATCATCCTGACGGGAAGGCGAAGTTTCACGCGATTGAATACCAACCGCCCAAAGAAGTTCCCGATGAAGAATTTCCTTTGATACTGACCAGTGGACGCGTGGTCTACCAGTATCTTTCCGGCAACCAAACACGGCGGATTGGTTTTCTCGTTGAGCAATGCCCGGAACCGTATGTCGAAGTCCATCCTGAAACAGCGGCAAAGCTTAAGATCAACGATGGCGAGCGCGTGCGCGTGATCTCGCGACGCGGCGAAGGCGTGTTTCCGGTGTTGGTCGTACGAACCATTCGGCCCGACACAATCTTCATTCCTTATCACTGGGGAGAACAACTGGCGGTAAATCAACTGACGAATCCTG
>DATNFX010000453.1:0-5112 GCA_035606195.1 Pyrinomonadaceae bacterium
ACGCCCGTAGGGTGTGTAGTAACGTGCGGTCGTGAGCGTGAGTCCGGTGTTGAATGGCAACTGGAATATGCGCTGCACGAGGCCTTTGCCGAAACTGGTCTCACCGACAATCAAACCACGCCCGTGATCCTGAATCGCTCCCGCAACTATCTCTGAAGCCGAGGCGCTGTTTCGATTGATGAGAACTACAAGAGGAACTGTCGCGGGATCTGAACCGGTCGACTTGTAGACCATCGCGTCGCTGTATTCCGTGCGACCTTTTACCGAAACGATAACTTTACCGCGCGGCAGAAATTCACTGGCGACATCAATCGCCTGATCCATAAGCCCACCCGGATTGCCACGCAAGTCCAAAATAACCTGCCGCATTCCCTGCTCCGATAGGCGCTTCATCGCCTTCGCGAGCTCTTCGTCACTCGATCTCTGAAAGCCTCCGGTCAAACCGATGTAGGCGGTGCCGGGGCGAATCATGTAAGAGTTACGAATCGTTAGGAGCGGTACGGCGTCGCGCACGATCGTGAAATACAGCGGCGCTTCAGAACCGGCGCGCTCGACTTTGATCGTGACCGGCTCACCCAGCCCGCCGCGAACATTCTTGGAAACCTGATCGCTGGTCCAATCCTTCGCGTTCTTCCCATCAACCTCGACAATGCGATCGCCGTACTTGAGACCGAGCTTCGCGGCGGGTGTCCCTTCGACGGACGACTGCACGTAGACGCCGTCGCGATGCTGCACGATCGTGACGCCGATGCCATAGAAGCGGGAATCCTGATCCTCTTTTAGCTTTTTGAACTCGCTGTAAGGAAAGTAAGCGGAATGCGGATCGAGCGTTGAAAGCATTCCCTGAATGGCAGCCTGAGTCGCTTTTTCGTAATCGATGTCGCCGGAATAATTGGAGTTTATGGTGGAAACAGCTTCGTTGTAATCCTTTTCAATATTGTCTACGACGCGATAGGAATTCTTGCTGTTGTTGGATGTGAAGCTGCTGAAATTTCGACCGCTGCCGATCGTCCCGCCGAAAGTTGCGGCCAGCAGAATCAACACCGCCGCCCCGATGGCGAACTTCCTGCTCATCCATGATTGGCTGTATGACGGGGATTCCGGTAACTGGCGTGCAACTTCCATTGCCAAAATATAGCACAAGGCGTGCCTGTGTTATATTGCGATTGAGGCTGAATTGTCCGCACCCCTGTCGGTCATTATTCCCGCATACAATGAGGCAGCCCGGCTGGAAAAGACGCTTCGGGCTGTTGTGGATTACCTGCGCCAGAAACGTCCGGACGCGGAAGTGATCGTCGTGGACGACGGGTCAGCGGATGAAACAGCCGACCTTGCGCGACGTGTTTTCAAGGATTCCGGAGACCTGCGCACCTCGGTCATCAGTTACAAATCAAATCTTGGCAAAGGGAGAGCTGTCAGGCTGGGACTGCTGGCTGCGCGTAGCGACATCGCGCTGTTTTCTGATGCCGATCTGTCGACACCCATCACCGAAGAGCCGAAGCTCGTCGACCCGATTGTGAACGGGCAATGTGACGTAGCTTTTGGATCGAGAGCGTTGGACCGCAGCTTGATCGGCGTGCACCAATCGTGGCGCCGCGAACAAGGGGGCCGTGTCTTCAATCTGGTGGTGCGTCTGGCGACGGGATTGCCGTTCTGGGATACTCAGTGCGGCTTCAAAGCGTTCCGCATGAGCGTGTGCCGGCCGCTTATCGAAGCAGCCACGATCGATCGGTTTGGGTTTGACGTCGAGCTGTTGTACCTGGCGTTTCGCGCGGGTTTGAATCTCAAGGAGATCCCGGTGCGATGGGATCACAACGAAGGCAGCAAGATTACGTTGTTTACCGACAGCTTTAAGATGGTGAACGAGGTCGGCTTGATCCGGCAACAGGCGCGCCGGGGCGTTTATGATTCGGCAATCCGCGCGGTTCACGAGTTGAAAAGAGCGAACTATAATTAGAGCCATGACTGCTCGTCTAAACGTCAACATCGATCACGTCGCCACCGTGCGACAGGCTCGTCGCGCGCCTGAACCGAGTGTGATCGCGGCAGCGATGGCGTGTGAACAGGCCGGCTCCGATGGCATCACAGTCCACCTGCGTGGAGACCGCCGGCACATTCAGGATCTCGACGTCGAACTGTTGCGCAAATCAGTTACGACTTATCTGAATCTCGAGATGGCCGCGACTGAAGAGATGTTGGGAATTGCGCTCGATGCGAAGCCTGATGCAGTCACCCTCGTCGCCGAGAAACCAAACGAGATAACCACTGAAGGCGGTCTCGATGCGAAGGCAAACATTCCCATCGTGCGAGCGACCGTTTCCAAGTTGCGCCTTGGCAATATTCTCGCCAGCTTGTTTATCGATCCCGATCCCGAACAGATCCAGGTCGCACACGACGTCGGCGCACAACAGGTGGAATTGTGCACTGCGGCATACTGCGAAGCGACCCTCGGCGCCAGCGGTATTCATGGTGAAGGAGCGGCTCACGCTGCACACGAGTTGCGAAGATTGAGAGAAGCCGCCGAACTGGCGACTCAATACGGATTAGCTGTCGCCGCCGGCCACGGACTTACGTACCGAAACGTTGGGGCAGTTGCGGCAATCAAACAGATCACCGAGTTCAACATCGGCCACAACGTCATTGCGCGTGCGATCTTTGTGGGATTAGATAACGCAGTGCGTGAGATGAAGAGGGCAATAAGCCACGGATAACACGGAAGAAAATCCGGATTCTTCCGTGTCATCCGCGGCTAAGTTGGAGTCGAACTAAAGAGCGGTCGAGTTTGGTTTTTGCGATCTCGAAGTCCTCTTCGGATCCGCTCCACGTGTTGAGTTGTTTCTCGACTTTGTCGCGCGAGAGCTTTGCACGCGCGGCGTCGATCTCGTCGGGTCGTTCGGCAACTTCCGCCAGCACGGAAACGTGATCGTCTCTGACCTCAACAAAACCACCTGACACGTGCATCTGAGAACTCTTGCCGTCCTGAACGTAAGTCAGTACGCCGGTTTGAAGTTGCGAGATCAACGGCGTGTGGCCGGGAAGAATTCCTAATTCACCTCCAAAACCGGGCACCGTCACCATATCAACCGGCTCGGCAATGACGCGTCGCTCCGGGGTTACAACTTCGAGTTGAATCTTTTCTGCCATAGCCCCTACTGAGCGAACGTCTTTGCCTTCTCGATTGCTTCTTCGATCGTGCCGACCATGTAGAACGCTTGCTCCGGCAGATCGTCGTGTTTGCCGTCAACCAGTTCGCGGAAGCCTCTAACAGTGTCCTCGAGCTTGACGTACTTGCCTTCGAGACCGGTGAACTGCGCCGCAACGAAGAACGGCTGCGAGAAGAACCTCTGAATCTTACGCGCGCGCGAGACGGTCAGCTTGTCTTCGTCAGATAATTCGTCGAGACCTAAGATAGCGATGATGTCCTGAAGATCCTTGTAACGCTGCAGAACGCGCTTCACGTCCTGAGCAGTGTCGTAGTGCTCCTGACCGATGATGCGCGGATCCAGAATGCGCGACGAAGAAGAAAGCGGATCGACAGCAGGGTAAATTCCGAGTTCCACAATCTGTCGCGAAAGAGCCGTGACTGCGTCGAGGTGCGCGAAGGTCGTTGCCGGCGCCGGGTCAGTGTAGTCGTCTGCAGGCACGTAAACGGCCTGGATCGAAGTGACTGAACCCGTCTTGGTCGACGTAATACGCTCCTGCATTTCGCCCATCTCGGTTGCGAGGTTTGGCTGATAACCCACCGCGGATGGCATGCGGCCGAGCAGTGCGGATACTTCCGAACCGGCCTGCGTGAATCGGAAGATGTTGTCGATAAAGAGCAGCACGTCGAGTCCCTGATCGCGGAAGTACTCGGCGACCGTCAGACCCGAAAGAGCAACTCGCAGACGCGCTCCGGGCGGCTCTGTCATCTGCCCGTAAATAAGCGCCACTTTCGATTGTCCAATCGTGTTCATGTCGACCTTCGTGAGATCGAAGGCACCGGTATCGTGGAAGTTTCTATTAAACTCTTCGCCGAACTGAATAACCTGCGACTCGACCATTTCGCGCAGCAGGTCGTTTCCTTCACGCGTGCGCTCGCCGACGCCCGCAAACACGGAGAAGCCGGAACGCGCTTTCGCGATGTTGTTGATCAACTCCATCACGATAACGGTCTTGCCGACGCCCGCGCCGCCGAACAAACCAATCTTTCCACCACGCAGGAACGGCTGGATCAGGTCAATGACCTTGATGCCGGTTTCGAACATCTGGAGTTCGGTAGACTGCTCTTCAAACGTCGGCGCGTGGCGGTGGATCGGGTAGCGCTGTTCGTGCTTCACCGGGCCGAGCGTGTCGACCGGTTCACCGACGACGTTGAGCACACGGCCGAGCGTGCCTTCGCCGACAGGCATCGTGATCGGACCGCCGGTGTCGATGGCTTTCATGCCACGCACCATGCCGTCAGTCGGCGTCATCGAAACGGTTCGCACGCGGCCCTCGCCCAGGTGTTGCTGAACTTCGGCAATGACGTCGATCGGAGTCGGGACGTCGAAACCGTCCGACGTGACTCTCAGCGCCTGGTAAATTGGTGGCAGGTAGCCTCCCTGAAACTCGACGTCGAGCACAGGTCCGATGATTTGCACGACTTTACCGACGTGACCGCCGGCGTTTCCATTAGGCGTAGACATACTGTCTATGAACTCCACAAAACTGGCAGGATTGAAAGCCGCATAAGATAGCACACGCCACAAAGAAGCACAAAAAGGACTTAGCCACAAAAAGGCACAAAAAGCACAAAACAGATAGTCAGTGGACGGGCTAAATTCACTAAGAAAATTCTTTTGTGCTTTATGTGCCTTTTTGTGGCTAATTCTTCTTTGTGGCAAGAATTCTGAAACCCTAGTTGTACTAGTGGCGTAGTACAATCCGAGATGAGTCAGATTTTCTCATTGAGCCCTTCGCACCCCATGCCGCTTTACGCGCAGTTGACGCGAGCGATTCGCTTTGCGATTGCAACGGGACGGCTACGGGTCGGGGAGCAACTGCCAACGGTCCGTCAGTTGGCGGTTGATTTGCGCGTGAATGCCAACACAGTCGCCAAAGTTTATGCGGAGTTGGAACGCTCAGGAATCC
>DATNFX010000454.1:0-3843 GCA_035606195.1 Pyrinomonadaceae bacterium
CCAGTCGTCGTGCGCCACGGTTGTTATGCTTGACTGTTCTCACTCGATGATTCTTTACGGTGAGGATCGATTTACACCCGCGAAGAAAGTTGCGTTAGCGATGTCGCACCTGATTCGCACACAGTATCCGGGCGATTCGCTTAAGGTGGTCCTGTTTCACGATGCCGCGGAAGAGTTGCCGCTCGCTAAACTCGCCACCACGCAGGTCGGTCCATATCACACCAATACGGCTGAAGGCCTCCGTCTCGCGCGCCGGCTATTGCAGGCACAACGCAAAGAGATGAAGCAGATCGTGATGGTGACTGACGGTAAGCCCACGGCTTGTTTCGTACAGTCTTCGCTGGGCACTCGCACTAAGAAAACGGATAAAAACCCGACGCGTCGCCTTTATAAAAACTCGATGGGTGGCGATCCTTTGGTCATGTCTGAAACTTTCAAGGAAGTTCAGGCCTGTCGCAAAGCGGGCATCATGATTAATACCTTCATGCTGGCGAGCGACTATTATCTTGTCGATTTTGTGAAGCAAATGAGCGCCATGACGAATGGCAAAGCTTATTTCGCCAACCCTGGGAATCTCTCGCAATTCGTACTGATAGATTTCCTCCGCCGCCGTACCCGACGTGTCAGGTAAGTTGAATTTAACCATCTGCGTCTTTGCTCCGTAGGAGCAAGATGTTTATAGCCCGCAACAACCATGGGTGATCGCTCCGTAGGAGCGAGATGTGGTCCATGACTACTCCGATTACATTGCGCTCCTCTGGAGCGCACAATTTATTGACGTACGAGCTATAAACATGGTGCTCCTCCGGAGCACTGACTCGATATTAATGCGCGACTCTAATCGATCATCGGGAAGAGGTAATCCCTTAACACGCGGCAATCGCGTTCTCTTGCCTTATCTGATCCTGCTTATCGGTCTCTGCTTCACGCTTCTCGTTTATTACTATTTTTCGAAACTCACACTCGAACAGGATCGAAGCAATTTCGATCGAGCTGTTCAGGAGGTACAGGACCAGGTCCGGCTTAGGATCGAAACCTCGATCACGTTGTTGCGCTCCGGCACAGGGCTGTTTGCCGCGAGTGACTCAGTTGAAGCGAAGGAGTTTGAGGACTTCGTCAAGCAGATCGAGCTCGAGAAAAACTATCCAGGTGTCCAGGGACTCGGTTACTCGCAACGCATCTCGCCGTCGCAAAAAGCGAGTGTCATTGCCGAAATGAAACGTCAGGGCGCAAGTGGTTTCCGCATTTGGCCTGATGAGTCTCCGCGGGGCGAATACAACGCGATCATCTATCTCCAACCGGCAACTTCACGTAATCAAATCGCAATCGGCTTTGACATGGCGACAGAGTCAGTCCGGCGGCAGGCAATGGAGACCGCGCGCGATTCAGGAAATCCAACAGCTTCGGGGCGCGTGCAGCTGGTCCAGGAACATGACGTCCCCGATCCTGGCAAGCAATCCGGTTTTCTCATCTACCTGCCGGTCTATCAGCACAATGCGTCGCTGAAGAGTGTCGAAGATCGTCGTAAAGCCTTGCTGGGTTTTGTTTACAGTCCATTTCGCGTTGACGATTTTATTGCGCCGATCACGACAGAAAAGAACGACGTTAGTTTCCAGGTTTACGACGGCACTGATCTATTGAGTGCCGCGAGCAACGACGCCTTTGACGAACCACTGTTCTCAGATACGAAGCCGTTGCCGGTGGCTGGTCGCACATGGACGCTTGCTTACGTCACTAAACCTTCATTTGCGCAACGGTCCAGCAGACCTCTATTAAAGTACACGCTGATCGCCGGCGCGCTGCTGAGTTTGCTTTTCGCAGCCGTCACTCGTGCGGAGATTCGGGCGCGCTCGCGTGCTGAACGCGCGGCGGAGGAAGTTAAAACATCAGAGGCAACGATCAGACAGACACTCCATGAACGGGAACGAGCTGAAGAAGCATTACACGAAACTGCCGAAGCCTTGCGCATCGCCAATGAACGCGCACTGCTCGAATATGAACGCTTGCTCGAGCGCATCAAAGCATTGGCTCAGGCGCTCGGAACCGCAAGGGAGCTGCAGGCAATCTATCGCGCTCTGCGCCAGTTCACTAACGTTTCTGTTCCCTGTAACGGTTTCTTTGTTTCACTCTACGATCCGATTCGTGACGTGCGCACGGCTTGTTACGGTTGGGCAGATGGCGGTGAACTGGACGTCTCCGAGTTGCCGCCGATGGCGGTTACAACAACTGGTCCAAACAGTCGCGCAGTGCGCACTGGTGAAGTGGTCATCACCAACGACTACATGCGCGCCACGCAGGCAAATCCCGGCATCATCGTTGGTCCCGATAACGGATTACGTCCCGATTCTTCGATGGCGGTTCCGATGGCGGTGATGGGCAGAATCATCGGCACTATCGAGGTGCAGAGTTACCAGAAGAATGTTTACCGCCCGGAACATGTAACAGCGATGAGTATGGGTGCAAATCTTACCGCCGTTGCAATCGAGAATGTTCGGCTGCTCAAACTCGAACGCACGGCGCGGGAAGCCGCGGAAGAGTCGAACCGTTTGAAAGACGAGTTTCTCGCCACCGTTTCACATGAGCTCCGCACTCCGCTGACCGCGATACTCGGCTGGTCCAGACTGCTCGAAGACGGCTCGCTGGACGACTCGACGATGCAACAGGCAGTTGAAACTATCTGGCGCAATGCGAAGGCTCAGGCCCAGATTGTCGACGACATTCTCGACGTTTCGCGCATCATCACCGGTAATTTGTATCTCGATCTTCACCCCTTGGAAGTCGTACCGGTAGTCGAGAACGCGATCAACGTTGTGCGTCCCACGGCTGACGCGAAGGGGATCAGGGTCGAAACTTATTTCGACTCCGCGCCCGCGATGATTTCCGGCGACGCAAACCGGTTGCAGCAAGTCGTTTGGAATTTGTTGTCGAATGCGGTGAAGTTTACGAACAGCGGCGGGCGTGTTTGCGTAAAGGTTTCGCAGGGAGGCGGCGCGGTCGAAGTCAGTGTTTCGGATACCGGCCAGGGAATCAACAAGGAGTTCTTGCCCTACGTCTTTGAACGCTTCACTCAGGCTGATAGCACGACTACTCGACAACATGGTGGACTCGGTCTCGGACTCGCTATTGCGCGGCACCTCGTCGAGATACACGGCGGTACGATTCGCGCGGACAGCAAGGGCGCGGATAGAGGCGCGACATTCATAATCAGGCTGCCACTGCTCGAATCCAGCGTGGGCACAGCGGCGGCTGTCGACCTGAATCAGCATCAACTGGCGCAGTCTCAGCAGTTATTATCCGGTGTCAACGTACTTTTGGTTGATGACGACTCGGATACACTGACACTGATGACCACCGCGCTGAGAAAACGGCAGGCGAATGTCACGGCAGTTTCTTCGGCGGGTGAGGCAATTCAGGCGATCACGCGAAGGCGACCGGACGTACTGGTGTCAGACATTGCGATGCCTGACGAAGACGGGTACGGTTTGATCGAGAAGGTGCGCCGGCTCGAAAACGGCGATTTGGACAATATTCCGGCGGTCGCGATCACGGCGTACGCGAAAGAGGAGGATCGCGAACGCGCGTTGTCGGCAGGGTTCCAGATCTATTTAGCAAAGCCTGTGGAGCTGACAGAGTTGATTTCAGTAGTGGCGCGTGCGGCGCGGCGGGACTTTTGACAGGATCCTGTTCATCCTGTCTAACTTTACGGTGGAAATGGCGCAAGTTCAGATAGACAACACCACTTTGGCGTACACCGATACCGGCTCCGGTCGTCCGGTCGTGCTCATTCACGGTTATCCATTCAATCGTTCGTTGTGGAACGAACAGATTGCTGCACTCAGCGGA
>DATNFX010000455.1:0-2547 GCA_035606195.1 Pyrinomonadaceae bacterium
CACCACGAGGCTGACGGCTTCGCTCTCGGTGGCTTTGGATGCCTGATCTCTTTTGCCCTTCGGCACTACGCTCAAAACAATGCGCGTACGCGACAGGTACTGATTCGCGACCCGCTTCACGTCGGCGGCAGTCACAGCAAGCGTCTTCTGATAGTCAGTGCTGAACTGGCCGGGGTTGTCATAAAAAACCGCGCCATTAATCAGTTGATTCGCCTTGCCGAGATTTGATTCCAGACCACGCAGGAAATTCAGCTCGAGTCCGGCCTTTGCTTTTTGCAACTCTTCGGCACTCGGGCCTTCAGTAAGAAACTTCTGAATCACTTGATCGACCGCGCCCTCGAGCTCGGTGAGCGGGTGTTCGGGTCGCGGTATGACCGTCACCTGGAACACGCCAACGTTCTCAGAAGAGTTTGCGAACGCACCAACTTGCGACGCCGCCTGCGAATCGTATACGAGTGCTTTCGTCAAACGCGCGGTGCGCGAGCCTGACAGGATCGAGCTCATCACTGAGAGCGCGTAATCGTCGTCATGCTTGAAACCGACCGTGGGCCACTGGATGTAGAGTCGTGGTATTTGTACGCGATCCTCGTAAACGAGACGCTTGCTCGCCGCCAGTTTGCCGAGCGGAACGTTTGGTCGCTGCACTGGCTTACCCTGCGGCAAGTCGCTGAAGTATTTCTGAATCCACTCCTTCGCCTGCTTCGGATTGAAGTCGCCAACGACTGCGAGCGTCGCATTATTCGGCGCGTAGTAAATCCGGAAGAAAGCCTTCACGTCTTCCTCTGACGCCGCACTCAGATCAGTCATTGACCCGATGACGGGCCACGAATACGGATGCTCCTTTGGATACATCGCGGCGGAGAAGATCTCGCTCACGCGTCCATAAGGTTGATTGTCGTAACTCTGCCGGCGCTCGTTCTTGACGATGTCGCGCTGCGCGTTGAGCTTCGCAATGTCGAGCTTGTCGAGCAGGAAACCCATGCGATCGGATTCCAACCACAATGCCGACTCGAGATAGTTGGCAGGAATTGTTTCGTAGTAATTGGTGCGATCGTTCGTGGTCGAACCGTTGTTGCCGCCGCCAACACCTTCCGTGAGCTTGTCGTGTAATCCGTACGGCACGTGACCGGATCCGGTGAACATCACATGTTCGAAGAGGTGCGCGAAACCCGTCCGTCCCGGCATCTCGTTCTTCGAACCGACGTGATACCAAACGTCGACCGCGACTGTCGGCGTCGTGTGATCCTCGGAAAGGATGACCGTCAGACCATTTGGAAGTTTGTAGGTTTCGAACGGAAGTTTGATAGAGTCGGAAGCCGAGCTCTTCTTTTGGCCCAACGCCGGCAGGAATAACAAGATTGTCAGCATCAGGGCCATCGCCGACAACACTGTTCGTCTATTGATCACGAAAACAACTCCTTTTCAGATTGTGTTGGATTCAGAGCCAGGCAGAAGAAGGATTATCCGTGCTAATCTGTGTCCATGCAAGCCATCCAAGTTTCTCAAGTGGGCGGGCCGGAGGTGCTCACGCCAGTCGACGTGCCTGTTCCGACGCCGAATCCCGACGAAGCACTCGTCCAGATCAAAGCTGCGGGAGTGAACTTCATCGACGTTTACTTTCGCGAAGGTCGTTATCCGACTCCTCTTCCCTTCATTGACGGACAGGAAGCCGCGGGCGTCGTCACGGAAGTAGGCAGCGAGGTAACGACACTGCGGCCCGGCGACCGCGTTGCGTACTCGAGCAGGCTCGGGAGTTATGCCGAGTATGCAGCCGTGCCTGCGGATCGCTTAGTGAAGATTCCGGACGGCCTCGATTTCGAACAAGCGGCAGCGGCGATGTTGCAAGGTATGACTGCACACTATCTATTGCATAGCAGTTATCCGTTGCAAAAAGGCCAGACTGCTTTGATTCATGCGGCGGCCGGAGGTGTCGGACTGTTGCTGGTACAAATGGCGAAGACGATCGGCGGGCGCGTGATCGCCACCGCCGGCACACATGAGAAGGCGCAACTCGCGCGTGATGCAGGCGCCGACGAATGCATCGTCTACACCGAAGCTGATTTTGAGACGGAAACAAAACGGCTGACGAACGACGAAGGCGTACACGTTGTTTACGACGGAGTCGGCAAAGCAACGTTCGACAAAGATCTCAACGTGCTTCGTCCGCGTGGCTATCTGGTGCTGTTTGGCGGTTCGAGTGGCGCCGTGCCGCCATTTGATCTGATCAAGCTTTCGCAAAAGGGATCACTCTTCATCACGCGACCAACACTCGCCCATTACACTGCCACCCGTGAAGAACTGGAGTGGCGCGCCGGCGACGTTCTCGGAGCGATCGCGCGAGGCGAGCTGAAGCTTCGGATCCATAAAACCTATCCTCTTGCGGACGCTGCGCAGGCGCACCGGGATCTCGAGGGAAGAAAGACGACCGGCAAACTATTACTTAAGCCGCGGATGAACGCGAATTAACGCTGATCTGCGTGCATCCGCGTTTATCCGCGGCTAAAAATTTCTTGACAGCCATTTTTCGGCTCCCTATAGTAGCCCGAG
>DATNFX010000456.1:0-8283 GCA_035606195.1 Pyrinomonadaceae bacterium
ATGGAGGTGCATGGTGGGCTTCAAAGTCGGCCAGAAAGTCGTTTACCCGAATCATGGAATCGGGACCATCGAGCAAATAGAACAGAAGCAAATAGGCACTCAGCTCCTACCTTTTTATACGCTTCGTCTTGCTGCTAATAGTTCAGTGGTCTTAGTTCCCGTATCCAATGCCTCAGAAGTTGGCCTGCGCGCCCCAATCTCATCGGGTGAGTGTGACATGCTTTTCAAGGCACTAGCAGATGATTTTTCCTCCCCCGCAAATGATTGGAAGGATCGCTTCAAGGAATTCTCAGAAAAAATGCGCACCGGCGATATTTTTGAAGTCGCTGGCGTGCTCAAGCACTTAACGTATCTGAGCAATCTCAAACCCCTGTCTTTCCGCGAACAACGGATGCTCGAACGCGCTCGTTATCTTGTAGTTTCGGAACTGGCAGCAGTGTGCCGCCAGCCTGAATGCCACATCGAACCTCGCGTCGACCAGGCGCTCGCTCGTGCCCACACAAAGCATGACCGGCGTCCAGTCCGCGCCCGTGCTGCTGGTGCGTCCATAGGACACTAATCTCAGATTTTACTGATTCACTGCGGATCTGCGCCGATCTGTGTGTCCGTGGAGATCTGTCCGCCCCTCCGTGCTATGATTTCGACCCCACATGAGTTCCGCCACCGCGATTACCATAAAGCTGCTTGCGGTTCTGGTACTGGTCGCAGCTAACGGCTTTTTCGTCGCCGCAGAGTTTGCGCTGGTCGGCGTGCGCTCGTCGCGAATCGAGACTCTCGCTAACCAGGGAAGCCGGACGGCCAAGCGGTTGATGCAGTTACTGCAAAACCTCAATGCGTATCTGTCCGCCTGCCAATTGGGAATCACTCTCGCGTCTCTCGGTCTCGGCTGGATTGGTGAGCCCGCCATCGCGCGACTGTTGGAAGGACCGCTGGCGGGCTGGTCCGAAGCCTGGCGACACGCAATCGCATTTGCCGTTGCCTTCATAATTATCACTTCACTTCACATCGTTCTTGGTGAGCAGGCGCCGAAGTTGATGGGACTTGCGCTAGCCGAAAGAGTTGCACTCGCCGTGGCGCTACCGATGCAACTCTTTTATCGCGTCTTCAGTCTGCCGATTCGTGCACTTGACTGGGCGAGTGCGCGCACTGTTCAACTGGTCGGGATCAACGCGACTGGTGAGCACGGATCAACCTATACAGAAGAAGAGTTGCGACGCCTGATCGACATCTCGCGTGAGAGTGGTCACCTGCGCGCCGAAGAGCGACGTCTGATACATCGCGTGTTTGAGTTTTCTGACACGGTCGTGCGCGAAGCGATGGTCCCGCGCACCGAGATGGCCGCGATTCCCAACACCTGCAATCTCGAAGAGATCACAAAGGCATTCGACCAGCATCGTTATTCGCGTTTGCCCGTATACCGCGAATCCTTCGACGACGTTTGCGGGTTCATTCACAGCAAAGACGTGATGCCGTATCTGCTCCATCCTGAAAAATTCAAGCTTGAGGATGTGATGCAACCGCCTCTGTACGTCGTCGATACTGCGCGGCTGGAACACGTGCTGCGCCAGATGCAGAAGGCGAAGATGCATTTTGGATTTGTAGTGGATGAACACGGCGGACTCGAAGGCATTATCACCCTCGAAGACTTGCTCGAGGAGATCGTCGGTGAGATCTCCGATGAGCACGATGAGGAAGTGAACGAGCAGATTACTCAGGTCGACCACTGCACGTTTGTGCTGGCGGGAGGATTGGCGGTGCGGGATCTCAATCGCCGGCTGAAACTCTCGGTTCCTGAGTCAGAAGCTTACACAACCGTCGGAGGTTTTTTGATGACTGAAGCCGGCCACGTTCTCAAGCCCGGCGAAGTGATCCAGCGTGACGGTCTGGTATTTAAGATCGAACGCGTCGAGAAGCGTCGCGTGATGCGTGTGAAACTCGAAGTGCAACAAACTGACGAAGAAGGGGAGATGAAGAATGAGTTGGATCGAGCACGTTCTGGCACGGGAAATACTGGACTCGCGGGGTAATCCGACTGTAGAAGCGGAAGTCGTTCTGGCCGATGGCGTGATGGGGCGTGCATCAGTACCTTCCGGCGCTTCAACCGGTGAACATGAAGCGGTTGAACTTCGCGACGGCGATAAGAAGCGTTACGGCGGCAAAGGAGTTTTGAAAGCAGTTCAAAACGTTAACGATTGTGTAGCACCTGCGTTGCAGGGGTTCGACGCACTCGATCAAGCCGAAGTCGATCGCGCGCTGCTCGAGCTGGATGGTACTCCAAACAAAGCCAAACTCGGCGCCAATGCTTTGCTTGCAGTGTCGATGGCCACGGCTCGTGCCGCCGCGGCACAGCTGGAACTGCCGCTTTACCGGTATCTCGGTGGTCCAAACGCGCGCACGTTGCCGGTGCCGATGATGAATATCGTCAATGGCGGCGCACACGCCGATAACAATGTCGACTTTCAGGAGTTCATGGTGGTTCCGTGTGGCGCCGCGACGTTCAACGAAGCGCTACGAATCGGCGCAGAAGTTTTTCATCAACTCAAGTCAGTTTTGAAGAGCAAAGGCTATGCGACGAGCGTTGGTGACGAGGGCGGCTTCGCGCCGAATCTGAAGTCGAACGAAGAAGCTGTCGAGACGATTCTCGAATCGATAGTGAAGGCAGGTTACAAGCCCGGCGCGGATTGTCTGCTCGCGCTCGATCCGGCGGCGAGCGAGTTTTACGACGGCAAGAAATATGTCTTCAAGAAGACCGATAAAAGAAAACTGAGCAGCGATGAGATGGTTGCTTACTGGAAGAAATGGTGCGAGCAGTATCCGATTATCTCGATCGAAGATGGCATGGCGGAAAACGATTGGACCGGATGGAAAAGCCTGACCGATGAGATTGGAAGCAAAGTGCAACTGGTTGGTGATGATTTGTTTGTAACCAACACAAAGTTTCTGCAAAAAGGGATCGACCTGGGAGTTGCAAATTCGATCCTGATCAAGGTCAACCAAATCGGCACGCTCACGGAAACGTTGGATTGTATCGAGCTGGCCCAGAGAAATCGCCGCACGACGATCATCTCGCACCGTTCAGGTGAGACTGAAGATCCGTTTATCGCCGATCTCGCCGTTGCGACGAATGCGGGACAAATCAAAACCGGATCATTGTCGCGCACCGATCGGACTGCGAAATACAACCAACTGCTTCGCATCGAGGAAGATCTCCGCGGCGCCGCACGCTTCCCCGGCCACAAAGCATTTCTGCAGAGCCAGCCACAAAAAGGCACAAAAAGCACAAAAGCAGTTGCGCAGGGGAGGGGCTAAAATAGACTATTTAAGATGGAACGTTATCAATAAGGAAATCTTTTTAGTGCTTTTGTGCGTTTTTGTGGCTAAAAATTATGGCTAAGAAACGAGGGCCGCTGGCCCTGATTATTATCGACGGTTGGGGTTATTCCGCTTCTCGTGAGGGCAACGCGATCACGCTTGCCACAACTCCTTTCTACGACGAGCTCTCTGAAAAGTATCCGAGCACATTACTCGAAGCACACGGCTCGCGTGTTGGTCTGCCAGCGGGCGTGATGGGAAACTCGGAAGTCGGACATCTCAATATCGGATCGGGTCGCGTGATTCGCATGGATGTGTCGCTGGTCGATCACGAGATCGAAACGGGCGAGTTTTTCCGAAACAAAGTACTAACCGAAGCAATTGACGGTGCGAAGACGCGCGGCAAATCTCTTCATCTGATGGGTCTCATGTCCGATGGTCAGGTGCACTCGTCTCTGACGCACCTCTATGCCTTGCTGAAGATGGCAAAAGACCACGGCCTCAAAAGCGTTTACGTGCATTGCTTTCTTGATGGACGCGACACTCCGCCATCGTCCGCTACTCATTACGTTGCAGCGCTGCAAAGAGAGCTGGCCGAGATCGGCTGCGGCGAAATCGCGACCGTCGTCGGCCGGTATTACGCCATGGACCGGGACAAGCGCTGGGAAAGAACGCAGCGTGCGTACGATTTATTAACCAAGGCGATTGGGGCACGAGCAACAGATCCGGTTGCCGGTATCAATGAATCGTACGAGCGCGGTGTGACCGATGAGTTCGTCGAGCCGATTGCGATCGTTCGCAAGGATGGTTCTCCAGTTGCGACGATCAAAGACGACGACTCGGTGATCTTCTTTAACTTCCGGCCCGATCGGGCGCGGCAGTTAACGAGGGCTTTGGCGATCGCGGGTTTCAATGAGTTTGAGATTGCGGATCGGCCGCGTGTTCATTTTGTGTGCTTCACGATGTACGACCACACGTTCGATCTTCCCATCGCGTTTCCGCCACGTCAGCACGCACGCGTGCTTGCCGAAGCGTGGGGTGATCTCAAGGTCCGCAACTATCGCCTGGCCGAAACTGAAAAGTATGCGCACGTGACTTACTTCTTCAACGGTGGTGTTGAAAAGGAGTTTCCGTGTGAGCAACGTCTCCTCGTGCCGTCGCCAAAGATCGCGACGTACGATCTGCAACCTGAGATGTCGGCATTCAAGGTGACTGACAAAGTGTTACGAGGAATTGACGAAGGCGAATCGGACGTTTTCGTTATCAACTTCGCGAATCCCGACATGGTGGGCCATACAGGCAAGTTGAATAAAACGATCGAGGCCTGCCAGTATGTCGACACGTGTCTCGGCTGGATCACGAAGCGTATCCGGGAAGCCCGTGGCATCACGCTGATCACGGCCGACCACGGCAATGCCGAACAGATGATCGATCCCATCACGGGTAGCCCGCACACGGCGCACACGACGAATCCCGTTCCATTTCACTTGATCGACGAAGAGTCCATCGGAGTCAAACTTCGAAGCGGCGGTGCACTCGAAGACGTAGCTCCGACACTGCTCGGTCTGCTTGGTTTGGAAAAACCAGCCGAGATGACGGGAATCGATCTCAGAAATATTTAGCCGTGTTCGATCCGCGTAACATTCTCGTTATCGATTTCGGGCAGCTCGGCGATGTCGTTATGAGTTTGCCTGCGTTGCGAGCGATTCGAAGCCGCTTTCCGAATGCGCAGATAACTGTGGCTGTTGGCAAGCCGGGTAAGGAGTTGCTGAGTCTTTCCGGTTATGCAAACGAGATTCTCGAAGTGGATCGTGTCGGATTGCGGGATGGACCAACGCTCGTTTCGATTGGACGTGTCACGAAGTTTGTTTCCACCGTTCGCAAAGCAAAGTACGACTTTGTCATCGACCTTCACAGTTACTACGAGACGAACATTCTCGGGTTTCTTTCCGGTGCGCCGCACCGTCTCTACTCGCGTCGCGAGAATCGCTCGCTCGATTTCCTGTCCAATTTCAAACCACGCCCACAGAAAGAACCGACTGAGGCTCACCTGGTCGATCGCTACCTGGAGCTGCTGAAACCGCTCGGCATTCAGAATCCGCCGAGAACGCCAGTCCTAAAGACTAGCGCCGCTGATGATGCTGCTGTCGAAGCGATGCTGAAAAAGGAGAAGGCGCAATCGGGAGAGTTGCTGGTTGGGCTCTTTCCAGGCGCCGGACATGCCGGGCGTATCTGGCCAGTCGATAGATTTGCCGATGTCGCGGATCACCTGATTCGAAATGACCGGGTGCGAGTGATTGTCTTCGCCGGACCGGAGGAACGAGCCACAGTGCCGCAAATGAAGACGGTATTTCCCGCGAAGACAATCTTCTTTGACCGGCTGACCATCGGACAACTAGTCTCGGCACAAGCGCGACTGACGCTTTTTATTTCCAACGATACCGGCCCGGTGCACGTTGCGGCAGCCGTCGGAACGCCGGTTATCGTGCTGTTCGATCGGCCCGATCCGCACAGCTACACGCCCATCGGCGAACAGCACCGCATCATTTTCAGCGCCTCGGTCCACAAGATCTCTGTGGCCGAAGTCTATCGAACCGCCCACGAACTGTTGGCCACCAGCCGCACCGACACCCTCTTACTGCGGAACGAACTGTAGGGGCGGCCCTCCGTGGCCGCCCTCGGTTTAAATCGTGTTCGCCACACCCACGGTCGTCCAACCTTGAATCCGTGTACCAACCGAGGGCGGCCACGGAGGGCCGCCCCTACCGTTCGTTCCGAAAAGCTCTAATAATTAATCAGTAGACAAATTGTGTTTAACTTCGTTAGTATGTGTTGGGCCGTTGGGCGTCCTGACGGAAATAAAGTGTGACCTGCCCGCCTTCACTAATCTTTCCAAAGCTGGCCTGCCTCAGCGAATGATGGAGAAAACAATGTCTAGAATGCTTAACCGATTCTGCTTAGTTACGCTTTGCCTGATGGTTGTGAGCGCCGTGGCAAGTGCTCAAAATCCCCTGACAGCAAAAGCCGGAAGTGCCCCAGCCGTAAATCCAGCGGTTGAAAGCGACAGGTCCCGTGACGGTTTGACTGGCCCCGTTCGACGCGTGCGAACTGAAGTTGCCAAGCTACTCACTGCCAACGGTTCCCAGACCGAGGCCAAACACACGCTTGTTGAAGTCGTCGCCTACGACATCAAAGGCAACAAAATCGAGAATCAGTATTTTCCCATTGCAGGCTCGACCCTGACGGGTAAGGAAGTCTACAAGTACGACGAAAAGGGAAATATCAGTGAGATGACCATGCTCAACCCGGATGGAACCCTGTTGAGCAAGGAAATCTACAAGTATGAATTCGACTTCGCCGGCAATTGGAGCAAGATGACGACTTCAGTCGCGGTCGTCGATTCTCGCGGAATAACATTCGAGCCAACCGAAGTCACCTATCGCTCGATCATGTATTACCTCGACGAGAACATGGTGCGAATGGTCACTCCCGGAGCTGCAACCACACCCCAGCCCGTTACTCCCGTGGCTGCACCTCCTGTCAACAAACCGGCGCCTGAAACAAAGTCGAATAAAAAGGGCGACAACAAAAAAGCGGCTCCTGTTCCTGATTTGCCATCGGCTTCATCGTCAGCCACGAAGCTCGCGTCCGCTCCCGTTGATCTGAAGATCCAGGCAGTCAACTCGAATCAGCAGGCTCAGATGGTGGACCTCGGTTCAGAACCGCCACCGAGTCCGGGACCGAAGCCGATTCTCAAGCCTGTTTCTGGTGGAGTGCTCAACGGCACCGCCTTAACGCTGCCCCCGCCAATGTATCCCGAAGCCGCAAAGCGAATGAGAGTTCAGGGCGTGGTTTCAGTGGATGTGATTCTTGACGAGACCGGCAAAGTGGTTGCGGCGAATGCTTCGAGTGGTCCACAGATCCTGCGCGAAGCGGCAGTTCAGGCTGCGCTCAGGGCCAAGTTTTCCCCCACTAAGCTTTCTGGTCAACCAGTAAAAGTATCCGGCGTGATCAACTACAAGTTCGCGCTGGTTCAGTAACCTACCTTCGATGGCGCGCTGATTCTTTCGGCGCGTCATCCTCTTCCCTCTTTTCCAACCTACTGTTCTCCTAGAAGGGACTTGTTCTCATGGCATTAACTGGACACCTCAGCGACCTTTCACTTTCCGAACTGATCGAGTTTTTCTGTAATCAAAGAAAAAGCGGCCGTCTCAAAGTTTTGTATCCGCAGGGCGCTGGATATTTTTATTTGCAGGCAGGCTCGGTTGTCGATGCGCGCATCGGCGTGTTGCATGGAATCGACGCCGTTTACTATGCGCTGACTCTTCCGAATGCTGAGTTTGAATTTAGCGCTGACGTGGAAGCCAGCAGCCGCACCATCAATCAGCCATGGACGCAGGTGGTGCTCGAAGGACTGAGGCGATTGGATGAGAACATCGCACCGGGCGTCGCATTTCCTTCGGACTATGTTCACGATCCGGATGAGCTGACAGGCAAGAGCAGTGACGCCAGTGTCGAGATCAGTTCAGAAACTGAACGATCATTCCCGCCCGCGTTTCTTAATTTTAGTAAGGAGTCTGGAAAGAGTCGCAAGCCACTGTTTGTGGGAGCAATCGTGGTAGCCATCCTCGCGAGCGTGGCGGTGATCGGCGTGCCTGCAGGTTGGTACAGCAAGAAGGCCGCAGCACCGGTTGCGACTATGAGCCAGACACCAGTCCCAGCAAGCACGCAGCCGGAAACTCCTGCGCAGCCGCAACCATCGAGCACAGAGGCTAAACCAGCCACTGAAGACCCAGCGGCGGAAGCAGCAAGACGTCAGCGTGAAAAGGAACGTAAGGCTCGGGAAGCTGCTGCCAAGGCCGCAGAGAACCCGACAGCTGCTGCTGCACCCGTAGACGCTGTAAAACCCGGCGCCAAGAGAGTTGTTGTTACGGTCACCTATGATGAATCGGGACGCGTGACACAGGCATC
>DATNFX010000457.1:0-11347 GCA_035606195.1 Pyrinomonadaceae bacterium
GTCTCGGCTGGACACAACTGTTTGCAAAAGCCGGGACAAACGAAGGCGGCCTCCTGGGCGTCTTGATGGACCCGCCTCCTTCATTCACGGTTGTTCCCGAAACGACGTGGCGCTGGGGTAACGCCATCTCCGCCCTTCTGATCCCGCAGCGTGGATTTCTGATGGGACTGCCCTTGGCAACCATCGCTTTCACATACTGGTGGATCGCCAACGACAAGAAACGTACGCCCGAGGCAACTGAAACCGGAAAAAAAAAGACACGCGCGAGCGAAAAGCAAAAGAGCGTTTGGCAGCAGCAGGAAGCGACGCGTGTCGCGTTTGCCAATCGAGGCATGATCGCTGCCGGCGTCGCAGCCGGACTGTTGCCCCTCGTCCATGCTCATAGTTTTGTTGTTGTGATGGGAATGGCGGGATGCCTCGTGCTGATTCAACGGCGCTGGCGCGACTGGTTCATATTCTTTGCCGTCGCGTCTGTAATCGCGATTCCGCAACTGCTCTGGTCGACTATCCACAGTTCAGTGGATGCCGGCAGTTTCTTTGCGTGGGAAGTAGGTTGGGACCACGGACAGGAAAATCCGATCTTGTTCTGGTTTATGAATACGGGATTCTTCATACCTCTGCTGCTGATTGCAGTTCTCATCAGGGGCGAAGGATATCTGGTTCCAAAACGGCTCCTGCTTTTCTATCTGCCATTCACGCTGTGCTTCATTATTCCCAACCTTATCAAGATGGCTCCGTGGATCTGGGACAACATTAAAGTTCTCTACTACTGGTGGCTCGCATCTGCGCCCATCGTTGCTTTGCTCCTGGCGAGACTCTGGCATCAGAGAGGAACGCGGCGATTACTCGCAGTTGTTCTGTTTGTCTGTGTCACACTCGCAGGAGCACTCGATGTTGCGAGCATTTCTCTGCCTCGAATGCCATACCAGGTCTTCGATGCGGCGGGACTTCGCTTTGCCGAATTGGTGAAAGCTCAAACAGCACCTCGCGCATTGATCGTTCATGCCCCAGTTCATAACACTCCGGTGTTTCTGACCGGCCGTCGTTCACTCATGGGATACCCGGGCCACATCTGGACTCACGGGCTTCAATTTGTGCAGCGAGAAGGGGAGATCAAACGCATTTACCTTGGCGCGCCGGACGCAGAACAGTTAATCAGGAAATACGGCATCGAGTATCTTGTAGTTGGACCTCAGGAGCGAGTTGTAACTCCAGTCAACGAAGTATTCCTTACACGCTTTCAGAAAGTTGGAGAAGTTGGTGAGTACAAACTCTACAAAATCAAGTAGCAATCCAAAGGCCCGTGCGAAGAGCCGGCCTTCGGAGAGTGAGGTTCCGGTCCAGGGTATACAGGACGTGCCGGAGCAGGCATGGCGAATCGGAGCAATCGTAATCTTCCTGATCGCTGCCGTGCTACGGTTCTATAACCTGAATCTCGTGCCGCTGCATCATGATGAAGGCGTCAACGGAAACTTTCTGGTGCGGCTCGTGCGCGAGGGTTTTTACCAGTACGATCCGGCGAACTATCACGGTCCTACTCTTTACTACTTCTCAGCCGTGATCCCGTGGATCACGAAACTCTTATTCGGTTCGGCCACTCGCGACAATTACGGCCTTACTACATTCAATATCAGACTCATAACGGTCCTCTTCGGGCTTGGCACGATCGTTTTGGTGTTCTTGTTGCGCCGCCGGTTGGGAACGGTCGCCACACTCGCAGCGGCGCTTTTGATCGCCGTCTCGCCCGGTGCTGTTTATCTCTCCCGCTACTTTATTCACGAGTCGCTATTCGTCTTCTTTACACTCGGAATCGTGGTGGCTTGCGTATGGGCTTATGACACGCGGAGACCGGGTCATTTGATTTGGGCAGCTGCTTGCGTCGCACTTCTTTTTGCGACGAAAGAGACGGCGCTGATCTCTGTGGCGGTGCTCATCATCTCGCTCGTATTAACGCTCGTCTATTCGTACTTCAATCGTAAACCGGCTGTTCAAGTAAGCAAACGAAACCAACCGCTTAGCCTCTGGAGTCGCATCAAGGGTGAGCTGAGTCGCACCATGTATGAAATGGGAGGTTCTGGTAGTCTCATACCGGCCGTCGCGACGACGCTCTTTGTTTTCTTTGCGGTGTACCTGCTCTTCTACTCCTCGTTCCTCACTAACAATAAAGGCATCATGGATTCGCTGCAGACGTTTGCTATTTGGAAAAAGACCGGGACCGAAGCGCACGTGCATTCAGCGGATCAGTACGTGAGGTGGCTCGTTAGCATAGAGTCGCCGCTATTACTTCTTGGCGCCGCCGGAGCGGTGATTGTCGTGTTAAAGCCGAAAAACTGGTTCGCGCTCTTTTCTGCGTTGTGGGCCTTTGGTCTCATCGCCGCCTACTCGCTCATTCCTTATAAGACGCCGTGGTTGATGCTGAACTTCCTTATACCACTCGCGCTGATTTCCGGTTATACGATCCAGGCGATTTACGACATGGACCACGGGCAGTTGAGACTGGCCGCGGCGGTCTTGTTCGTGGCAGTAGCGGTGGCGACTTACCAGTCTATCGACCTGAATTTCGTTAACTACGACAACGACAATACGAGGTATGTTTACGTGTATGCGCACACGCGGCGCGGCACTCTCGACCTGGTCACGCAGGTCGAACAAATTGCGAAGGAAAACTCGGGAGACCTGACGGGAATAACAATCGTGAGTCCCGACTACTGGCCGTTGCCGTGGTATTTCCGAAACTTCAGTCGCGTGGGATATTTCGGGCGGATGGCTGCCTCCAGTGAACCAATGCTCATCGCCAATGAAAATCAGAAACAGGAACTCGAGGCGAATTTCGGCCAGTTATACCGGCAGGTGCCGTCGAAAGAAGAGGGCGGAACTTTTGAATTACGGCCGGGGGTGAAGTTGCTGCTGTATGTGCGGCGACCCCCATCGACTCAAAATCCGATACAGCCTTGATTTAACTCGGACGTACTGTAGGGGCGGCCCTCCGTGGCCGCCCTCGGTTTAATCATGTTCGTTGAGACCGAGGCCGTGAAGTTCTTGAGCCCGTGTTCAAACCGAGGGCGGCCACGGAGGGCCGCCCCTACAGTACGTTCCGAGTTAGTCATGGATAAACGCGGATGCTTAACTGTGGTCCTCACTTCAGTTAAGGAGCCCTCACTTTAAGTTGTGGTTGACTTTCTAAGCACTCCAACTTATAGTGGCTCACCCGTAATGTTCAAACTCCAACGCCTGGAAATTACTGGTTTCAAATCCTTCGCCGACTACACCGAAATAATCTTCACAGGAGACGGAATCACCGCCATCGTTGGCCCCAACGGCTGCGGCAAGAGCAATGTCGCCGACGCCATCGCATGGGTTTTGGGCGAACAGCGCGTCAAGCATCTGCGCGGCGGTGAAATGAAGGACGTCATCTTTCAGGGTTCGCGAGACCGTCAGCCCAGCGGCATGGCCGAAGTCGTCATGCACATGGTGCGCGACGAAGTGCTGGAGTCTGAACCCGATATTGAAGACATCGATTCGACCCTCGAGAAGATCGACGATCGATTGGTCAACCTCGATGAGATCCTGCCGCAGGAACAACAGCAGGCAGTCGAAGTCGCGGCGGTCGACGTCACTGAGGTCATTGAGGTCACTGAAGGAACTGAAGCGCCCGAAGCTGCTCCTCTAGAAGCAATTGCTTCAGAGGCGGCTCCGGTACAGAAGGCGACATACAAGCGACACTGGCGGCGCCGCAATCTCGCGCTCGAGTTTGCGCCCGGTGAAGCAGTTTCAGTTACGCGCAGGCTTTATCGATCGGGTGAGAGTGAGTATCTACTGAACGGCAGGATTTGTCGTCTGCGCGATATTCAGGATCTCTTTTCAGGAACCGGTCTGGCTGGTGGTCACTACGCCATCATCGAGCAGGGCCGCATCGGACAGATTCTTTCCGCCAAGCCGATGGACCGCCGCACGATCATTGAAGAGGCGGCCGGCATCACCAAGTTTCGCGTTCGCCAGCGAGCAACTGAAGCACGTCTTGAATCGGCCCGCAGTAATCTTTCGCGTATCTCCGACATCGTTGCCGAAATCGATCGGCAGGTAAACAGCCTGCGACGGCAAGCCGCGAAGGCGCGCCGCTACGGCGTATTGCGCGAAGAGCTGCGCGAGTTGCTGCGCCAGGTCTACGTCGCCGAAGATCAGAAACTCGCGACGACCCTCGAAGAAACAAAATCCAGGCTCACAGAGATTACGGAGCTCGAACAAGCGCTTGCTGACGATCTCAGCAAGCGAGAAGAAGCTGCACGCGCCGCAACCCACGAAGCACGCAATCTCGAGGACGAACTATCGACTGCTCGCGCGGCGGCGGCTGAAGCCGTGCTGCTGCGAGACAGGCAGGCTCGTGAGTGCGTCTACCAGCAGGAGCAGTTGACCGAAATTGAAAAGCGTAAGGGCGAAGTCACTGCCGAAATCGAAGCACTGACATCACGCCTGGTGCTGATTGAAGGCGAGTGCCGTCGTTTGCAGGAAGAAGATGCGAGGCTGCGTGCGGAGTTTGACCAGAGTGCGCTGCTCCTACGAACGGCTGAAGAGTCGTACGCCGGGAAGCTGGTGGGCGCAAACGCGGCAGAAGTCGAGATTGAGAGTTCACGTGCTGAGTTGCTGGCGCAAACTGCTATTGCGGAAAGAGTGCGGGAGATTGCACGCCAACTCGAAAACACTCTCGAGCGCCTGTCACAACAAGCCGACGGCCTCGCGCGCGAAGGCGATCGAGCGGCTACGCAGCATGCCGAGAGAAAACTCGAAGCAGAGAGATTTGCGCTCGAATTGGCCGACGCGCGAGCCCGTGTAGCGAAGCTGCATGCTGAACGGGAAACCGCCGTCGATGCTGTAGTTCGCGGTCACGAAGCTGTCAGCGACACGGAAGCCGAACTGACGCGAGTACGCGACGAGTTTTCACGTGCAAGTCACAGGCTGGAGAGTCTAAAAGAACTTGATCAGCGGCGCGCTTATTACTCTCCGGCCGTGCAACTCATCTTCTCTCCGAGTGAAACGCCGCGTGATTTTCATTTCATCGGCACGCTTGCTGATGCTTTGAATGTTGATGCGAAGTGGGAACGTGCAGTCGAAGGCGTGCTCGGGTCGTCGCTGCAATCGATCGTGGTGCCGACGCCTGACGATGCCGTTCGCGCCGCTCAATGGCTCCGCGAAAACAACGGCGGTCGGGCGAGTTTCCTCGTGGCCGGTTTGCATGGTGGCAGCGATGAAATCGAGACCAACACAGTCACCGCACTCGCTTGCAGGCTAGAAGAGCGACTGCTCCTTGCAAACGGATCGGGCGAAGGCATCCGAGAGGACCTGCGCATCTGCGATCTACTGGGTGCTCCGGAACAGCTGGTAACCGTTCTCAAACGGACCCTGCCACAGAAAGTAAACGCACGGCTGGCCGCGAATCTCGAGGAAGCGATGGTCAAGTCGATCGCGACCGGCGAAATGTACGTGACGTTGAATGGTGACTGGATTGCCAGCGGACAATTCGTCAACGCAGGCGATGCTCGCGATCTTGAAGAAGGTGCGGGTCTGCTCGCGTTCAAACGAGAGTTACGGGAACTCGAAACGCGTGCCGAGGCACTCGCGCGCGAAGTTGACGCTGCCGGCAGAACCTCGAAAGACGCTCGCGCCCGTCTCGTTGAACTTGAAGACGCAGTGCTTACCCTAAATGAGGCAATTGGTCGTGAAGAACGCGAGGCACTCGCGCGCGAACACACGACGACATCGCTCGAGCAGGAAGTTGAACGGACTGAGCGTCACATGCGCGTCGTCGGACAAGATTCCATGCGCGTCGAGGAAGAGCGGTTGGAAGTCGCGAACCGGCGGGCGCAGGCTTTGTTGGAAGCTGAAGCTGCTGAGAAGGCGCGTGAAACGGCCGCGGACAACGTAATTAAAGCCTCAGCGTTGTTGACCGACTTGCGACGTGAGTTGGAAGCCGAAAGCGAATCGCTCACGCAGCAACGAGCTGCCGCGGCTGCTGCTTCTGAACGCCGGCGCGCCACTACCGCAGAGTTGAGAAGAACTGAAGGCGAGCTCGCTGATTTTGCGGCGCGTGTCGATCGCTACCGGATGGATCTCGCAGAGATGGCGGGCCGCAGTGACGAGCTGAAACTCTCGATCGCTGATCTGGAACTCGCGGCAAGTACAGTTGAAAGTGACCGCGCTCGTGAAGAAGAGCAGATCGCAGATCTCTCAAACAGGCTGCACGACGCTCGCAGACAGGCGGACGAGTATTCGGCTGAGTTGTCTGACTTAAATCGTCGAGCGGCTGAAGTGCGAGATTCTCGTGGCGCGCTCGAGGTGCAGCGAGCCGAGGCACAGGCACGCCAGACATTCGTTCATGAAAACTGTCAGACGGAGCTGGGCCAGTCATTGGAAGATCTCGCTCGCGAGCTTACTTTCCCGGAAGACTTCGATCTCGATGCGAGCCATTCGCGTGTCGAAGAGTTGCGCAACCGGCTGGAAGGTTTCGGCGGCGTGAATATGATGGCGCTCGAGGAGCTTGCAGAAGCGGAGCAACGTCTACTCTTCCTCACCGTTCAGCGTCAGGATATCGTCGAAGGCATTTCCGCAACTGAAGAAGCGTTGCGCGAGATCAAACGCCGGTCACGTGAGCGCTTCCGAAATGCGTTCGAGCAGATCAACAAAAACTTCAGCGTGTTGTTCCAGGAGTTGTTTGGTGGTGGACGAGGCGAAATGAGTCTTATCGACGCCGACGACGTGCTCGAATCCGGTATCGACGTAGTTGCTCAGCCGCCAGGTAAACGCCTGCAGAACGTGCTGCTGTTGTCCGGTGGTGAGAAGGCGATGGCGGCGCTTGCACTCGTGCTGGGAATCTTCCATTATCGCCCGGCGCCGTTCTGTCTCCTGGACGAAGTGGACGCTCCACTTGACGAAGCAAACGTGGGACGCTTTACTGATAAGGTCGTCCAGATGTCGGTTGACACTCAGTTCATTGTTATCACGCATAACAAGAGGACGATGGAGATGGCGCGTGCGCTTTACGGCGTGACCATGGAGGAGGCAGGCGTCTCGAAGCTGGTGTCGGTAAAATTTGAGTGAGTAAGAAAAGGTTACTGTTGCAAGGTCTCCCCGCCGCGCTGATAGTTTTGAGCGCGGCGATTTCCATTTGTGCGCAGAATCAGAGCGGCGCGAAGCATAATTCACGTCCGCAGCAAGGTGGGGATGCTTCGTCAATCGGCGCGACGGCAAAGACTGAGCGGGTTAAATATACCTACGAGTTTTCACAGCCCAAGTTTTACATCAAACACATCGTTATCGAACACGATCAGAATGGACGAGGCACGGTTACGTTTGAACGGTTGGATGGAGATACACCGATAAGTGAGCCGATCGAATTTTCGACCGACGCTCTCGCTCGCATCAACGCGTCGTGGCAAGCCCTGCAGTTTCTTGATACGGAAACAAACTACCAGTCAAACAAACAGTTTCCTCATCTTGGCACGATGCGCATCGGGATGGAGCGTGGCGAGCGCAAACGCGTGGCTGAATTCAATTGGACGAATAACTCGGACGCCTCGAAGCTTGTTACTGAATATCGGAAGGCTGCGGATCAGGCGATTCTTGTGTTTGATATCGCTATCGCGCGGGAGAACCAGCCGCTCAATGCACCGAAGCTGATGGAGCTTTTTGAATCGCTTTTGAAACGAGACGGCTTATCGGATCCGCGCCAGCTCCTCAAACTGCTTCACGACATGAGCACGGACGAACACATCCCGCTCATCGCCCGCAACCACGCCCTGCGCTTGATTAAACAAATCGAGAAGTAGGCCACAAAAAGGCACAAAAAACACAAAAGAGATTTTGTGCCTTTTGTGCTTTTTTGTGGCTATGACTAAAGAGCAATTCATTGTTGAGGTGTGGGAAGGTTTGGGGGCTGAGGTTGTTAGTGCCTCTGAGCTCGAACTGATTGGGATTGCTTTTGAGGAACGTTTTGGAGCTTCAATTGGTCCTGCGTCAATTGCTCGTGTGCTCGCCGATCATGGGGCGCCCCTCAGACATCCCGAGATTCTTCAAGCCGACGCACGCTGGCGTGAAAAACAGTTGCTCTTCACCGCGGAAGACCTCGAATTAACCAGCATTGAAGCGGCTCTCGGATTAATCAAAAAAGTTCAGCAGGTGGAAAGCGATCCAACAAAGCGGGAGCATCTCCGCCGAGCCGTTCGCTCACTTAAATCCGAACTTGATTCACTCTCCTCCCACACACAACTAGCAGCTGAGGTCGCCGAGTGGCTGACAGTTTGGCTCCAAAACCCGCAGATATTCGCGGAATGGCTCGATTTGCGGCAGAATACAGTCGAATTTCGCGAGCGCTTTTTACCCTGAAACCCCGTCGCCCAAGATTCTGGAACTTTCACACGTTCCGGAACGAATACCAATGACCGGCGGGCTCAAACAGGATTAATGAACCTAAAAAACGACCTTAGCGATACTGAATTATTACGGTCGATGCTGGCGGGCGACGATGAAGCACTAACCCTCCTCTATCGTCGCCGCCAGGCCGGGGTGTATCGCTTTGCGCTCCAGATGAGCGGGTCTAAGTCGATCGCTGAGGACGTGACCCAGGAAGTTTTTCTGTTTCTGATGCGTGAGGGAAATGTTTTTGATCCTGCCCGCGGATCCGTGAGTGCGTTTCTTTTCGGTGTTGCCAGAAATTACGTGCTACGGCGTTTGCGAGTCGAACAACTGCTGTCGCCGCTCAACGACGAATCGGACGATGACACGCTTCTGCAGCAACCCGGCACGGATTTGTGTCCGCTTGAAGATCTGACGCGTGCAGAGACGATTGAATCGGTGCGGAAAGCAGTATTGAGTTTGCCGGCGAAGTATCGTGAAGTCGTCGTGTTGTGTGAGCTTCAGGACGTTAGTTATGGCGAGACGGCGGAGATTTTGGGTTGCGCGATCGGGACAGTCCGGTCGCGTTTGCACAGGGCGCGGGCGCTTCTGCTTGCCAAGTTGAGACCGATGGGGGAGTTTGAAGAAGCGAGTTCGGCGACTGTGAAGTCAGCGAGGTGTTTCGCATGAACTGTCAAAAATTTGAGAGTGTGGTGAGTGAGCTGGCTCGTGGTCAGATGATGGCAGCCGAGTTACGCGGTGAAGCGCTGGCGCACGTTGACGCGTGCGAGGATTGTGCCAAGCGACTTCGCGATGAAGTGATGTTGACGCGCGGATTGCAGTCCCTGGCCGCCGAAATGGGATCCTTGGCAGCGCCGGCTAATGTCGAGGCTAACTTGCTCCACGCTTTTCGTGCGCGACAGGCAGTTGTTCCTGCTCCTGTGATACGAAGACAATCACGTACTGCGTATTGGGTGGCCGCAGTCGCCGCGATGTTATTGATCGCGATCAGCGTATTTGTATTTCGCTGGACCAGCCGACCGGTTGATGATCCTCGCGAGGCCAAGCGCCAGGAGGAGCCGCAGAGGAATCCTCGAATCGTCGAAAGCCCTGCGCCGCAGTTTGCTAACAATGGTCCAGTTCCGGATGACGATGTTTTGCCCGCCATTCCAAAGCCACGGCGTAATCGGCCCTTTAATCCGCGTCGCGCTCCAAACACACAAGTCGCAAATCACGTGACGAACGAGATCGCGACCGACTTTATCCCGCTCAGTTACATGAGTACTGCGGGTCTTCAGGATGGCGGGCAGATAGTTCGAGTTCAGTTGCCGCGTTCGGCGCTGGCAAACTTCGGATTTCCGGTCAACATGGACCGTTACAACGAAAAAGTTAAGGCTGACGTTTTATTCGGGGTCGATGGAACGGCCCGCGCCATACGTTTTGTTCAGTAGCATTGAAAGGTGAAGAGAGATGAAACGAATATCGGGATTTCTGATCGCAGCGGCGCTTGTGTCGCTGGCATTCGCAAGTGTTGCATTTGCGCAGCAGGCTGGGGCGGAAGGTAACGTCATAATCAGGCAACGAGTGATGCAGGGGCCCGAAGGTGGACCACCACCGCCGCCGGACGCGAACATCGTGTTCATCGCGTCCGAGAGTTTTGGTGGCAAGGTCGTGAAAGGTGCTCCGTACTCCGGGGAAGCGGTTACAGAAACGATTCAAACACTCTCCGACGGCAATCGCATCATCAACCGCATGACCAGTTCGGTCTATCGCGACAGTGAAGGCCGCACGCGCCGCGAACAGAGTTTGAAAGGACTCGGCATCTTCGGCGCCGGAGAAGAGCCATTTCAGACGATCTTTATCAATGATCCTGTTGCGGGCGTGACGTTCACCCTCGACTCGAAGTCAAAAACGGCCAACAAGAGCGTTCCGTTCACATTCGAGTTCCAAAAGAAACTCGATAAAGCCGGAGCCGTAGTTTCTACTATCGAAGGCCAGCATTTCGAGTTCAAAGTTGAACGAGGAACAGGACCCGGCGATAAAATGATCATGACCGCACCACTTGGTGAGGGCGTTAAGATGCCTCATCCAGATCTGGACCAATTGCGCGCTGAGGCCGGTGCGGCCCAGACGTTTGTTTACAAGACCAAGCCAGGTCCCAACGCCAACGAAGTCAAGGAACAACTCGGAAAACAAACTATCGAGGGTGTTGAAGCCGAAGGCACGCGTACGACTGTTACAATCCCCGCCGGTGAGATCGGCAACGAGAGACCGATTGTAATCGTCAGTGAGCGGTGGTATTCACCGGAGTTGCAACTCGTAGTGATGACGCGTCACAGTGATCCTCGTTTCGGCGAGACGACTTACAAACTCACGAACGTCAATCGCGCGGAACCCGCAAAGTCGCTCTTCGAAGTGCCGTCCGACTACACGGTCAAGGAAGGTCCCAGTGTTGGTCCAAAGTTCGCGCCACTGAAACCCAGGAAGACCAATCCCGAATAGAGCCACAAAAGGCACAAAAAGCACATAAGGCACAAAAACAGATAAGGCACATAAGAGATCAAATAGCTCTTATGTGCCTTATGTGCTTTTTGTGCCTTTTGTGGCTCTACTCTTCGTCTTCGCCGCCCTTGATGCGTCCCTCAGCGCGTGACTGTTCGACGATCTTCTGCGCTAGTTGGCCGGGAACTGGATCGTAATGGGAAAACTGCATGTGGAAAGAACCACGTGCCGCGGTGATGGAGTTGAGTGTCGACTGGTAGTTAAGCATTTCGGCCATCGGCACCTGCGCCTTGATGACTTGTTGCTTACCGCTCGTCTCCATTCCCTGCACGCGACCTCTGCGTGAGTTGAGATCACCCATGATGTCGCCGGCGTACTCCTGCGGCGCGGCAATCTCGACGTCCATCACTGGTTCGAGTAACGATGGTTTGACTTTCTCCATCGCGGCGCGGAAAGCCTT
>DATNFX010000458.1:0-5930 GCA_035606195.1 Pyrinomonadaceae bacterium
AAATGAAAGTCATTTTATTAGTAGCCAGTCTGCTTCTCTTAACGCTTGTGGTCCCTGCGCCGCAATCTGCGGCCGATATCGTTTTCAAGAACGGCAACATCTACACCGCCAACGACAAGTCGCCGAAAGCACAGGCGATCGCAGTTAAGGGCGACAAGATCGTTTTTGTCGGCACGAACGAAGCAGCACAGAAATTAGTCGGCACAAACACGCGCGTTGTCGATCTGAAAGGCAACACCGTGCTGCCGGGATTTACTGACGCACACCAGCACCTTTCCGGCGTCGGCCAGCGCGAAATGACTCTCAATCTCGAGGGCACCACCAGCCTCAACGATCTCCTCGCAAAAGTGAAAGCACGAGTGGACCAGGCGCAACCTGGCCAATGGGTCACTGGTCGTGGCTGGATCGAAACGCACTGGGAACCGCCTGTCTTCCCGACACGCTGGGACCTCGACAAAGTGTCGCCTAACAATCCTGTGATTCTGGGCCGCGCCGACGGTCACGGCGCAGTCGCTAACAGCGCAGCACTGAAACTCGGCGGAGTCGACAAGTCCACTCCAAATCCCTTCGGCGGCGAGATCTCAAAGGACAAGAACAGCGGTGAGCCAAACGGCATGTTGCTCGATAGTGCGCAGGGACTGGTCCGTAGACGTGTTCCGCCAACCACACGAGCAGACGAAGAACGTGCTGTCGAGCTCGGCGTAAAGAGAGATATCGAGCTCGGCTGGACGCAAATTCAGGATGCGGGCGGCAGCTTCGGCGACGTCGACATCTTCAAAAAACTCTACGCGGCGGGAACGATCAAGTTACGAATCTACAAAGCCGTTTATGGTCCAGGCCCAAATGCGACTCGCCTGATCAACGAGGGTCCAACTATCGGCGCGTTTGGAAACCGTTTGACTGTCAGGACGATCAAAGTGGTTTCTGACGGCGCACTCGGTTCACGCGGCGCCGCGTTGCTTGGACCATACTCAGACGCTCCTGCCACTTCCGGTTTCCTGACAGTAAAAGTCGAAGAGTTGCGACCAATGCTGGTCGAGGCTTTGCGCAAAGGCATTCAGGTTGAAACACACGCGATCGGCGACAAGGCGAATCGTTTCATACTCGACGAATACGAAACGGCGTTGAAAGCAGTACCGGCGTCAGAAAGAAAGGTTGCCGATCCACGCTGGCGTGTTGAGCATGCGCAAATAGTCAATCCGGCTGACATTCCGCGTTTTGCGAAGCTCGGAATCATTCCGTCGATGCAGCCGTCGCATGCCATCGGCGATCTATTCTTCGCACCGAGTCGACTGGGCATCGAACGCCTGGCCGGCGCGTATGCGTGGGAGAGTTTCATCAAGTCGGGTGTGGTCGTGCCGGGCGGATCTGACGCGCCGGTTGAACGCGGCGAGCCGATGATCGAGTTTTACGCAGCCGTCGCGCGGAAAGATCAGAAGGGATTTTCCGGCGAAGGATGGCATCCGGAAGAAGCAGTGACTCGCGAACAAGCACTCAAGATGTTCACGATCTGGCCCGCTTACGCGGCATTTGAAGAGCAACTGCGCGGCACGATCGAAGTCGGAAAACTCGCGGACTTCACGATCCTCTCAGCCGACATCATGACGATACCAGCGCCCCAGATCTTGAAGACGCGCAACGTGATGACAGTAATCAACGGCGAGATAGTTTATGAAGGTTCTTAGGACGAATGAAATATAAACTCACCGGCAGCTTTTTCATCCTTGCGCTTTTGCTATGGCTAAGCTGCGCTTCGTTGGCCCAACAGCAAACTCAAACCGTCATTCTTCACGTTCGTGTGACCAATCCCGACGACAAGGCTGTGCTCGATGTACCGCAAGAAAGCTTTCAGGTTACAGAGGACGGCGTTCCACAAAAGATCGCATTTTTCATCAACAAGGAAGTTCCGCTCAGCTATGGACTCGTAATCGATGGCTCCGGCTCGATGCGTTCTCAGATAAACGAGATTCTGGGCGCCGCGGGGAGAATTGTTTCGAGCAATAGACCGTCTGACGAGACGTTTGTTGTTCGGTTTGTTAGCACAGACAAAATATACGTTCAGCAGGAACCAACCTCAAACAAGACGGCCTTGTTCAAAGCTCTCGACCAGTTCTACATCGAGGGCGGACTCTCGGCTGTGGTGGATGCTATTTACCTGAGTGCGCAAAAGCTGGCGGAACTGAAAGACACGGGGCAGTTACGGCGCCGTATCCTGATCCTCGTGACTGACGGCGAGGATCGAGTGAGCTTTTACAAACAAGACAAATTGTTTGAACTACTCGGTGAGAATAACATTCAGGTCTTTACTATCGCTCTCACAAATGAACTGAAGCCCAGCAGCCGCGACAAAGCGATGAAGTTGTTGACGAGACTGGCGCTTGATACGGGCGGCCGCACATATTTCCCGGATTCAAAAACAGATATCGAACGGGTTGCCGCTGAGATTATCAACGACATAAGAATGCAATACGTGATTGGTTACGAGCCCACGGCTGACGATACACGCAAAGACTTTCATAAGGTTCTAGTGACGATAACTGAAAACCCGAATCAGGAGAAACGCGTCGCAATCACGCGCGTGGGTTACCAGAGTCGAAAAAAGTAAACCTCATTACAACCGCAGAGGAGGGCGACAAACATGCGGAACCTCAAAAACGATCGTCGTGATTTTCTTTCGTTGGCAGGCAAGAGTCTTGGACTCGCGGCACTCGCCGTTCCAACGCTGGGTGCGCTTCTGAAAGAAGTCGAAGCGGCGTCGCGAAACGTTGCGCATCTGACGCCGAAACAAGTCGCGATGGACGAAGACTACTGGTCCGTCATACAGAATTCGTTCACGGTCACGCGTGGCATTGTGAATTTGAATAACGGTGGTGTCTCGCCGAGCCCGCGCATCGTTACCGAAGCGCTCGTTCGTTACATCTGGCAGCAGGAAGACGCCACGGCTTACACGATGTGGCAACTGCTCGAACCGCAGTCAGAAACCATTCGCACCGGTTTGGCTGAGATGTTTGGTTGCGATCGCGAAGAGATTGCGATCACGCGCAATGCGTCTGAGTCGCTCGAGATCGTTTTGATGGGAATGGATTTTAAACCGGGTGACGAGATACTCACCACAACGCAGGATTACCCGCGCATGGTAACTACGTTGCGACAGCGCGAACGCCGTGAAGGTCTCGTGTTGAAGATGGTGAAGATCCCGATTCCGCCAAAAGATCTGAACGAGATCACGGCGGCTTTCGAAAAAGGAATCACCAGTCGAACAAAGCTCATCCTCGTTTCCCACCAGGTGAACATCACGGGCCAGATTACGCCCGTGAAAGCAATCTGCGAACTGGCGCGTGCAAAGGGAATCGAGACGGTCGTCGACGGCGCACATTCGTATGCGCAGTTTGACTTCCAACAGAAAGATCTGGGCTGCGACTATTTTGGTACGAGTTTGCACAAGTGGCTTTACGCGCCGAAAGGCAGCGGCTTGTTATTCGTGAAGCGCGACAAGATCGAGAAGATTTGGCCTCTGATGGCAGCCGAAACGAAGCAAGCTAACGACATTCGCAAGTTTGAAGAGATCGGCACACACTCCGCAGCGCCGCGGCTCGCGATTGGCGAAGCGTTGCTGTTTCATAACGGCCTGGGCGGCAAGCGCAAGGAAGCGCGATTGAGGTACTTGTCGCGTTACTGGATGAACCGTTTGAAAGACGTACCGAAAGTCAGCTTCAATACGTCGTTCGATCCGAACCAGTCGTGTGCGATAGCGAATGTAAACATCGCAGGCATCGAGCCCACGGCGATCGGCAGTTATCTCTTCAACAAGCACCGCGTGTTCACGACGCCAATCGTCCACGAAGAATTCAAGGGAATCCGCATCACCCCGAACGTCTACACCACCCTCGGCGAGCTCGACCGCTTCTGCAACCTGATGGAATCAATCGCCCGAAACGGCATACCAACGTAATAGGTCCTATATGTCCTATAGGACCTATATTTATGCCGGAACACGGCCTATCGTGCAGGCGTAAAGCTGATAGTGCTAGAATGGCTTTCGGTTGAGGGCTCTTATGGAAGTCTTACTCGCAGAGGAATTCGGATTTTGTTTTGGCGTCGAGCGTGCCGTCGAGATGGTGGAAGAGGCGGTCGAAGAGGGCGTGCGCCCGATTCGCTCTCTTGGTCCACTGATTCACAACGCACAGGAAATGGAGCGACTCGGCGCTCGTGGTGTTTCGACGATCGATTCACCCGAAGAAGCTGACGCAGACACGATCGCCGTCATCCGCGCTCACGGTGTCACGCCCCAGGTGCAGCGCGAACTCGAAGGACGCGCCGCCAAAGTCATCGACGCCACGTGCCCGTTTGTAACTCGCGTTCAGCACCTCGCAGAACGAGCCGCGCGACAGGGACGTGATGTTGTCGTTGCCGGCAATCCGGATCATCCGGAAATGATTGGCGTCGTCGGATACGCACCGAATAATACTTACGTCGTGCGAGACGCAGGCGAAGTGGCCTCGCTTCCGCCGCTGCGCTCACCGCTCGTCGTTTCGCAAACCACGATCAAGCTACAGACATTTTTGGAAGTTGCAGAAGCGGTACGAGAAAAGGCCGACACCGAACCGCAGGTCGTCAATACGATCTGTTCCGCGACTCGCGATCGACAGGACGCAGCGCGCGCGCTTGCCGGCCAGGTTGACGCGTTCTACGTAATCGGCGGTCGCCACTCTTCCAATAGCGTGAAGTTGTTGGCGGTGTGCCAGGAACAATGCGCCAAAAGTTTTCTGATTGAAACTCCGGCTGAAATCAATCCGGCTGATTTGAAGGGTGTGAAGAAGGTCGGCGTGACGGCTGGTGCTTCGACTCCAAACTGGTTAATCGATCAGGTCGTAGAACGGCTCCATCAAATTAACCACGGATAATACGGATAAAATCCGGATTTATTTCCGTGTCATCCGCGGCTCACATTTCGTCAGCCTGATCAAGAGCATTGACTATTTGACGGGCTTCCTCTGATCCATACTCAACAACTTGTCGTCGCAGAGCTGCGCGCGCGGTGTCCGAGTCAATCGGATCGTTGAGCAGTGTTGCCAGCACCGAAATGGGGCAACGAGCGAGTGCCTCGTTTGCGAGCTCGCGGACGATGATGTCTTCCGAGCGCGCCAGTTCGCAGATCTCGCTGGGCGGAAAACGGGAAGTCAGTGCATCAGCGAGACTATCGATGCGTCGATAATCTCTTTGCATGTGCGCGCGACGCACGAGTTGTGTGAACACTTCGGCTGATTCGGTCTTTTCCAACAGCACTGCCGCACAGGTCTCAGCAATCGATTTGAGCTTGCCGTTTTTTTCCGGATCGAGAGCGTCGGTTTTTTCTGCTGCACGATCGTCGAGCGCAGCGAGAAACCGGCTGAGTTCAATATCTGCGCGAGCATCGTACTGAAAATTACGCACCGGTGGAGTGCCGGTCGACGCGGCTTGCAGAGCACGTTCGACGAGGCCGCGTGTCGCCGGGCGCAACTCCGACCAGACCGATGCAATCCGACCACCAAAATCGTCGATGATGAGAGGTGAAGGCATAGAACGGCGTACTATACGTCAAGTAGGGCGAAACGCGAAACCATCCACAGATTACACAGAATCATTCTTACAAAAATGAGATCTGTGTAATCTGTGGGTGGATTTATTGATTGTGGTCTTTGATCTCCGCGATCGTCGGGAACGGAATCTTCACGATCTGGCCATTTGCAATCTCGATCTTTACGCTGGGAGTGATGAGGGCCTGGGTGGTTTTCATGCTGCGAACTGTTCCACGCACGCGCCGCCCGTCGGTCGTTACGATCTCTACATTGTCCTTGCCATAAAGGGGTTGCAGAGCTGCGAGTGCCTTGGTGATTTCCACAATTCGGTCCCTCCCGGACGCTGTATTCGCCGATCGTTGATTACATCAG
>DATNFX010000459.1:0-5014 GCA_035606195.1 Pyrinomonadaceae bacterium
ACAAGCGGAAAAGAGAAGACGAGAGCGAGGTTCAGTACTGGCAACATCCGCAATCGGGATGTTGGCAGTACTGCTCGCAGTTGGTCTCGGCATTGATATCAGCCGGTTGTATCTGACCAAAACAGAACTACAGAACGCGGCCGATGCAGCAGCATTGGCCGGCGTCTCCGGTTTGAACGGACACTCGCAAGGCATTAGTGACGCGGTATTCCGCGCAACCAATACGTTCAATAAGTACGAATTCAACAAAACTGGCGTGCAGATCGATCCTGGCAACGTCCTGTTCGCAGTCAATCTCAATGGTCCATACATGAGCCAGGGAGAAGCAGCGCTGGCGCCGGTCAACATACGTTTCGTTCAGGTAACGACGCCTAGTGAGCCCGTTGGCATGTCTTTCGCGGCGTTGGTCCTCGGCAAAACGAAGAACCTGAACGCCACAGCAACGGCAGGTTATTCAGTCACTGTGAATGTGCTCTGCCCGTGGCTGCCTGCGTTCGTGCTCGACGATCCTGCCAACCCGATAACGCAAAATCATGTTTACACATTTCGTCTGGCTCCCGGAGGTGCACTCTCTCCAGGAAACTATCAATTGCTGGCGCCGATATACTCAGGCGGTGCCGGTGATCGAGAGGGAATGGCTACTGGCGTTAACTGGTGCCTTTCTGTCGGCTCCACAGTTAAGACAAAGCCAGGTGTAACCTCAGGTGCAATCCGCCAGGGAATCAACACGCGCTTTGATCAGTATGCGGCTGGTATGGATCCGGGGAGGTACCCACCGGACGTAAATATCGCCGAGAACCTCACCTACAACGAATACGCCGACAACAAAATATTCAAAGCACCCACCCATCCAGGTACTGAAGGACGGCGTGTCGTATTCATTCCAATTGCCGCGGCACCGCCCGCAGAAGGTCGCGACGAAGTTACCGTCACGAGGTTCGGTGTCTTCTTTCTGAAGTCTTCTGTCGGTGGAGGTAACGGTGGTGAACTGCAAGCGGAATACATTACCGACACAGCATTCGCCGGTAATAGTTATTACGACCCCGGCGCTGGACCAGGTATCGACAACTCGGCCGTGCCAGTTCTTTATAAGTAGGGTGACATCATGCATGCAAGAATTCGAAGAATTCGAAATCGACGCCGGCTGGCTCGCCTGCTGCAGCGTTTCACCGGAGACGAGCGTGGTATCCAGTTGGTCGAGGTGTCCATAGTTATACCGCTCTTCTTGATGTTGTTTGCGGCGACTGCTGAATTTGGCCGCTACTACTACGAGTACACCACGCTGGCCAAAGCAGCTCGTGGGGGCGCTCGGTATTTGAGTGCAACTTTCAAGGGGACCGGTGACAGTGCTGCCGCCAACATCGTCGTGTACGGAAATACCGGCGGCAGCGGAACGCCAATCCTGAGCGGCCTGTCAACGAGCCAGGTCAACATCTCTTATTCGGGTGGCAGTGCCGCGATACCCGAAACAGTAACCGTTTCAATCCAGGGTTACACGCATCAACCAGTCTTCAACTTAGGCGCTTTAGCCAAGATTACCGGGTTGAACATGGCCGTTGACGTGAAGCCCAGCGTGACCATGCGCTACCTGATCACTCAACCGCCCCCAGGCTAAAAGAGGGGTAAATAATATGAAACAACTCAAACGGTTTGATTCAAGTGAACGTGGCGCAACGTTGGTGGAATTCGCACTCGCAGTGACAGTACTGCTGACGTCAATGTTCGGAGTGGTCGAATTCGGACGAGCGCTGTGGACACACAACGCATTAACGGATGCCGCCCGGCGGGGAGCTCGCTACGCAACGCTTCATACGGCTGCGGAAATGGGAAACGTCAAAAATGTAGTCGTTTACGGTGACGAAGCTGGAGGTACACAGCCAATTGTTCCGAATCTTACGACCGGCAACGTTACCGTTGACTATACGAACGTTGGCGTGAACAAAGGGACGGTTTCAGTTGGTATTACCGGTTATCAATTCCAGTTTGTCATTCCAGTGGTTGGCACGACCATCACGATGCCGGCTTACAGCACTACGCTGACCGGTGAAAGCGTTGGTGTGCTTCCGCCGAATAAATAAATTGACAAGGGTCAGAACAAGGGTGGGAGCAAATGAACGTAGCCAGTCTCAAGTTTCGAATCCACTGCCGGATGGCGCCAGTAGTACGCCAGCCGATCGAACATCGCTCCGGACTGAAACCAATCGGCCGGCCTTGCAGTATTGCGATGGTCCTACCGTAACCCCCAGGCACTCTGTCAAATAGTTTTCAATTCACGACAGCCGCCGGCGGTGGGATTCGAATTAACGAACAGAGGAACAGATGAGCGAACCAATTTCAGTAGTAGTCCTCAGTACCGGACTCGAAAACTTCAAAGACATTCGCAAGGCTTTGTCAGCAGAACCACGCGTGAAGCTGCTCGCCGGCGGTAACGACACCGAACAGGTTTACGAAGAGATTGTTCGTCTGAAACCGGCAACGGCGATCATCGCGCTCGGCGCGAATGCGGATTACGCCGTCAACTTCATCGAAAGGCTGAACCGCGAATGCCCCGGCACCGCTCTTATTTCGGCTGCGCAGGATGCGTCCCCGGATATGATCTTACGGAGCCTGCGTGCAGGCGCGCGCGAGTTTTTACGTATACCGATTAGTTCGGATGAACTGCGCACCGTCCTTGATCGAGTTTCGGAGTTCTCCAGTAACCAGGTCGAAGCGCCGAAGAAGAAAGGCCGCATGGTTGCCGTATTTTCCAGCAAGGGTGGATGCGGCACGTCGTTCATCGCTACTAATCTCGCCGCTGCGACCAACTCGAAAACGGTTCTCGTCGATCTGAATCTTCAGGCCGGCGACCTGCCGTTGTTTTTAGGACTCGAAGCGAAGTATTCCATCGCCGACATGTGCGAGAAGCGCCAGCGTCTCGACGAAACACTCATCAACAGCCTCGTAACCCCACACTCGACGCACTTGTCTTTGCTGGCCGCTCCGCACGAGGCCGACTCCGCGGACGAGATCGAGCCACAACACATTTTTGAAGTGCTCGAGAAATTGCGCGATCACTACGACTACGTTGTGCTCGACCCGCAGCACACGTTCGACTCGATCACTCTCGCAGCTCTCGATCAATCAGACGAGATCGTTCTCGTTTTGACGCTCGACATTCCGGCGATTCGCAGTACGCAAAGAGCCCTCGAGATCTTCGATCGGTTGGGATACCCGCGAAACAAAGTACGCATCGTCGTCAACCGCTGGAGCAAGCAGATCGATCTCGATCTCAGGCAAGTCGAAAAATTCCTGGGTGAACCGGTAGTTGCTTTTGTGCCCAGTGACTACCAAACCGCCGTCGGTTCGATCAATCTCGGCACGCCGCTCGTGCAGGCCGAGCCTACTTCAAAAATCGCAATGGAGATTCGTCGCATTGCAGAGCAGATGTCGCTCGGTGTTGCGCCAATCGATCACTCGAAGCAACGCCGTCCTTTCTGGGCTTCGCTGCTCAAGAAGCAGTCGGCCCAACCAAATTTAAAACTTCAAGCCTCGATGGAGAAGGTGTAAGCGGCAGCCCCGCAGGTGAACAAACACTATGGCACTTCGTGAAAGATTAATCGGTAACAATAGCACCAACGCGCCGGGAACCGTTGCGGACGGAACCGGCCAGGCGTCGTTCCAGGAGATGAAGGCACGTCTGCACCGGACTCTGATCAACCGGATGGACCTGACGAAGCTGCAAGCACTGACTCAGGAACAGGTCCATGCGGAAGTCTCGCGCTTGGCCGAGGCCGTGCTCGCTCAGGAAGCCATGCCGTTGTCCGTCTCGGAACGCGAGCGACTGGTAAACGATGTTCAGCACGAGCTCTTCGGACTCGGGCCACTCGAGCCGTTACTCAAAGATCCGACTATCTCCGACATCCTGGTTAACTCACACAAAACGATCTACATCGAGCGTCGCGGCAAAATCGAACGCACCAACGTGCAGTTCAAAGACGACGAGCACTTGATGCGCGTAATTGAACGAATCGTTTCGTCAGTTGGACGTCGCATCGACGAGTCGTCACCGATGGTTGACGCGCGTTTACAGGATGGTTCGCGTGTTAACGCAATCATCCCGCCGCTTTCGATAGACGGCCCAGTGGTGTCGATTCGTCGCTTTGGTTCTGATCCGCTGAAGATGTCGATGCTGATCGATTACAAAGCGCTCACCAAAGACATTGCAGACATGCTGCAGATGGTTGTCACTGCGCGTCTGAACATTCTGATATCAGGTGGTACTGGCGCCGGCAAAACCACATTGCTCAACGCGCTTTCCGCATACATTCCGGAAAACGAACGCATCGTCACCATCGAAGACTCAGCAGAACTTCAGCTTCAGCAACCGCACGTGGTCCGGCTCGAAACCAGACCGCCAAACATCGAGGGTCGCGGTGAAGTTACTCAGCGAGATCTCGTCAAGAACGCGCTGCGTATGCGTCCCGATCGCATCGTGATCGGTGAGGTCCGTGGTGGCGAAGCCATCGACATGCTTCAGGCTATGAACACTGGTCACGACGGTAGTTTGACCACGGTTCACGCCAACACGCCGCGCGACGCGCTGGCACGTCTCGAGACAATGATTCAGATGACGGGTATGCGTCTTTCCGATCGCGCCATGCGACAACAGATCGCTTCGGCTTTGAATCTGGTCGTGCAGGTCGCGCGCATGTCGGACGGCTCGCGTCGCGTAACGTCAATTTCGGAAGTGACGGGCATGGAAGGCGAGACGATCACGATGCAGGAAATTTTCCAGTACGAGAGGCAGGGAGTCGACAAAGAGGGCACGGTACTCGGTCGCTTCCGTCCAACTGGTATTCGTCCAAGATTCGCCGAACGATTGAAGGCTTGCGGACTACAACTGCCGCGTGTCTTCTTCGAGGAGATGTAAGCAAATGGTTATATCGTTTCTCGTATTCGTCTTCGCACTGTTCCTGGTCCTGGGCGCCTACCTGCTTGCGACTCACGGCACCGAGCAAAAGCGCGTGCGGTTGCA